>CAJUCB010000001.1:0-5437 GCA_910584805.1 uncultured Oscillospiraceae bacterium
GGTTACCACGTCCTCCAACACGTCCCGGATATTCTGCCCCAGCTTGGCGGAAATTTCCGGGGCGTTTTGGGCCTCTAGGCCGATGACGTTTTCCACCTCGGCTTTCACCCGGGGCACGTCGGCGGCGGGGAGGTCGATCTTGTTGATCACCGGGCGGATTTCCAAATCGTGCTCCATGGCCAGGTAGGTGTTGGCCAGGGTCTGGGCCTCCACCCCCTGGGAGGCGTCCACCACCAGCACCGCCCCCTCGCAGGCGGCCAGGGAGCGGGAGACCTCATAGTTGAAGTCCACGTGGCCGGGGGTGTCGATGAGGTTGAGGGTATAGCGTTCCCCGTCCAGGGCATCATATTGGATGGTCACCGCCCGGGCTTTGATGGTGATGCCCCGTTCCCGTTCCAGGTCCATATTGTCCAAGAGCTGGTTCTCCATCTCCCGTTCGGAGACGGCGTTGCACAGCTCCAGCAGCCGGTCGGCCAGGGTGGACTTGCCGTGGTCGATGTGGGCGATGATCGAAAAATTACGGATTTTCGTTTGCTCCGTCATGTCGCTTCCTCCTAACTGCGCTGCCGCCGGGGCGGTGGGCGCTTAGTGCTTGCCCTCTTGGGCTAGGGCCTCAGACAGGCGCAGGAATAGGGGGGCCAAGGCCGGGTCCGCCCGGCACAGCTGTGCCCAGGCGTTGCCCAGGGCCTGGCCGGTGCGCAGGAGCAATTGCTCCTCCCCCTGGGCGGCCTCCGGCGGCTTGGGGCCGCTGCGCTCCCCGGTGCGCCCCAGCAGGTAGTCCGCTGAGACCTGATAGTAGTCACAGGCCCGGGTCACAAAGGCCAGGCCCGGTTCCCGGATCCCATTCTCGTAGTGGGACAGGAGGGCCTGGGATACCTCCAACGCCTGGGCCGCCTGCCGTTGGCTGACCCCTTTCTCGCGGCGCAGCCGGGACAGCGCCTGGGAAAATGTTACGTGCATGGGTTCCCTCCTTTAACAATCCGTATTATTATACCCGCTGGAATACAGCGTGTAAAGAGCCGCGGCAGAAAATTTCTGGACGAATCTTCCTCCCTTCTAAGAAATATGCCCAAAGGGGCCAAAAACTCTGAAAAGCGCCCCCTTGACGAATGGGGCCAGGCCTTTTATCCTGGAATCGTTACCAGTTTGTAACAGTTTTGTAGTTTACTCCCAGCACAAAGGAAAGGAGCAATGTTCCGTGAAGAAGAAAGGCTTTTCCAAAGGCCCGGGGCGGGGGGAGGGGTATCCCCCGTACCAGGTGGCCCAGCACCCCCTTCCCCTCCCGGAGGTGGAGGGACGGCGGCGGCGCAAGGACGTGGCGGCGGGGTTCCTGCTGGGGCTCACCGGCCTGTCGGCGGCAGGGGCCCTGCTGGTGTCCAGCTGCACCCTGTGCTACGCGGTGACCTCCGACGGTGCGCCGGTGGCCTACATCCAGGGGGCGGAGACCTACCAGCAGGCGGTGGAGCGAGTGGAGGAACAGGTCTCCGCCATCCTCCAAACCGATTACGCCTACCAGGACGCCCAGGTGCGCCTGACCATCGCCCCCAAACAGGAGATCCAGGACCCTGGCCAACTGGCGGATTCCCTAATGGACACGGTGGAGCAGGTCCAGGCGGCCTACGTCCTGTGTATCGACGGCACCCCCGCCGGGGCCTGCCTGGGGGAGGCGGAGGTGCAAGCTGCCCTCCAACAGGTGAAGGACCACTACAGCGGCCCCGCCACCGCCGCCGTCTATTTTGGCAATGAAGTGGAGGTGGTGCTGGACTACCTCCCCAGCGGCACCCCCATCCTCACCCAGGAGGAACTCACCCAACAGCTCCTGGGACAGGAGGAGGCCCAGGCGGTGTTCGCCTCGGCGGGGGGACAGGCCAAGCCTGTCCCCTCCCTAAAGGTCTACACCGAAGAGCTGGAAACCTACACCGCGGAGCTGCCGCCTGAGGAGGAAGAAATTGAGGACGCCAGCTTGTTGGTGGGGGAGCGGGTCCAGCGCCGGGAGGGCGTCCCCGGCAAGGAGGAGCGCACGGACCGGGTGGTCTACTGCTGCGGGGAGGAGTCAAAACGGGAGAACTTGTCCACCATCCCCGTGCTTGCCCCCGTCTCCACCCAGATTGCCGTGGGCACCGGCCAGGGGGTGGAGGGGGCCCAGGGGCGTTTCCTCTGGCCCTGTATGGGCACCGTGACCTCCGGCTTTGGCAACCGGGACATCTTCGGTTCCAACAGCTTCCACCGGGGGACGGACATCGCCGCCGCCCAGGGCAGCCCCATTGTGGCCGCCGCTGACGGCACCGTCATCTGGGCCGGGGAGAAGGGGACCTATGGCAACCTAGTGAAGCTGGACCACGGCAACGGCTATGTGACCTACTATGCCCACTGTTCCCAGCTGTTGGTCCAGGCGGGGGACCAGGTGGTCCAGGGCCAGTCCATCGCCCAGGTGGGGGCCACCGGCCGGGCCACCGGGCCCCATTGCCATTTTGAACTGCTGTGGCAGGAGGAACCCATCGACCCCATGCAGTGTTTGCCCTAAAAGACAAAGCCGCCCTTCGGAGTAATCTAGCTCCGAGGGGCGGTTTTTTGTGGGCTTGAACGGGGGGCCTGGGTGGGATGGCGGCTTATGTCTGGTCAGCGGAACCGGGCAGGGTGGCCAACTGCCCATAGACCCACCCCGGGTCCACCCCCTTGGCGGTCAGCTCCACCACCATGTCCCCGTAGCGCACCCCGAAGGACATCCGGGGGCCCTGGCTGTCCCCGGCGTCCTTTAGGGTGTAGGCCCGGCGCTGGACTGCCTCCTGGCTCAGTTCTTCCCCGGGGAAGATGGGGTGGTCTACCACCTCCCGCAGCGCCTCCGGGACAGAATCCGCCCGGGGGATGGGGTAGCGGCTCAGATCGTAGTTCTCCAAGTCCGCCACGGCGGTGAGCCGGGGGGCGTGGGAGGCGCCGTAGGGGGAGATGGACCAGCGCAATTCGTCATAAGCGCCAGGCCGGGTCCAGAGGAGGGTAAGGCAGTCCTCTGTGGGGTCGTAATAAGCGGACTCTAGCTGGAAGCCCTGGGGGGTGTCAGGCAGGTACGCCCCCTGGGGGGCCATGGCCTGGGCCTGGGGGAGGGTCAGGGCTTGGGGCGGTTCCCCCTGCTGCTTCCGCACTTGTTGATTGGAACTTAGAGGCAGTGCGGAGGTAGGCTCCGGGCGCGAGGTGTCCTCTGCCGGGCTGGGACGGGCCAGGAGGAGGGCCACCAGGAGACAGGCGGCGGCTAGGCCGCCCAACAGCAGGCCTTGGATATGGGTTCGTTTCATAGACAGGCTCCTTTCTCCGAGAAATCATCTTCTACTCTATAAGACAACAATTCCAGGGCGGGATGACAGCTGGTGAGAAAATTTTTTTGCAGCCCGGGGAAAACCCCTGTCCGAAAAAACGGAACGGAAGGGAAAACAGTCCTGCTTGTTCGGATTGACAAAAGGCGGTGGGATATGGTATCCTCAAAAGCAAGACGAACAGATGTTCGATTTCGTTGGAGTGGTCAGGCGGGTTAGTGGGGCGCTGGAATAGAAAAAGAGAGCAAGCACAAAGCTTGCTCTCTGGTGGAGGAGGATGGATTCGAACCATCGAAGTCGTCGACAACAGATTTACAGTCTGCCCCCTTTGGCCACTCGGGAACTCCTCCCTATGAAATTGTGGAGCTGGTGGACGGACTCGAACCCCCGACCTGCTGATTACAAATCAGCTGCTCTACCAACTGAGCTACACCAGCGCGTGTGTCTCGTCCGCAGCGATGATTAGTTTAACAGAGGGACGCGGATTTGTCAAGAGGTTTTTTCAAAAAAGGAGCGTTTTTTTGGCACAAATTTTGGACTGCTATCCTTTTCGGGACAAGCAGGCGGAGCGGCCCAGCTATGTTTGCCTGGGCTGTGGGCAGGAACAGTACAGCTATGACCCCCCTGGCATGGGGGGCGTCTGCCGCCGCTGCCGGCGGCGGGAGAGGAAACGAGAGGAGGATGCCATGACCTTGCAGGAGATGTCCACCACCTACCGTGCCCAGGCCCAGCGGCTGCGGGAGCGTATCCGGGCCTTGGAGGCGGCGGGGCGGCAGGCCCAGAGCAGGACGGAACGGGAGCGGCTCAACGGCCGTGCCCTGGCCCTGACGCCCATCTGGCGGGAGGCCAGGGACCTGGCGGTGTTGTTGGAGCACTATTATGAAAGGGGGTACCGGCGCAATGACAGGTACACGCTATAGGAGAGGACAGGCCTACGCGGCAGACATGGCGGTGTATGCCCGGCTGATGGCCCAGGACAACCGGGAGGAGCTCAGCCAGCTCCAACGCAACCTGGCCCGGGCCCTGGGGGAGGACGTGACAGCCCGCCAGCGGCAGGTGCTGCTGCTGTACTACGCCCAGGGCATGACCATGGGGGAGATCGCCCAGGAGCTGGGGGTGGACCGGAGCACCGTGTCCCGGACCATGCTCCGGGGGGAGGAACGGCTGCGCCGCTGCCTGCGTTACGGCGGGGCCGCCCTGCTCAACCGGGAGCCGCCCCATCCAGGCCAGCGGAAAAAACGGGGGATTGACAAAGGGCATGGCCGGGTAGGATAATAGGGGAAAGAATGGAAGAGGAGGGAGCCCTATGCCGGAGAACAGAATGCTTTCCCTGCTGGAACAGGGAGATTGGGAGTCGGATGCCGCCCTGATCCAGGGCTTGCAAGCCTGGCCCCTGTACCCCTTGCTGTTGGAGACCTATGAGAGCTTACAGGAGGACGCCCTATATAAAAGCCGCGTCCATGGCAGCGGACACATCCACCGGGTGCTCCTTTTCGCTGCCCTCATCGCCTGGCAGGAGGCCCTGCCGGAGGATTTGGTGCGCCAGCTGTTCCGGGCCGCCGCCTACCACGACGTAGGCCGGACCTTCGACGGCTACGACCTGGACCACGGGGCCCGCTCTGCCCAGCGCCTAGAGGAGCTTACCGGCCAGACTGGGGAGGCCCTGGCGGAGCTCCAAGCCGCCGTCACCGCCCACGCCCTGCCGGATGCTCGCTTGGAGGAGACGGTACACGCCTTCCACCCGGCGGACTTTGACCGGGCAGTGGAGCTCACCCGGCTGTTGAAGGACGCGGATAACCTGGACCGGGTGCGCCTGGGGGATTTGAAGGTGAAGTTCCTGCGCCACGAGAGCGCAAAAAACCTGGCAGATTTCGCCCTGCGCCTGCTGGCCAGGGACCAGCTTTGGAAGGAGCGGGGAAAGGAGTAGAACCCCATGAAGGTAACGTTTACATTCGACGAGGCCGCAGTCAACCAGCAGGGCCATACCCTGGACGATATCTACGTTCCATGGCTGTTTCACGGTGTGAACGAGAGCGATGTGACGGATACCGGAGCGCAACACAGCTTGAAGCAGCTTCTGGAAGGGATGTCGATGGCCCAGAAAACCGAAGATGGAAGTCCGAAAATGT
>CAJUCB010000001.1:5447-29639 GCA_910584805.1 uncultured Oscillospiraceae bacterium
GAGCAACAAAAAATGAACGCGAACCATGACACCGCGGCGTCTGCCATTTGGCAGGCGCCGCAGTTTTTTACCCGACTATTTTGCTTTTCCCATGGGGATTCGCCCGGCGCTTTTGAGAAAATGCCTCCCTTTGCCGCCGAAGGAGGCGGCAGGAGGGGGGTTCTTCGTGAAAGGCCCTCTTTTTCCCCATGCAGGGAACGACAGCCTTTTTTCCCTCCCAGCACGTATAATTTGGAACCACAAAGCATAGGGCGCATCGAGCCGGACCGCGGGACAGGCTACAGATACACCCCTTTGAAAAACTGGGAGGAATGATTCATGGCTACAAATGAAAGATTGCGGCGGCTCCGCTTCCCCCAGCGGGATACCGTGCGTATGTCCCGCCGGGCCCTCATGGGGACGGCGGAGTGCGGGGTGGGCTTCCTGCTGGGGGCGGTGCTGGCTGGGGCGGAGATCTTTGGCCTCTATGCCCCCTTTGGGGTGGCGGCGGTGGCCGCTGCCGGATCGGGGCTCACGGGGCTGAGTACCTTGGCGGGGAGCTGCCTGGGCTACCTCTGCCTAGAGGGCATGACCGACGGGATGCGCTACGCCGCCTCCGGGGTGCTGGTGTACTCCGTGGCCTTTGCCTTCTTTGACGCAAAGCTCTACCAACGGGACTGGTTTATGCCCAGCGTGGCCTGTCTGGTCAGCGCCATGACGGGGATCGTCTGCCGGGGGGGCAAGGGCTGGTATGGGGAGGACCTGGTATATTTCGTCACCGAGGTGCTCTTCACCGGGGCGGCGGCCTATTGCTACCGCATTGCCTTCCGCCAGTGGCCGGAGACCTTGGAGGAACGGGAACCCCTGGCCCCAGGGCAGGGGGCGTGCTTCCTGATGGTGGCGGGGACGGTGCTGATGTCCCTAGCCCGGGTGGAGATTTTGGAGACCTTTTCCATGGGCCGCCTGCTGGCGGCAGTGGGCACCATGGCTGCCGCCCGGCGGGGGAACCGGGAAGGGGTGCTGGTGGGGGCCTGCACCGGGGTGGCCCTGGACCTGGCCTCTGGGGAGCCCCCCTATTACAGCATGGTGTTTGCCTTGGCAGGCCTGGCCAGTGGGCTCTGTTATAAGAAGGGGAAGCTGGCCACCGCCTTGGTGTATGCCCTGGCCACCTGCGCCGCAGTGCTGTGGACCTGGGACGGGGGCAGCCGGATGGGGATGCTCCTGGAAACCGCTGTGGGGGTGGGGGTTTTCCTGGCGCTGCCCTTGAAACCCCAGGCAGTGCGGGAGGCGGCGGCCCTGCCCCAGGGCGGGGACGAGACCTCCGCCGTGGTGGCCAGCCGGAAGCTGACGGGGATGGCCGACGCCTTCCACAGCCTCTATGACCAGGTGAAGGAGAGCTTGGCCCCGGAGGCGGCCAATGGGGAGAACCCGGCGGAGATTTTCACCCGGGCGGTGGACAAGGTCTGCGCCCACTGTACCCTCCGGGGGAGCTGTTGGCAGCGGGACTACCAGGAGACCCGGGGCATCCTCAACGATTCCACCGCTGCCATCTTGGAGCGTGGCCGGGCCTTGGCGACAGATTTTGCCGGGCGCTTCTCCGACCGCTGCGTCCACTTTCCAGAATTCCTGGGAGAGGTAAACCGGGAGCTCACCGCGTTCTTGCGCCGCCGCCAGGTTCTGCGCCGGACCCAGGAGAGCCGGAAGGCCCTGTGCAGCCAGTACGCCCGCCTGGACCAGTTCATGACCCGGACCGCGGAGGAGGTCTCCGCTGCCCTGACCCCGGACCTGCCCCGGCAGGCGCGGCTGCGGGAGTATTTGCGGGGGCTGGGCCTGGAAGGGGGCTCGGTGTACTATGACCGGGGGGGCCGCCTCCAGGTGGTGACGCCCCTGGCCCAGGAATTGCAGAGTAAGACTGCCCGCCGGGATTTGGCCCAGCTTATGGGTACCCCCCTGCGCAACCCGGAGGAGGAGGGGGGGCAGCTCCTCTTCGCCCAGGCGGAGCCCTTCCGCACCACGGTGGCCATGGCGGGTGCGCCCCGGAAGGGGGAGCGGATCAGCGGCGACACAGGGGTGTGGTTCCGCCGGGAGGACGGGATGCTCTTCCTGCTCCTGTGCGACGGCATGGGCAGCGGGGAAGGGGCCCGGGAGGAGAGCAGCCGGGCGGCGAAGCTCATCGAGCGCTTCCTTCAGGCGGGGATGGACCCGGAGGAGGCGGTGGCCACAGTGGCCTCTGCCCTGGCCCTCCGGGGGGAGGACATGGGCAGCACCACGGTGGACTTGCTCTCCATTGACCTGTTCTCCGGCCGCTGCTGCGTCCACAAACAGGGGGCTGCGCCGACCTATGTGCGCCGGGACCGGCAGATCAAGTGCGCTGTGGGGAACTCCCCCCCGGTGGGGATTTTCTCCAAGGTCCAGCCCGATGCCCACAAGTTCCGGGGGGAGACCGGGGACTGGATTGTCCTGGTCACCGATGGCATCCTCTGCGGCCGGGAGGACGGCTGGCTGCGCAGTCTCATCAGCGGCTATGAGGGGACCAGCCCCGGTGAGCTGGCGGAGCGTATTTTGGGCCAAGCCCAGCAGCTCCACCAGGAGGAGGACGACGGCACCGTGATTGCCGTGCGCTTGGAGGCGGGGAAGGAGCGGATGATGGTGTCCTAATCTGCCCTGGGAGCACTATATACAGTGTTTCTTGCAGTATAGCACGGCCTTTGCGGGACATTTTCGAGAATTTCGTCGAAGGCAGAATCTAATCTATAAAGAAGGCGCTGCCTCATGGAGGTTGAGACAGCGCCTTCCCGATTTATTCCCCCCTGGAAGGAACAGGGCCGCCTGCCAGGCCACGGCAGGGGTCCCCAGGGGGGAGGAGAACGTGGGATTTGGTGCCGCTGCCCAGCAGCAGCACCCAACAATACTGCCCATTTTGCAGGAAGCAGCCTGCCCCTGCCTGGGTGTCTGCCTGGCTGAAAAGATTGGCCCGGGTTTCCGGGCTGCGCAGCCAGGCGTGAAGGACGGCGGCAGGGGAGGCGTTCCCCAGGGCGCGGTTTTCCCCTGGCTCCCCGGCGCAGGGGGCGCCGTTGTCAGAGCGAAAGCGGCGCAGGCCGCCCGGCTGGCCGAGGGTATGGGTATAGGCTTCTGCCCGCTCCATGGCCTGGGCGGACAGGGATTCAGAATGGTTCAATGGGGAGAGGCCCCGGTCTGCCCGGGCTGTGTTCAAACGCGCCAACAGCGCTGCCGCCTGGCTGGGGCAGGTCTGCCCGGGGTCCGGCCTGGGGACTAGGTCCTCCCAGGAGGTGGCCCGTTGGAGAAGGGCATCTGCCAGGCTGTGGGCTGTCTGGGCGGAGGCCACACTGGCGTAGAGTAAGAAATTGAGCTGTCCTGTCCCGCCGCTCCCCTGCGCGGCTAGGGCGGTGGCGGGGAGCTGGGCTAGGAGGAGGCATAGGGGCAGGAGAAGCCACCGCTTTTTCATGAGAATCCTTCTTCCGAAAGTTAGTATATATCCGATTCGGACGTATAAACTATTCTAACATATCCGAATCGGACATACAATAACTTTGTCGAAAAAAGAGGTGGGGAAAATGGAGCTTGATTATCAGGCGATTGGGGTGAGGATCCGGCGGTTGCGGAAGGAGCGGGGGCTGACCCAACAGGCCCTGGCGGAGCGGTCCAATCAAGAGCCATCCAACGTCTCCCATATCGAGCGGGGTGCCACGAAGCTGAGCCTGCCCACGATGGTGAACATTGCCAACGCCTTGGAGGTGACGGTGGACGACCTGCTGTGCGACAGCCTGGTGGAGTCCAAGGATGCCTTCCGGCGGGAGGCCACGGAGCTTTTGGCCGATTGCAGCCATTGGGAGCTGAAGGTCATCACAAGCACCATGCGGGCCTTAAAGGAGAACTTGCGCACGGCGGGGGGGAAGCCCGTGCCGTGAATGTGCCGGAGTTGGCGCAAAAAAGACCGGGTAACCCCCGGTCTTTTCAGTGCGTCAAAAAAACGAAGCCTTTTTGACAGTCCGTTTGCTTATACATGGTTGGCTTCCAGCGCCGCCAACACCTGGGCTAAGCTGGCCTCAATGTCCTTCCCGCCGCAGTCCACGGTGATGTCGGCATATTGCTGATAGAGGGGGACCCGCTCCTGATAGAGGGCTTGCAGGGTCTGCCCCGGTTGGAGCACCACCCCCCGGAGCTGTAGGTTCCCCAGGCGCTGGGCCAGGGGTTCGTAGTCCAGCTTCAAATACACCACCGTGCCCAGGGCTTTCAGGTGGGCCATGGCCTTGGGGCCATAGACCACGCTGCCCCCGGTGGCGACCACCGTCTGGCTGAGGGCCAGGGTGGCGCAGAGGCTTTCCTCCAAGTCCAGGAAGCCCTGGCTGCCTAAGTTGCCGATGAGATCCCGGAGGAGCTGCCCCTCCTGGGCTTGGATCAATAGGTCGGTGTCTACGAAGCCAAAACCTAAGGTCTTGGCCAACAGGACGCCCAAGGTACTCTTGCCCACCCCGGGCATCCCGATGAGGATAACATTGTTCATAAACAGGGGCCTCTTTTCAAAGGATTCACCCTATTCTATCACAACGGCCAGGAAAAGAAAAGGGCCGCGCCCCACAAGGCGGAGGCCAGCCCACAGCCCAGGAGGGTAAACAGGATGGGCTGGATCATCCGCCGCCGCCGGCCCTGGGGGGTGTTTTGGAGGATGTATTCGTCAGCCACCCGGAGGGCCTGGCGCAGTGCCTCCCGTTCCGAAGAGGGGTCTGGGGCCACGGGCTCCCGGAGGAGAAAGATGGCCTCATCAATTTTTGGGGCGGGGGATTTTACAACAACCACTTGGCGGGTCACACCTTTTACCATAACTGCCACTCCCTTCCTGGAAAGTATGGGCAGGGGCGGGGCGGATTATACAAGGGGGAAGGGCCGGATAAAATGGAATGAAACAGACGAGAACAGCCCGCCGCGAGAATCTGTCCGCGGCGGGCTGTTTGTGGAATCGGTTAATCTTCCAGTGTCTTTTGCAGATTGTCCATGATCTCTTTCAGCTTAGCTTTTTGCTTTTCTGGATCGGTTTCCTGCTCCAAGTCTTTCAAATCGCCCAGCAAAAAGCGAACCCAGCTCTGGAATTGTTTGTCCGTCATACCCATGGTGTATGCCTCCTTTCGGGGCGTCGATGAAATGATCTTCTATTCTAATTATATCATTTCTCACAGGGCATGTAAACAGCTTGTTTATGTGTGGGTTTGGCTTTTGTTATTATGATTTCCCTTGGGGCCTGTAACCACCTTGGCTACTCCTGTTCTTCCACATATTCAATGATATCCTCAACGTTACAATGCAGGATGCGGCAAAATTCATCAATGCTTACGGTTGATAACGGGAGCCCTTTGCGCATGCGGGTGAGACGGTTGCTGCTAATGTTGTATTTTTTAATCAACGTGTAGGTTGAGACGTCCCGTTCCTTGAGCGTATTCCAAAATGGCTGATATGAAATCATGGTATATTACCTCAAAACCCATTTTAATATATACGCTTCTTATTGACTATATACTATAAATAGCCTATAATGCTCCGTAGAAACGACCAATTCATGGGAAGGAGACAAATACAATGAGCATATTGGTGGAGATGGAGACGAAACAGTTGAGCGAGCTGCAACAGCACATGGACCAACTGGTGAAATATTATGAATCAGATGTAGCAGCCTTGGGCCGCATGGGAGAATTTGTCACAGGGGACGCCTTGAAGTCTTTGGAAGAGCTCATACAAATACGACTAAACCAATTAAACAGTGCCGACAGATTATGGGACATGCTAACACAAAAATAAGAAGCACAATACCGCCCCACCCCCCCAAAAAATGTCACGGCGAAGCCCGTGACATGCCCCCTACATATCCTTTCGCAGAAAAAAACACGCCGCAAACAACCCCGTTTGCGGCGTGAAAAAAGTAAAAGAAAAGAACAAACTCCCATTACCGAGCACATAAGCTGAAGGGTTATATAACCCTCCGTAACGAAATTAAAGTTCTTTTTGCTTCTTTTTCTTTCAAGAAAAAGAAGTTAGTCGGTGACGTAAGGCAGCAGGGCGATCTGACGGGCGCGCTTGATGGCCTCCGTCAGCTGGCGCTGGTGCATTGCGCAGGTACCGGTGGTTCTGCGGGGCAGAATCTTGGAGCGCTCGGAGAGGAACCGGCGCAGCTTAGCGGAATCCTTGTAGTCGATGTGCTCGACCTTATCCACGCAGAACGTGCAGACCTTGCGGCGCTTCCGGCCGCGGGGACGTTCTCTATCCATAGCCATGGTGGCAAACCTCCTTAAATGATATGTGCTGCCAGATCAGAAGGGCAGCTCGCCGTCGTCGTCGGTGAGATCCGCGAATTGGTCGACGGCAGGGGGGGCGGCGTTGTAGCTGCCGCCAGATGGGGGCCCTCCCTGGGGGGCGTTGTAGCCACCGTGGCTCTGGGGGGCGTAGCTGCCGCCGCCCTGGGGCGCATAGCCCCCGCCACCGTCCCCATCCCTGCGGGAATCCCCAAAGTAGACGTTGCTGGCCATGACCTCTGTGGCGTAGCGGCGGTTCCCGTCCCGGTCGGTATAGTCCCGGGTCTGGAGCTCCCCCTCCACGATGGCGATGCGCCCCTTGGAGAAGAAGCGGGAGACGAACTCCCCAGTCTGGCGCCAGGCCACCACATTGATGAAATCCGCCTTGCGCTCGCCAGTCTCCCGGTCCTTATAGTTCCGGTCCACCGCGATGCGGAAGGAGGTCACAGCCACGCCGCTCTGGGTGTGGCGCAGTTCGGGGTCGGCCACCAGCCGGCCCTGGAGGAAAATCTTGTTTAACAAAGCAAGTCCCCCTTATTCGTCCTTGCAGACGATCATGGAGCGCATAACGCCCTCGGTGATCTTCATCACGCGGTCCATCTCGGCGGGAAGGTCGGGTGTGGACGTGAAGGTCATGAGGACGTAGTGGCCCTCGTTCAGGTCATTGATGGGATATGCCAGACGGCGCTTGCCCCAATCATCGACTTCAGCCACAGTGCCCTGCTGGCTTTCCACCAGAGTCTTGAACTTCTCGATCATTGCAGCGATGGCCTCATCCCCCAGAGCGGGGTCCATGATGTAGACCACTTCGTAGTTTGCAGTTACCTTTGCCATGGTTCTTTGCACCTCCTTATGGACTTAAATGCCCGCCGCCCGCAGCGGCGGAAAGGATGGCTTATCGAAATGTAGTGACATGGATAAGCTATATTATTATACCGAAAACCGGGGGAAAGTCAAGCTTTTTTTCAAAAACGCGACATAGCGCCGCCAGAGTGGGACATACTGGGAGGGAGGTGATCGTTTTGGATTTGGAAAAACTCAGCCAGAAGGAGTACCAGCAATATGTGGCTGGCAAGGCGAAGCCCTCCCCCATGGGGAAGGACATGCTGTGGGCGTTCCTGGTGGGGGGGCTGATCTGTGTCATTGGCCAGCTCCTGCTGGACGGCTACCGGCACGCGGGCCTAGGCCAGGAGGCGGCGGGGACAGCGACCTCCGTCACCCTCATCTTCGTCACCGCCCTGCTCACCGGCATCGGGGTCTTTGGTGCCCATCACCGGCTTTGCCAACGCGGTGGTGTCCCCGGCTATGGAGTTCAAACAGGAGGGCTTCGTTACGGGGACCTCGGCCAAGCTCTTCACCGTGGCGGGGCCGGTGCTGGTCTATGGCATCTCCGCCAGCGTGATCTATGGCGTTATCTTATGGCTGTCCCGCTTGGGCTGAAAAAAGGCTTCCGGGGAAGGGGAACCCTGCTTCGGAAGCCTTTTTGGCTGTGGAGCCGGGGTTTAATACTTTTTTACAAAGGAAGAGATCAGCGCCCGGCAGGTGTTCATTTGGATACAGTCATAGAACGCCGCTGTCACTTCTTTTCCCTGTCCCACGGTGGTGGCATTGTGGGCGTCCTCCTCCGTCTCCCAGAGGACGAAATCAGTCCAGGTCTTGTCTTGCAGGTAGTGTTCCCAAGAAATGAAACCATTGGCCTTGGAAATGACCTGGTCGTGGAGGGCTTGGGTCCGTTGGATGAAGGTTTCGTCACTTACGTTTTTCTTGAGCTTGTAGGAAAATATCCATGCTGTTTTTGCCATGGGTGGGGGTCTCCCTTCAACGGAATTTTACTGCGGTTCCGTAGGCGATGACCTCGGCGGCCCCCTGCATCACAGCGGAGGAGGCGTAGCGGACATTCACCACGGCATCTGCCCCCAAGCTTTCCGCCTCGGCGGTCATGCGCTTGGTGGCCAGGGCCCGGGCCTCGTTCATCATATCGGTATAGGCCCCCAGCTCACCGCCCACCAGGGTCTTGAAGCCCTG
This sequence comes from uncultured Oscillospiraceae bacterium, assembly GCA_910584805.1. Lineage (GTDB taxonomy): Bacteria > Bacillota > Clostridia > Oscillospirales > Oscillospiraceae > Evtepia. The sequence continues at coordinate 13,754 of CAJUCB010000001.1, forward strand.
GGTAATGTCCCGGCCGATGTTCTTGGACTGGATGGTGCTGCCCTTTACCAGGCCCAGCATTTCCAATTCCTTCCCGGTGATGTAATCAGTATTGACTAAGATCATCTTCTTCGCCTCCATTGATTTCTTTGATCCGATACCACGCTGCGATCAGTACCCCCAGGCCGCCGGCAAATACGAAGCCTTCCAGCAGGAGGAACATAGGCAGGGGCATGGGCAGGGTGAATGTGACGGCGTAGACCCCGCCGTAAACTGCCAGCACCAGGAGTATCCCTGCCACAGACAGCCATACCCCCAGCTTCTTCTTGGTACGGGTATCCATAAGGACAACGCCTCCTTTTTCCCCGTTGCTTCCATGATACCCTCCCGCCGGGGTGTTGTCAAGCCTGTAAGACTTTTCCAATTGGACAAAATTGTCTCCTTGTCAAGTGAAGCCAGCTATGGTATAATATCTTAATACTTAAAATACAAGGCGCAAATGCGCCACTTGAAATTGAGGGGCAATGATCTTGAAAACAGCGATTGTAGCCGACACCAACAGCAACCTCACCCCCCAGATGGCGGAGGAATTGGATGTACAACTCATCCCCATGCCCTTTTTCATCGGCGGGGAGACCTATTTAGAGGGCTCCACCTGCACCCACAGCATGTTCTTTGAAAAGCTCCGGGAGGGGGCGGAGGTGTTCACCTCCCAGCCGCCGCCGGAGCAGATTACCCACCTGTGGGACCTGCTCCTGAGGGACCACGACTGCATCCTCCACTTCCCCATGTCCTCGGGGCTCAGCGGCTCCTGCCAGACCGCGAAGGCCCTGGCCAAGGACTACGACGGGCGGGTGCTGGTGGTGGACGACCGGCGCATCTCCATAACCCTGATGCAGTCCATCCGCAACGCCCGCACCATGCTGGGGCAGGGGATGGACCCAGTCCAGGTCCAGCGGGCCCTGGAGGCGGAGGCGGCCCAGTCCAGCATCTACCTGGCGGTGAACACCCTGGAATACCTGCGCAAAAGCGGCCGGGTGACGGCGGCAGCGGCGGCCATGGCGGCGGTGCTGCACATCAAGCCCGTGTTGCAGATCCAAGGGGGCAAGCTGGACGCCTATAAAAAGGCCCGGGGGATGGGACAGGCCAAGAAGGTCCTGATCCAGGCCCTGAAGGACGATTTGCAGACCCGCTTTGCGGGGATGAAGATGGTGGTCTATTCCGGCTATACCGGCGGGGACCCCGCCTATGGGGAGGCCTGGCAGAAGGAAGTCCAGGCGGCCTTCCCGGACTATCAGGTGGGCCTGACCAGCCTGCCCCTGAGTGTGTGCTGCCACACCGGCGAGGGTGTGCTGGGCGTGGGCTGCGCGAAGGTTTGGTAAAATGGAAAAAGAGGAGGGAACCCTTGGGGCGTTCCTCCTCTTTTTTGGATGGACTGGTAGTGGTTGCTGTGTGGTTTCGCAATGGTTATTGCGCTTTTTGATAGAGATCAGTCAATGCTTCTGTGAGCAATTGGGAGAAATTCACCTTTTGTGTTTCTGCAAAGGTGTTCAGCCAAGCGGGAATGGTCAGGTTTTTGCGCACAGCTTTTTTTCCATACTTCTCCGCGTAGGCATCCATGTCCAGGGTCAGCAAGCTGACAAAGCCGTTATCATCGGGGTGGATTGCGTGGATGGGGCTGGCTGGGGGGGCTGCCCGTCCCGCTTCCAGTTCGTCCAGGACCCATCCGCTGGCGGCGTCCTCTCCCATCAAGATGGCATCGGCTAGGGTGTCGCCCTCCGTCACGCAACCGGGAAGGTCGGGGACTTCGACAGTATAGCCGCCTTCCTCACAGGGATAGAATACGGCAGGATAAACCAATTTCATAAGAAAACCCTCCTATTTCAATCCTGCTTGTTTCAAGATCGTATTGGCAGTTTTGATTTTTATATCGCCCTTATGTTGCGGGATGGTGATTTTTCCCTCTTTTTCCCGATGCTTGAATTGTTTGTGCGACCCTCTGCTTTCAAAATAATACCAGCCGTCAGCAAGAAGTAGTTTTTCCAACTGGCGTGCAGTCATCCCTTACCACCGCCTTTGTCTTACTATTATATACGTATGATGCGCGTTCGTCAACAGCGAAATAAGGGCATTCTTGTGGGTGGCCATGGTCCTTTTGCCAGATTTCTTTTGTTTTTAACGCAAGATTGACGTATACTTGTGAGGAAGGTAAACAGTTTGACTTCACGGGCACATGGGGGATATGATTTTGTGTGCGTCCCCCTTCACGAAAGCTTCTCCCTTTTTAATGAAATTTTAAGAGATGCTGTATTTTTTCTTCAGGACTTCCGTGCTATACTCAAAGCATCCAAGCAATGCGCAGGCGACGTTTGCATATCGCTGGGAAAAGGAGGAATCCCAATGAAGAAACGAAAACTGACGGCTTGCCTTTTGGCGGGCGTGCTGGTCCTGGCGGTGTCCGCCGGGGCGGCCTATGGCAGTGTGAATGGTTACACCGCCTATAAGAACGGGGTGAAGGCCCTGGTGAAGGAATGCAACAACGTGAGCTTGGCCGGCTCCGTGCGCATCTCCATAGACGGCAAGGAAGTGGTGAACAGCAGGGAGGAGCTGATCACCGACGGGGCCAACCAGGCTACCCACACGTGGGAGGGGACGGGCGACCAGCCCAGCTATGAGTCCCACTCTGTCACCATCAACGGCGTGAACACCTATTACAGCTCCGGCATGGAGCCCCAGACCTACCGCACCCATGAGGTGCCCAAGACGGAGGTGACACCGATGATTGATCTGTTGGGAGAGGATGCCGACGAGCTAGAGCGCCGGTTGACGACCTTCCTGGAACTGGCCGCCGACACCATGATGGGGGACTTGAAGAACAACTTCGTGGCCACCGGCAAGGAAGATGGCGTGAGCCGCTATCAGGTGAACATCTCCAAGAACCAGGTGCCCGCCCTCATCAACGCCGGCCTGTCCCTGATAGCCTATTCCGAGGCCACCAGCACCAGCGAAGAGGTGGTCTATGAGAACTACCATCAGAGCCTAATCGCCTTTTATGAGAGCGAGACTGGCAGCGCCATTTCGGAAGAGCTGTGGGAGAACTACGTGGACGGTTACAACGGCGACTGGGTGAAGGCCAACCAGGAGGCTGTGAAGGCCTATGACGTGGTCCAGCAGAAGTACGCCGATGCCCTCTTCGATGCCCTCCATGAGCAGGGCGGCATCCTCTACGTCAGCAAAGACAACCAGCAGACCCGGTACGAGAACAAGTACGACTTCTACGAGGCCCACCCGGAAGAATATATGAACAACTGGGAGGCCCTCATTGGGGAGGACTTGAGCCTGGAAAACGTGGATTGCAGCTTCGGGGTGGACGGCCAAGGCCGCCTGGTGGAGAACAGCATCACCGTGAACTTCACCACCGTGGACGCCAAGGGCCAGAGCCACGCCCTGTGCTTCACCGGGAGCCTCACCGCCAAGGACTACGGCTGCGCCACCGTGGAACCCCTGGACGTCACCGGCTGGCGGGATGTTACCCAGGAGGACGGCACCAAGGCGGTGGACACGGTAAACATGGACACAGCAGCATAAAAACATTCCCCAGATGTGAGGAATACGAGAAACAAAGGAGCCAGATATGGGGAAAATGGGAACAAGAATGCTCTATCTAATGGTAGGCGTGCTGATCCTGGTGGCATCCGCCAGGGCGGCGTTGGCAGCAAGACGGAACCGGGACATGGTCCGGGTTCCCAGGTAAGGATAAAAAGGAGGAAAACAACATGATGAAACGGAAATTGACGGTCTGCCTGGTGGCAGGAGTGCTGATCCTGGCGGTGTCTGCCGGGGCAGCCTTTGGCAGCGTAAACGGTTACGCCGCCTACAAGAACGGCGCCAAGAAGCTGCTGTTGGAGACGGACAACGTCACCCTCAAGGGCAGCTATAGCATCTCGGTGGACGGCCAGGAGCTGGACAAGGTGAGCGCCTCCTATGCCAAGGAGGGCAAGAACTGGGACAGCCGCAGCAGCAAGCAGATCCGGGGGGAAGCCTATGAGACCGTGGATGTGATGCACAACGGCGTCAATAGCTGGTACAGCAGCGACATGGAGCCCAACACCTATTACAGCTACAAGAGCGACAGCCCCGGCGATACCAGCCTGTTGGGCATCGACCAGGACAGTGAGCTGGAACAGCGCATGGTGACCTTCCTGGAACTGGCCGCGGACACCGTGGTGGGGGATTTGAAGAACAACTTCGTGGCCATCGGCAAGGAGGATGGCGTGAGCAAGTATCAGGTGGATATCTCCAAGAGCCAGGTGCCCGCTGTGGTGAATGCCGGCCTGTCCCTGATGGCCTATAGCTCCGCCTCTGTCAGCGCCAACAGCAGCTATGTTGTTTGGGAGGACCAGGAAGCGACCATGGCAGCCTACTACCAGGAGAAAACCGGCAGCGCCCTCACCCAGGAGCTGATTGACAACTATATCGACGACTATAACGAGGAGTGGGCTGAGGCCAACGAGGACCTGGTCGATGAGTACAACGAGGTCACCGGGGAGCTGTATGACAAGTATTATGACATGCTGGAGGACAAGGGCGACACCGGCGTCCTCTATGTCGCCGCCGACGGCAGCACCACCCACTACGCCAGCGAGAAGGATTATTTCGCGGCCCATCAGGAGAGCGCGGACACAATGGTCCGCCTGAATGACATCCTGGGCGAGGACATGGCCCTGGAAACCGTGAGCTGCACCTTCTCCGTAGACGACCAAGGCCGCCTGACGGAGAACAGCCTCACCGCTACCTTCTCCACCAAGGACATGGAGGGCAAGGACCACAGCCTGACCCTCACCGCCAACGTCACCGCCAGCGACTACGGCACCACCAAGGTCCAGCCCCTGAACCTGGACGGCTGGACGAACCTCAGCCAAGACGACTGACATTTTATATCTCATGATCCGGGGACTCCCTGGGGGCAATTCTGCCCCCAGGGGCTTCCTGCGCGAAAGGAGCTTGCAGCGTGGAGACGATCCTATCATTGGAGCATTTTTCTAAACTTTACCGCAACGGCCGGGGGGCCAAGAACATCAGCTTCCCTGTGGAGCGGGGCCAGGTGGTGGGCCTGCTGGGCCCCAACGGCTCTGGAAAGACCACCATCATGAAGGCCATCACCGGCCTCACCAACCCCACCGAGGGGAAGGTGGAGGTGTTCGGCGCGGACATCACCCGTGACCGGGAGGGGGCCTTGGGCAAGGTGGGGGCCCTTATCGAGCAGCCCGCCCTGTACGAGAGCCTCACCGCCTGGGACCACCTGACCATGGCGGCCCGGTACTACCCCCAGGTGGACAAGGCCCGGATGGAACATGTGCTGCAATTGGTGGGCCTGGGGGCCTATGCCAAGGAGCGCTGCGGCCGTTTCTCCCTGGGCATGAAGCAGCGCATGGGCTTGGCCCTGGCCCTGCTGTCCGAGCCGGAATTGCTGGTGTTGGATGAGCCCACCAACGGTCTGGACATCGAGGCCACCATTGAAATCCGGGAGATCATCATTGCCCTGGCCAAGGAGAAGGGGGTCACCTTCCTGGTGGCCAGCCATTTGGCCTCGGAAATCGAAAAAATGTGTTCCCACGTGCTGGTGCTCTATGAGGGGGAGATGATCTCCTTCGACACCAAGGAGGAAGCCCTGCGGCTGCATCCCTCCTTGGAAGATTACTTCCTGGACAAGGTCCGGGAGAAAAAGGGCCCTGTGGTGCTGTGAGGAGGGAAACGGGATGCAACAGTTTATTGCCAACTTGAAAAACGAGGGCTTCAAGCTCGCAAAACGAAAGAAATATTGGGTGTTCCTCATCCTGGGCTGCGCCGTCTCCATGGCCAGCGCCCTGCGGTTGCTGATCGCCAACTATATCACCGACGGCATGGTCTCCCGGGAGTCCATCTTGGGGGGATTGATGAACTCCAACCTCTTTTTCGTGATTATCTTCTTCCTGCCCCTCATGGCCATCATGGCCTCCTGCGACCTGTTCGTGGGGGAGGAGTCGGACCACACCATCCGCTTTTCCCTGATGCGTCCGGTGCGCCGGGAAAAGCTGTTTTTCTCCAAAGCCCTGGCGGTGTTCCTCCTGTGCGCCATTGACCTGGCGGTGATTTTCGTGGCCACCACCCTTACCCAGCTGATCCTGGGGGGGGGCACTGGGGGCATTGCCTCCAGCTTTGGGGCCTGTGTGCTGGACCTGGTCCCCCTGGCGGTGCTGGTGCTGTTCTTCGCCCTGGTGAACCAGCTGGCCAAGAGTTCCAGCTTGACGGTGCTGCTGTGTGTGGTGCTGTACTTAGGGCTGGTGGCCCTGGGCACCTACCTGCCCTCTGTGGGCGGCCTGGTGTTTGTGGGCTACCTGCGTTGGCACAACCTATGGATCGGCACCACCCTGCCCTTCCTGCCCATGCTGTCCCGGATCGGGCTGCTGGCAGGCTACGGCCTAGTGTTCGCCTGCGGCGGCTACTTACTCTTCGAGCGGAAGGAAGCGTAATCAAACCATGTACAAAAAGATCACCCTCCGCCAGCGATTCCTTCAGACCGGCCTGTTGATGCTCCTGCTCTCCCTGCTCATCGGCGCCGGCCTGAGCGTCACGCTCCTGGTGCTCTTTTCCGCAAACAACCCCCGGGGGGAGGAATTCCTCTATACCCTCCTGCGGCTGTTGGCGGGCCAGCTGGAAGGCCCCGGGGGGATGCTGCCCTATATCATCCTGGGGGTGATCCTGCTGTGCCTGGCGGTGGCCATCGTGTGTGTGGCCCTCACCTCCCGGCTCACCGGGCGCCTGTCAGCGACCCTAAAAACCCTGCGCCAGGCGGCGGACAACCTGCGGGTGGGGGACTTGAACTTTGAGATTTTGAGCTGTCCCGAGCGGGAGCTGGATGAGCTGTGCCAGTCCTTGGAGAGCGTCCGGCGGCAGATGAAGGAGGCCGCCGCCAAGCAGGCCCGGGCCCAGCAGGAGCGGGGCTTGCTGATGGCCAACCTCTCCCATGACCTGCGCACCCCCATCACCGTCATCAAGGGCTATGTGGAGGGGATCAAGGACGGCATCGCCGCCACCGAAGAGAAGCGGGCCCATTATTTGGAGACCATTTACAACAAGACCTTGTCCCTGGAACAGCTGGTGGGGGACATGCGGGACTTTTCCGAATACGAGCTGGGACGGATGCAGTACCAGTTCGAGACAGTGGACCTCACCGCCTTTTTGCTGGACCTCTCCGAGGAGTACCGCTTGGAGCTGGAAGGGGCGGGGATGGGCTTCCGGGCCCAGCTTCCGGACCGGCGGGTGCCGGTGCTGGCGGACCCCCGGAAGCTGAAACGGGTGCTGGACAACCTGATCTCCAACGCCGTGAAGTATGGCCGTCCAGAGGGGGGCGTGGTCCTCTCTGCCCAGCGCTACCAGGGCGGGGTGATTGTCCAGCTGTCGGACAACGGCAAGGGCATCAGCCCCCAGGCCATGGAGCATATCTTCGACAGCTTTTACCGGGAGGACACCGCCCGGAGCAGCAAGGTCCCCGGCAGCGGCCTGGGCCTTGCCATCTGTAAAAGTATCCTGGAGAGCCACCGGGGGAAAATCTGGCTCACCAGCCGGGAGGGGGAGGGCACCGACGCCTTCCTCTACCTACCATTGACAAAGGAGGCCGTGTGATGAATATCCTCATCATTGAAGACGACCAGAGCGTGGGGGAGCTGGAACGGGACTATCTGGAAATGAGCGGGGGCTTCCACTGCACCCTGTGTACCGACGGCACCGTGGGCCTCCAAGAGGCCCTGGCAGGGGATTGGGCCATGGTCATTGTGGACGTGATGCTCCCCGGCCTCAGCGGCTTTGAAATCTGCCGCCGCCTCCGGGAGGAGAAGGACGTGCCGGTGATGATTATCTCCGCCCTGGCAGACGACATCGACAAGGTCCGGGGGCTAGGCTTGGGGGCGGACGACTACATTACAAAGCCCTTTAGCCCCAGCGAGCTGGTGGCCCGGGTGAAGGGCCACATCCAGCGCTATCAGCGCCTGGTGGGGGGCCGGGAGAAGCCCAAGGAAGGGGTTCTGCACATCCGTGGCTTGGAGATCGACCGGGCCGCCCGGCGGGTGTGGGTGAATGGCCGGGAACAGACCATGACCGGCAAGGAGTATGACCTGCTGCTGTTCCTGGCGGAGAACCCCGACACTGTGTTTTCCAAGGACCGTCTCTTCAGCCGGGTCTGGGGCACCGATGCCTGCGGGGACCCCTCCACGGTGACGGTACACATTAAACACATCCGGGACAAAATCGAGACCAACCCCGACCATATCCAGTATATTGAGACGGTCTGGGGGGTGGGCTACCGCTTCCGGGGATAACGCCCCCATAATAAAAAAGCCCTCCGGTGACCTACCTGTCGCCGGAGGGCTTTCCCTTATGGTTTCTTGGCTTTCTTCGCCGCCTGGCGGCGGGCCTGCTCCTTGTCCACTTCCTCCTCCATCCAGAGGAAGAAATCCAGGCTGTCCATGTCGTGGGCAGGGGGGATGCGGGGGGTGCCGTCGTCCGCTTCCGGGGCGGCGTCCACTTCCCCCTCCTCGCCCAGGTCCATGAAGCCCAGGGCCGCCAGGTCAAAGGCGTCGGCGGGGAAGAGCTGGTCCTCGTCGGGGAATTTTGCCATGGTGGGGGTGCCTCCTTGTGAGAATGAATCTTCTGGGACTAGGATACCACAGCTTGGGGGGATTGTCACGGGTTTTCGCTGGCAGCTTCGGGGGCGGCGTTTGGGTGCTGAGTCTGGAAGTAGTAGGCCACAACGCCGTTGAGGGTTTTGGATTCCTCCCAATAAAGGGTAATGGCATAGATGTAGTTGCCTGCGCTCAGGTCCAGGAGCTGTACCACCGTATCTTCGCGGATGTCCACCCGGATGGGCAGCGGCGTCCCCTCCGGCTGGGCACCCTGTGCCAGGGCATCTGCATCCCAACGACAGACGGTGACCCGGTCCGGGTTACCGACAAATTGCAGGGCGACAGCGGGGGCTTTGATGGATGGCATGTTCTCCCGGCATTGCAGCGGGTCGCCGCCGCAGGCCTCTATGTGCTTTGCGCTGCGGCTTCGGGATGGATAAAACCAAAACCAGGCATACGTGCCCAGCATGGCCTCCACCGCGTTGCCGTTGTCATGCAGGTAAAGCGGGGGAGGTGGAGTGCCGGATGCTTCGGCACTGGCGCAAGCGGTCAAAGCCAAAGCACAGGCCATCGCAGTGAGAATCGCGAGCCATGTCTTCATGTTGCGCACCTCCTTTGCTCATTTTGCTTAACCATACCACAATTTCGATGAAATGTCACGGATTTGCGTAGTTTTATGTTACTTCTTGTCCCTTAGAGAGGCTTGTGGTATACTGGTGGCAGGAAAAACGGAAATGCCCTGCCAGTTTTTGGCCTGTCCCAGATCTCCAAGGGCCAGACCACCGCAAAGCTGCTGGTGTTCGGGGTCTTGGCCGCGGGGGATGCGGGGAAGGCCTGGGTGTGTGAGGACTGCGGAAGCAAATTTTAAGAGATGGAACCACCAAAGCGGCCTCCAGGACAGTTGCCTGGAGGCCGCTTTTCAGACGGTTGAAGAGGGTTTCACTTTTTTGGTGTAGCCGCCATCCCCTGCTCAGGCAGCGCGTGGTAGTGGATCACCACCTGGGTATCCGCCGGAACCCACCTGCCTGGGGCATACGCTGTGTCCCCGCCGACGGAGACGGCGTCTACGTCCCCCTCTGTGTGCCCGTGGATGGAGATGGGTTCCACCTGGCCGTCTTTTGTGATACACTTGGTGACCAGGTCTGGCAGGGGCTGGGCCTGGATGCTGGTGAAGCCGCATTGCTTAAATTTTTCTATCACCTTTGTGTAAGGCTTCCCCACAAAGGCGTGGGAGGGGGCGGGGACCCAGGCCTCCCCTTGGTGCGCCGCCTGGATGAGCACCCGCAGCAGGGCCAGGCAAATAATACAGGCCACAACAGAGCATAGTAGGATACAGAGGTATTTCTTCACGGGTTTCTTCGGGTTGAACCGCGTATAGCTGCGGGAATATGCCATATCCTTCCCCCTCACTGTGCCGGCAGTTTGTGTCGTTTCATTCTACTTTTGCTGAAAAATAGAATGATATTCTATAAAAATAACATGGAAGGATTCTTTTGTCAATATTCAGGCTGGAATTCGATTTTTCTCCTATAATAAGCGTCAACAAAGTACAGGAGGGACTCTGTTTGATTGGCGAGAGATTATATGACCTCAGAAAAGATGCGGGCCTCACCCAGGATGAACTGGCCGCGATCCTGAATATCAACAAGCACTCCATCTCCTCCTATGAGCGGGAAAAGAGTGAGCCCCCGGATGCCATCAAAATCGGGATTGCGAAGTATTTCCACGTCTCGGTGGACTATCTGCTGGGGCTGACGGATGACCCCAACGTCTACAGCACCCAGAACAATATCCTGCGCCTGCCCAGCAAGCTCCCCGCCCAAGCCCGGGAGAGCATCCAGGACTACGCCAGCTATCTAACCCACAAATACCTTTCCAGCGACCAGAGCGCCACAAAAAAGTGAGCCGTCCACCCCAGCTTTTTTGCAAAAGATAGACAAATTTCCGCGATATGCAATAAAAATCCAAATTTCCCTTGACAAATGAATGAAAATGCACTAAAGTATGTGCAAACCAGAGATAGAGGTAGCGCTTCGCCAAGAGTAACCGGCGCCAATGCCTTGCAGGGCAGGGCCGGGGAAAGGGGCTGGCGCCGAAGACGGTTCCTGCTGCAACGGGGGCCGGGCTGGGCGGACAAACTAAGAGTTGTCCGACTGTCGCAAATGAACATTTGCGGAGAGCTATCCTTGATATAATATGCGCCTGCTGTGGTGCTGTCTTATGATCAAGCGTGCTTTCTCCGAAGCCTGCTTGATTTTTTTGGTTTTTATCGGGCAGTACATCTTAAATTTTGCAGGAGGAACGAACGATGAAGCCCCAAACCCCCATTTTCCAAGGAATTGCCACCGCCCTTGTCACCCCCACCACCCCCCAGGGCGTGGACTATGACCGCTTCGGCACCCTCATCGACTGGCAGATCGCCCAGGGCATCAACGGCCTGGTGATCTGCGGCACCAGCGGCGAGAGCTCCACCCTCTCCGACGACGAGCACCGCCGGGTGATCGCCTATGCCGTGGAGCGGGTCAACGGCCGGGTGCCCGTGATCGCCGGCACCGGCAGCAACGAGACCGCTTACGCCATGGAACTCACCAAGAGCGCCTGCGCCGACGGGGCGGACGCTGTGCTGGTGGTGACCCCCTATTACAACAAGACCACCCAGAAGGGCCTGGTGGCCATGTACAGTGCCATCGCCGATGTCAGCACCAAGCCCGTGATCCTTTACAACGTCCCCAGCCGCACCGGCATCAACATCGAGCCCGCGACTTATGCTGCCCTGGCGGACCATCCCCGGATTGCCGCCATCAAGGAGGCCAACAGCGACATCTCCAAGATTGTGGAGGCCTTCTCCCTGGTGGGCGACAAGCTGGATATTTATGCCGGCAACGACGACCAGATCGTCCCCATCCTGGCTATGGGGGGCAAGGGCTGCATCTCCGTGCTGTCCAACGTGATCCCCGCCCAGACCGTGGCCATGGCAGACAAGTTCTTCGCCGGGGACCTGGCGGGCGCTGCCAAGCTCCAGTGTGACTTTATGCCCCTGGTGCGCTCCTTGTTCTGTGAGACCAACCCCATCCCCGTCAAGGCCGCTATGGCTGCCATGGGCTATTGTGAGAACTACCTCCGCCTGCCCCTGGTGCCTATGGAGGAGGATCATTACCAGACCATGCTGACGCGGATGCGTGCCCTGGGTATCCAGGTCTAAGCGGGAAGATTGGAGGATTTTATGGAAGTGATCGTCAACGGCGCCCTGGGGCGCATGGGCCGGCAGGTGTGCCACCTGCTGGAAGAGGACCGCATCCCCGTGGCGGCGGTAGACCGGGCCGGGGGCAGCGGCATCTATCAAAACCTGTTCGACTATACAGGCAGCGCCGACGTGGTGATCGACTTCTCCAACCACGCCGGGGTGGGGGAACTGCTGGACTACTGCAAGGCCCGGAAACTCCCCCTGGTGGCGGCCACCACCGGTTACACCCCGGAGGAATTTGCCCAGCTGGAAGAGGCCGCGAAAACCATCCCCATTTTCCAGTCCTATAACATGTCTGTGGGGGTGGCCCTGCTGGCCCGGCTGGTGAAGCAGGCGGCGGCCATCTTCGGGGGCTGCGACGTGGAGATCATCGAGGCCCACCACAACCGCAAGGCCGACGCCCCCAGCGGCACCGCCCTCCTCCTGGCAGAGGCGGTGCGGGAGAAGCGGCCAGAGGCGGAGCTGGTGCTGGGCCGCTCCGGCCAGGGGAAGCGCGGCCCCAACGAGATTGGCATCCACGCCCTGCGCATGGGCAACGTGGTGGGGGAGCACGAGGTGATTTTCGCCACGGACAACCAGACCATCTCCCTAAAACACCAGGCCCATGACCGGGCGCTCTTTGCCGAGGGTGCCCTCACCGCCGCCAATTTCATCGTGAAACAGGCCCCCGGCTTCTACCACATGGACGACCTGCTGGGGCCCACCTGAGCCACACGCCACCGAGAGAGAAAAAGAGAGGGAAGTATCATGCTGTATGAACATCTGGGGGTCAACGAGAAGGGCCGCCTGACCATTGGGGGCCTGGACGCCACGGCGCTGGCAGAGGAGTTCGGGGCGCCCCTGTATGTCCTGGACGAGGACCGGGTCCGGGCCAACTGCCGCCGCTACACCCAGGCCATGGGGGCGTCCATGCCTGCCGGGTCCCAGCCCCTGTTTGCCGGGAAAGCCCTGTGCTTCAAGGGCCTCTACCCTGTGCTGAAGGAGGAGGGCATGGGGGCAGACGTGGTCTCCCCAGGGGAGATTTACACCGCCCTGGCCGGGGGCTTCCCCCCAGAACAGCTCTACTTCCACGGCAACAATAAGACCGACGAGGACATCCAATACGCCCTGGACCAGGGGGTGGGCCACTTCATCGTGGACAACCCCTTGGAGCTGGCTCAGTTGAACCACTTTGCCGGGGAACGGGGGAAGCGGCAAAAGGTCCTCCTCCGGGTGACCCCGGGGATCGATCCCCACACCCTGCAAGCCATCAACACCGGGCGCATCGACTGCCAGTTTGGCGTCCCCATTGAGACGGGGCAGGCCGCTGCCTTCGTGGCAAAGGCCCTTACCATGGAGCACTTGGAGGTGGAGGGCTTCCACAGCCACATTGGTTCCCAGATTTTCGAGGCAGAGCCCTTCTGCGACGCGGTGGACATCCTGCTGGACTTCGCCCAAGGGCTGCGGGAGCACCTGGGCTTTACCGCCCAGGTGCTGAACCTGGGGGGCGGCTTTGGAGTTCGGTATCAGGAACAGGACCCCCAGGTGGACATCCCCGGCAACATCCGGGCTCTGGCGGAGCATTTGGAGGCGGGATGCAAGGAAAAGGGCTATCCCCTCCCCCGCATCCTCTTGGAGCCGGGACGGAGCATCGTGGCGGACGCCGGAGTCACCCTCTATCGGGTGGGCGGGGTCAAGACCATCGAGGGCTACCGCAGCTATGTGACCGTAAACGGCGGCATGACGGACAACCCCCGCTATGCCCTCTACCAGGCCCCCTACACCGTCCTGCCGGCAGACCGGATGAACGATCCAGCAGACTTCCTCTGCTCCGTGGCGGGGCGCTGCTGTGAGAGCGGGGATTTGATCCAGGAGAACATCCACCTGCCCCAGATGCAGCGGGGGGACCTCCTGGCGGTGCTCACCACAGGGGCCTATAACTTCACCATGGCCTCCAACTACAACCGCCTGTGCCGCCCAGCCCTGGTGATGCTCCGGGACGGGAAGGCCCGTCTGGCGGTGCGGCGGCAGACCTTTGAGGATTTGACCGCCTGCGAGCTTTGAGCAAATACAATAGAATGAGGCCCGCCCTGGATGTGTTCCAGGGCGGGCCTTGCGTATGCCATTGCGGAGGCTTGCCGCCTATTCTCCAAAGATATCGCTGTGGGAGCCGGTGCGGGATAGGGTCAATATCAGCACATCGTCCTCAAAACGATAGACCAAAAGCCAGTCGGGAAGAATGTGACATTCCCGGTGGCCTACCCATTTTCCCACCAGGGCATGGTCCCGGTGCTTTTCCGCCAAAGTTTCGCCCATGGAAAGGGCTGCAACGATGTCCTCTAACAATCCTACATCCATGTGCCGCTTTATGGCTAACTTGTAATCTTTTTTGAATTGCTTGGTTGTTACAACCGTGTAAACTGTCTTTCTCATGCGCGTAAATCAGCAAACAACTCATCTAAATCAGTATACCTTTTTACAGATGGGTCCGTTGCAATCCGTTCCGCCTCCAACATGGCAGCGATGGTTTCTTTATTGGGCCTAGGCATTTTGACCTCAAAGGGCAAGCCCCCTGTGTGGAGGGATTGGCGCAGGAAAACATTGATGGCAGTGGTCAGGGTCATACCCAGTTGGCCAAAGAGTTCCTCGCATTCCTGTTTGATCTCGCTGTCTATACGGACGCTGAAGGTTGTTGTATTCGCCATAGTAAACACCCCTTTGCATTCGGATTTATTGATATTATATGGCATTTGCAGCACAAAATCAATGCATTTGATGAGAGGAAGGCAAATAAGCACGCCTGTCTTGGTTCTTACTGCTCTCCATAGTGTGTTCCACATTGTGCGATTTCCAGAACACCGTCCCGGATACGGTAAATCAAGCGGTTGCCTTTGTCGATGCGACGGCTCCACCAACCGCTCAAGTTACCGCGCAGGGGTTCGGGCTTCCCAACACCGCTGAAAGGGTCCCGCTCTGTGTCGCGGATCAACTGGTTGATTTTTTTCAGCAGCTTTGGGTCCTTGCTTTGCCACGACACATATTCCTCCCAGGCTGCATCTGACCAGTCCTTATGCATCTGGTCCGTCCTCCATCAGGTCGTGCCGGGTGCCCATCCCTGCGTCAAGCTGAGCAATGGAACGGCGCAATATGTCCTGGTTCGTTTCATTCCAGAAAGGATCTGTGGAGATAGAGAAGGGGATGCGCTGCTCTCTGAGGACTGTTTTCACAAACAGGTTGACAGCCACCGAGGCGTTCATACCCACTTGCGCACAGAAAGCATCAAATTGGCGTTTTACCTCGTCGTCCATGCGTACATTCAAGTTTGCCATCGTGTATCCCTCCCATAGTATTGTATATACAATATAACACGCAATGGACACACTGTCAATGAAGGCAAAGGAAGTGGGCCGCCTGGATACCCAGACGGCCCACGGACCATTGATTTACTTATCCCTGGCTGGCTGCCAGCACCGGCTGGCGGTGCTCCGCCCGCCGCAGCAGGGCGAAGCCCAGCAGGACACTGAGGACCTCCCCCACCAGGGCGGCCATCCAGATGCCGCTGCCGCCGGTGAGGGCATTCAGGGCCAGGAGGGCGCCGGGCAGGAGGATGAAGCCCCGGCCCAGGGAGAGCAGCATGGAGGAGGGGCCCCGGCCCAAGGCCGCGAAGTAACCGGCCAGGGCGATGGAGAAGCCCGTCAACAGGTAGGACAGGGCGTACTGCCGCAGGGCAGAGACCGCGTCGTCGTAGAGGACGTTCTCCCCTTCCAGGAGGATGGACACCACCGGCCCTGGGGCCAACTGGCAGATGAGCTCCACAATGACACCCGTTACCACCACGGTGATGAGGCATTTTCGCAGGAAGTTCCGGCTGGCGGCGTGGTCGTTGTGGCCCTCCGCCAGGCTTACCAAGGGCATCATGCCCTGGGCAATGCCCTGCATCAGGAAGAACACCAGGATGGTGATGTAAGAGATCACCGCGTAGATGGGCAAGCTCTCTTCCCCAAGGGTCGCCACGATGACGTGG
>CAJUCB010000001.1:29654-46184 GCA_910584805.1 uncultured Oscillospiraceae bacterium
AGCATGGTCAAAAAGCCCAGGACGAACTCCACGGAGCAGTCCGCCACCCCTAGGGGCAGGCCCTCCACCACCTTTCTCAGGTTCCACTTGAACTTACGGAACCGCAGGTTGGACTTGCCGGAGAGGAAGTAGGCCAGGAAGAAGATCAGGCTGCCGGTATGGGACAGCCCTGTGGCCAGGGCGGAGCCCAGGACTTCCAGGTGCAGGTGGAAAATGAAGATATAGTCCAAGCCGATGTGGATAACAAAGCTGATGGCCATGCCGATCATAGCCAGCTGGGGCCGTCCGTCCACCTTTACCATCACCTCTAGGCAGTAGGAGAGGATGACGCACACAGAGAACAGGCACACCACATGGAGGTATTGGGAGGAGTAGCCGATGGTCAGCTCCCGAGCGCCCAGGAGGTAGGCCAGGGGCTTAGCGAAAATGGACACCGCCACACTGATGACAGCGGAGACAATGAGGATGACCACCACAGTCTGGGTGAACAGCTCTTCCGCCTTTTTCTGGTCCCCCTTCCCCAGGGCGAAGGCACATAGGGTGGAGGTGCCCATGGTCAGCAGCACTGCCAGGCCTGACAGCACGTTGATGAAGGGCAGGGAGAGGTTCACCGCCGCCATGGCTAGGTCGCTGACGCCCTTGGCCACGAAAATCCCGTCGATGATGGTATAGGACGAGAAGATAACCATGGCGGCCATGGAGGGGAGGGCGAAGTGGAAGAAATTCTTCCAGGTGGGATTCAACGCTTTGTTCATATACATACACCTCATTTCATGAATTCACGCTATGGGAGTGCTACGCGGCGGCGGCGGCCGGGGTCTGCCCCAGGGCCTGGGAATTGCGCTTTAAGAGAAGCGCCGCCAGCGCCAGGGAAAACAGCTCGCCGACCAGGGCGGCCAGCCAGATGCTGACGCTTCCGTTCAGGGCGCTGACCAGAAGCACCGCGCCCGGCAGGAAGACGAAGCCCCGGCCCAGGGACAGCAGCACCGAGCTGCCTGCTTTCCCCAGGGCGGCGAAATAGCCGGCCAGCACGATACTCACGCCGGAGAGAAGGAAGGAAAGGGCATACAGCCGCAGGGCAGAAACCGTCTGGGGGAACAAGGGGCTGCTGCGTTCCAGGAGCAGGGATGTCAGGGCGCCGGGGGCAAGCTGGCACAGCAGCTCCACCACCAGGCCCAGGCCCAGGGTGAGCAGGAGGCCCTGGCGCAGATGCTGCCGGACAACGGCCTCCTCCCCCCGGCCAGCGCACAGGCTTACGAGGGGCATCAGGCCGTGGGCCACGCCCTGCATGAGCATGGTGACAAGGAGGCTGATATAGGCAATGACCGCGTAGGTGGCCAAGGATGCCTCCCCCAAAAGGGAGGGGATCACATGGTTATACAGCATGGTCAGAAAGCCCAGCATCAGTTCGATGGAGCAGTCCGCCACCCCCAGGGGCAGGATCCGCCCCAGCTCCCCCAGCCGCAGGCGGAAGGGGCAAAACCGCAGGGTGCTCTTTTTGCCCAGGAAACGGCACAGGAAAAAGAGCATGCTGGCCAATTGGGCCAACCCCGTGGCCCAGGCCGCCCCTGCCACGCCCCAGTGCAGGCGCAGGATAAAGAGGTAGTCCAGCCCTACGTTCACCGCAAAGCTGATGGCAACACCAATGACGGAGAGGTGGGGGGCGCCGTCCACCTTCACCATGTTTTCCAGGCAGTAGGAGAGGATGAAGCACAGAGAGAACAGCCCCACGATGCGCAGGTATTCTGTGGTATACGCCGCGGTCTGGGCCCGCGCCCCCAGCAGATGGGCTAGGGAGGGGGCGAAGAGGGAGACGGCGGTGGTGATCAGCAGGGAGAGGGCCACGATCACTGCTACGGTCTGGCTGAAGAGGGCGGAGGCTTTGTCCCGCTGGCCCTGGCCCAGGGCGAAGGCGCAGCGGGTGGAGGTCCCCATGGAGAGGAGGATGGCAATGCCGGACAGGAGGTTGACGAAGGGGAGGGCAAGGTTCACGCTGGCTAAGGCCAGCTCGCCCACACCCTTGGCCACAAAGATTCCGTCCACCAAGGTATAGGAAGAGAACAGGACCATGGCGGAGACGGAGGGGACGACGTAATGCAGCAGGGCTTTCCAGGAGCCCTTGGCAGGGGAAGACATGATAACACCTCATAATACAGTTTGGCCTTGTGCCAGGCCTTGTTTTTTGCTATACTGAGGATAAACCATGGTGTTACCCCAGAGTCAAGGGGGGATTGAAAAATTTTTTCTATTTTTTTCTGCGGGTGTTATGGGGGGATATTCAATGGAAAAGCATCTGTTCAAAACCGCGGCCTTTGCAGCCCTGTGCGGGGTGAAGAAGGACACCTTGCTCCACTACGACCACATTGGCCTCCTGCGCCCCCAGGAGGTGGGGGAAAACGGTTACCGCTATTACTCCGCCCGGCAGCTGGCCACCTTTGATATCATCGCCGCCCTGCGGCGCTTGGGCACGCCCCTGTCGGAAATCCGGGCCTATTTGAACCGCCGCAACCCGGAGGGCTTTTTGGAGCTGCTGCGGCAGAAGGAGGCGGAGCTAGAGGCGGAGCGCGGCCGTCTCCAACGCATGGAGGATTTCTTGGCGGAGACGGTTCGGCAATTGGAGTTGGCCGGGGGGGTGACGCCGGGGGAAATCCGGCTGGAAGTGCTGCCGGAGCGCAGCTTGGCGGTGGTCCCCGCCCCCCGGTTTGAGCAGTTCGAGGAGGTGCAATACCTGCTGCACATCCGGGAGCTGTTGGCCAAGGGGCGCAGCGCAGGGAGTGTCTCCATGAACCCCGGGGACATCATCCTCCGGGAGAGCTTGGAACGGGACCGCTTCATGGAGGACTATTATTACTGCCAGGTCCCGGCGGGGAGCCAGGGCGCCTGGATACAGCCGGCGGGGACCTATGCGGTGCTCTACCACCAGGGCTCCTACCAGTCGGAGTACGAGGCCTGCCGCCGGCTGCGGGACTGGGTCTGGGCCCAGGGCTACACCATGGACGGGGACCTCTACGAGGAGGACTTGGTGAGCCGCTTCTCCACCGATGACCCGGAGGCCTATTTGATCCGCCTGAGCTTGAAAATCCGCACGCCGGAGGGCACGGCAGGCGCTTTGGGGCGGGATGCTGTCGATTCTTGACAAACGGTTGACTTTCCTGTCTTTTTCTGCTACGATGGCGGCATGATAGAGGCGCGGAGCGCTGTTGTGATTCATAGCCCATCGTTTTTTTATGAAGTCATGACAGGGGCTGTCATGACTTCATTTCTATTTAAGAGAGGGAACTGTATGAGAAAGTCGAAACTGCTCAAGGGAGGGCTGCTGGCGGTGTTCCTGCTGGCGGCGTTCCTCCTCCCCCTGGCCGCCAACAGCGGGGAGAGTGCCGCCGAGGGCGGCGGGTTCTACGGCACCGCCTGGGCGCTGCTGCCCCCGGTGGTGGCCATTGCCCGGGCCCTGATTACCAAGGAGGTGTACTCCTCCCTGTTCGTAGGGGCCCTGATGGGCGGCCTGCTCTACTCGGCCTACTCCTTTGAGGGCACCGTCCTCCATGTGTTTGAGGACGGCATTGTCAGCGTGCTGGCGGATAGCTACAACATTGGTATCCTGGTGTTCCTGGTGGTCCTGGGGGCCATGGTCTGCCTGATGAACAAGGCCGGGGGCTCCGCCGCCTTTGGCCGCTGGGCGGCCCAGCACATCAAAACCCGGGTGGGGGCCCAGCTGGCCACCGTAGCCCTGGGGGTGCTGATCTTCATCGACGACTATTTCAACTGCCTTACCGTGGGCTCCGTGATGCGTCCGGTGACGGACAAGTACAAGCTCTCCCGGGCCAAGCTGGCGTACCTCATCGACGCCACGGCGGCGCCGGTGTGCATCATCGCCCCCATCTCCTCCTGGGCGGCGGCGGTGGCCAGCTACGTGGAGGACGGCAGCGGCCTGACCCTGTTCATCAAGGCCATCCCCTTTAACTTTTACGCCATCCTCACCGTGGTGATGATGGTGGGGATGATCCTCATGAAGGTGGAGCTGAGCCCCATGTCCCGCTTTGAGCACCGGGCCCAGAGCACCGGGGACCTGTTCAACGGCCGCAACCCCTACGCCGGCCCCACAGAAGAAGCGCCGGAGGAAAAGGGCATTGTGCTGGACCTGGTGCTGCCCATTGCGGTGCTGATTGTGGCCTGTGTCATTGGGATGATCTATTCCGGCGACTTCTTTGCAGGGGCCTCCTTTGTGGAAGCCTTTTCCAACTCCGACGCCTCCGTGGGCTTGATGCTGGGCTCGGTGTTCGCCCTGGCCTTCACCATTGTCTACTACTGCCTGCGCCGGGTGATGGGCTTCCGCCAGTCCATGGCCTGTATCCCGGAGGGCTTCCGGGCCATGGTCCCCGCCATCATGATTCTCACCTTCGCCTGGACCCTGAAAGCCATGACCGACTCCCTGGGGGCCGGGGAGTTTGTAGAATCCGTGGTGAAGAGCTCCGCCGGGGCGTTCCAGGCCTTCCTTCCCGCAGTGGTGTTCCTCATCGGCTGCTTCCTGGCCTTTGCCACCGGCACCAGCTGGGGCACCTTTGGCATCCTCATCCCCATCACCCTGGGGGTGTTCCCCCTGACGGAGCCCTTGGGGGTGGTGTGCGTGTCCGCCTGTATGGCCGGCGCGGTGTGCGGCGACCACTGCTCCCCCATCTCCGACACCACCATCATGGCCTCCGCCGGGGCCCAGTGTGACCATGTGGACCACGTCTCCACCCAACTGCCTTACGCCATCACGGCGGCGGCGGTGAGCTTTGTGTCCTACATCATCGCGGGCTTTGTGCCCAATGCCTTGATTACCCTGCCCATCGCCATTGTGCTGATGCTGCTGGCCTTGGTGGGGATTAAAATGGTGTCCAGTAGGAAGGCGGCAAGCTGAGCGCCTTGCATTCCAGGGGCGGAACACAATAAGAACAAGAGAAAGAGGTCTGTACAAGCGGGACAGCATCCTCCCGGCTGCGGTCTTGGAGGGCTGCCAGATTGACCTGTCCACAGTGTTCCCCCAGCCCTGACAGAATGGCGCAAAAAAGTTGCAAAAAACCCCCGGACGCTGGCGTCCGGGGGTTTTTCATGGGATACGCAGAGGTGGGAGCTCAATCAGCTTTTTGTGCGCCCAGATGCCTTTTAGCTTCCCCAGGTTGGCGGAGAACACCCAGCGGGTCCGCTGGACGATCATCTCTGCCAAAACGGATTCTTCATCTATTCTTTGGCAAAATTCCATGAACCCAATCCTTTGGGTCGGCTTCGTCGTTTTCAGATAAAGTGCCATTTCCAGCTTATAAAGCACCCGCTCCACCGTATCCTCTAACTCCAGCGCCGACACGATCAGCGGCGGCACAGCGCGGCTCTCTGGTGGGATCAGGTCCGCCCGGGAGGCATAGTCATAGCGGGAGGGAGCAGCCGACAAAACCTGCGCAACCGGGTCCAAATCTGGCCGGCAGATGAGGGGGAAGATATGAAGGGTATTTGCGGCAGCTGCCTTAATATCGCTCCGGTTCTCTGTCAGCTTGAGAAACTCCTCCCAGCTCAGGCTGCGGTCCTCCTCCCAATAGTGGGCAAACAGCGTTTCTTGGAGCCAAAAGGCCACATCCAGCATCAACTCCCGCATCTGCTCATGGGTAAACGGATTCACATAGTCGTTCCCATCCACAACGGGGGCTTTCAGTAGAGCATGTTTGCGGCGGATACGCTGAAGCAGGGTATAACGCGGCCGAGAGTTGGGGAACAGGAAGTGCAGTATCCATAGAGTGCTTGCTCTACAGGGAAGTGCCGTAGTCGCAATATGCTCAAACCGTTTCCATGGGCAATTACGCGTATCCAGTCCAGTGCTGAACCACTTGCAGAAGCCATCTCTGGAACAGGGTACCATAAACACACCAGCACACCTCTCTTTCTTATTCAGTTGTGTGTATGCTCCTCTGTCGGGGGCAGAGCTGGAAGGGCCCTTCCAGCCCCACCCCTGTCTCGACGTCGGAGAAAGCAAGAAAACACCATGCAGGCATATTGCTATGTCCTACACAGTGCCTTTTCAACACATACACACAACTGGTGAGGCGTGGTACCACGCGCCCCAAAGAAAGGAGAAGTCCACAAGCCGGAATTCCAGATCTTTTTAGGACTTGCGGAAATGAGCTTAGCTGTGCTATACTGTATATAAGGTTCGGGATAGAATCCCGTTGTGTAGGCGGGCCTTCGCCTGCGCAGGCTATGGGGAGCGGCTACTCCCCATAGCTGCCGAATATGTTTATCTTGACTTTCCTAAAATAAACGGAATGCTACCTTCCAAAACGGGTATGTATTTCCTGACTTTATTCTAACAGAGTTCTCAGGGCTTGTCAATTGTTTTTGCGCCTTGAAAAAGCCGTCCAGAAGTGGACGGCTTTTTTTGTGGCCCTGGGTGAGGGGGCGGTGGAAATGGGATATTCTCGCGGATTATTATACAATTTCCTTGCCTCTTGATGGGCCCCAGTCATATTCACCCTCCGTCAAAGGAGGGATTTCGTCGATGGGTTTCCCATAAAAATCCACCAGGTATTCTTCCAGGGTGCGGTGTTTTGTGGCAGCCTTTTTGATATAAATCCCGTCCTCGGCTTGTGTCAGTTCCACGCGGTCGTTTTCCTGCAAGCCTGTGAGGTCCAGAAGGGCTTTGGGCAAGCGTAAACCTTGGCTATTGCCCCATTTCTGAATCGTTGCATACATGGCAAACACCTCCTAGAAGTAGTATATACAAAGTATAAACAAAACACAAGGGGAGGGGCAAGGGAATTTTTGTCTCGGTGTGGGTTACCCCCGCGCCCACTTCGTCCCCCCAGGCACATCTGTGAGGACAATGCCCTGGGCGGACAGTTCGTCCCGGATGCGGTCGGCTTCGGCGAAGTTCTTGGCCTTCTTGGCCTGGAAGCGTTGGAGGACCAGGGCGTCGATGGCCGGGTCCCCCTCCCCGGTGATGGTGCAGCCGTCTTGGGTGGCGGCGGTGGCCTTGGCGGCTTCCTGGCGCTTGGCCTCGGCCTTCGCCAGGAGGTCCAGGCTCAGGACCTTGTCATAGTCCCCCAGGGCCGCCAGCTTGGTGGCGCCGTTGGTCTTGGCTTTCAGCACGTCATAGACGCAGGTGACCGCCTGGGCGGTGTTCAGGTCATTGTCCAGGGCGGCCTTGAACCGCTCCACCAGGGCGGTTTTCTCCCCTTCGTCCACAGGCCCGTCGTCGGGCTTTAGGGCGGCGATGCGGCCCAGGAGCTTGGCAAAGGTCCCGGCGGCGTTGTCCAGGTTTTCCCAGCTGAACACCAGGGCCTTGCGGTAGTGGCTTTGCAGGCAGAAGAAGCGGTACACCAGGGGGTCATACCCCTTTTCCTCCAAAAGGGTCACGGTCAAAAACTCCCCCTTGGACTTGGACATCTTCCCCCCCTCGGTGTTCAGGTGGTGGACATGGAACCACTGCTTGCACCAGGGGTGGCCCAGGTAGCTCTCGGACTGGGCGATTTCGTTGGTGTGGTGGGGGAAGGCGTTGTCGATGCCGCCGCAGTGGAGGTCCAGGTATTCCCCGTTGAATTTCATGGAGATGCCGGAGCACTCGATGTGCCAGCCGGGGTAGCCGATGCCCCAGGGGGAGTCCCACTTCAGGGCCTGGTCCTCAAACTTGGACTTGGTGAACCAGAGGACGAAGTCGTTGCGGTTGCGCTTGTTGCTGTCCTCCTCCACGCCCTCCCGGACGCCCACGGCCAAGTCCTCCTCGTTGTGCTCGTTGAACACGTAGTAGCGGGACAGCTTGGCGGTGTCAAAGTACACGTTCCCCCCGGCTAGGTAGGCATAGTCTTTTTCAATGAGGGTGGACACGATTTTAATATACTCGTCGATGAGCCCCGTGGCGGGTTGGACCACGTCGGGGGTTTTGATGTTTAGCTTGGCGCAGTCGGCAAAGAAGGCGTCGGTGTAGAACTGGGCGATTTCCAGCACGGACTTGTGCTCCCGCTTGGCCCCGGTGAGCATCTTGTCCTCGCCCTCGTCGGCATCGCTGGCCAGGTGGCCCACGTCGGTGATGTTCATCACCCGGTTTACGTCGTAGCCGGAGAAGCGCAGGTGCTTTTCCAACACGTCCTCCATGATATAGCTGCGCAGGTTCCCGATGTGGGCGAAGTGGTACACTGTGGGGCCACAGGTGTACATCTCCACGTGGCCGGGGGTGTGGGTCTGGAAGGGCTCCCGCTTATGGGTGGCAGAATTATAGAGCTGCATTCACATCTTCTCCTTTTTCTTCGGTGTCAGAGGGCAAGCCCTCCTGGTATTTTTCATCCAGCAGCCGTTCCACCAGCTCCAGCCGGGAGGAGACGGCGGCCAAGCGCTCCAAAATGGGGTCGCGGACGTTGACCTGATCCACGCTGTCGGCATAGGCGGTGGCGGCGCCGTGGACCCGCACCACCTGGGCAGGCACGCCCACAGCGGTGCTGTCCGGGGGCACCTCCCGCAGCACCACGGAGCCGGCGGCGATGCGCACGTTGTCCCCTACGGTGAAGGGGCCCAAAATCCGGGCGCCGTTGCCCACCAGGACGTTGTTGCCCAGGGTGGGGTGGCGCTTGCCCTTGTCCTTGCCGGTGCCCCCCAGGGTGACGCCGTGGTAGATGAGGCAGTCGTCCCCGATTTCGGCGGTCTCGCCGATGACGATGCCCATGCCGTGGTCGATGACAAAGCGCCGGCCGATTTTGGCGCCGGGGTGGATTTCAATACCAGTCCAAAACCGGCTCCACTGGGACACAGCCCGGGCCAGGAAGCGGCAGTTGTGGGTATACAGCCAGTGGGCAATGCGGTGGTTGATGGTGGCGTGGACGCCGGGGTAGAGGAGGAATACCTCCAGCTTGCTCCGGGCGGCGGGGTCGCGGGCCTGATAGGCGGCCAGGGTCTCGATCAAATGCAATGCGGTTCACCTCGAACTAGGTGGGGCGAAAAAACGCCCCCTTCTCCTTTGGGAGAAAGAGGCGATCATAATCGCGGTTCCACTCTTTTTTATCACTTGAAAGGCGGATAACGGGGCCAAACCGGAGGGCATCTGCATCCCTCTCGCTCCCGGGCGCACATTCCCACAGGGCCTTGCAGGGTGGCTTGCAGCCGGTGGCCACCCCTCTCTGTCCAGGCCATATCTGGTACTATTCCCGTTCAACGCGAGATGAAATTGTCTTATCCAGTATATTACCATGGGGTACCGGAGGTGTCAAGTAATTTTCCGGCGGAGCGCAGGGCAACAGCTGAGAATCCCTGCACAGGGCGCTGATTTGTTCTGGGTCCCCCTTTTGCACCGTGTAATACCACGCCCCAGGGGAGGTATCCCAGGCAATGGTCAATTCCTCCACTTGTGGCTTCACGCAGAAAAAGAGTTCTCATTCATCGACGATCAAATCTTTACCATTCATGAGCAATTTCCCAGAGCGTGTAATGGTCAGTTCATTGTATAGGTCGCCCTCTTGAATGTCCAGAACAACATCGCCGTTGGACTCTTTTCGGACCTTGACCTCCTCCCGCAACCCCTCTCCACCTGGGATAATATATGTGATGGTCCCATCCTCATCTATGCTGAGTTCTTCCACAAAGGACGCCGAACCAGCTTTTTCTAACAAACGTAAATCTTCCGTTACCTTCTTAATTAAGTCTTTCTCTAAACGTTCTTCTCCCAGTGAGGAAGAAATCAGTGCCTTGGCGGTCTCAGCCTCGCCAGCGTTGCTATAGAGCTTAAAGCCAACGATGATAGCAATCGCGATAAGGGCAATTGCAATCACCAAAAATCGTATACTTTTATTCATAAGAATGCTCCTTTCCAGGTGAATATGAGCACCCCCGGCAATGTAGCCGGGGGTATATTTGCTCGGTTTGGTTTATATCAGGTGGATTCCGTGATTTTCTTTGCCCCTGAAATAGCAGGCTTTCCACTACATTCTTTGTTACCATAAAGTTTAACTGCATAAAGCCACTCAGAGTACAAGGTATTATTCCCATTTTTACTAAAAATTGTAATTTTATAATTTATACTCTTGGAATTGGGATTTTCGGCTCTGATTCTATCAAGCTCAGCTGTGGTACATGCTGCATCAATAACGGTAGACATAACGTCATCGGGGATTCCCGTAATAATATTCTTCATAGCTCTCAGATATTTACTACGGAAAATATCACGAAGCGTTATACTAGTCATGTTTTTAAGAAAGTCACTCATTGATACATACGTCCCTGTACTTGTGCTCCCCCTGTTAAATCCACTGGGAGTAACAACGTCCCACCCACTCTTGGTAAAGGTATACTTATAATACCTAGAGATAGGGCCAGCTCTCATAATAGACTGATCCTGAGTGGAAACTTCCTGAACAGCGGGTTCCTCTGCATACAGATTTTTCCCATTCAGCAGAGTTCTTCCATCGGCGGTGAGTGTAAGCTCATTATATAGATCACCTTCACGGCTGCTCACAGTAAGATCGCCTGCCGCAGACTTGCTCACTGTAAAATAGCCAACCAAGTTATCACGAACAGAATAGGTATAAACAACGCTTCCGTCATCGTTGACCTGCATACCGTCAATGAAGCCATTTCTACCGAGATAGGCTTCTTCCATAAGCGCCATATCTTTTTTCACAGTCTGGACAAGAGCCTTGTCTAGGCTATCCTTACCCAGAGAGGAAACGATCAGGTTCTCGGCGTCTGCCGTTCTTGTGACTTCTTCCGCACTGAGTGCAGAAGCTGGGATAACCGCAATGCCAAACAGCATCATCACGGACATAAAACAACAAATAATCTTCTTCATGATAAAGCTCCTTTCCAAGATATCATGTGTCTTTCGCTTCCTAATTCGCAACTCGTCAATTTCTTCCCCCTCCACCGCCCGCCGCTAAACGGGTCTCTCAATTGAAGCTTCTATCTATATATTCCTCCAAGCGCCAAAAAGTGGACATATTTTTTGAAAATTCCCGAAAAAATTTTTCCCTCGAACTATAGTGTAAAATCTCTTTTTTGTGGCCCCGGCGGAATTTTGTCCACATTGCCTCCACAGGCTTGACAGGGCCTTGGAGAGGTGCTAAAATCAAGATACCAAATTGATAGGAGGAACCGCTATGAGACGTTGGATGGCTTATACTGTGGCCGCGCTGTGTCTGCTTTTCTGCGCTGGTTGCGGAACCCAATTGGCGGATGCGCCCCTACCCCTGGATGAACTGCCCAACAACTACAGCTTGGCGCAGGCCAAAAAGGACGGCTGCGTGGTGTTTGAGGACGGACGGATGGTCTCCGGGCAGGGCATGTGGGATTCCTTTGTGGAGGCATCGTCCCATGGCAAGGCTGCCGAGGTGCGCCTATGTCGTTATGAATCCCGGGAGAATGGGATTTACTTCCATGATTTGAGCTATGACGGCGAAGCCTATACCGTCCGTGCCTATGAGAACGGCCGGGACCTGGTGGAGACGTACCCCTATATGATGTACTATGCCGGGCGGGCTGAGGCCGCCAACACGCAATATTCCTCTTACGTTAGATACGTCATGACCCAGGACAACAGCGTGACCTGGGAGGAGATCGAGGCCGGGCGGATGAGTTCCCAGCCGGAAAAGGACATTGCCCACCATGTGGTGTATGAGGAGTTCCGTTGAGGGTGCTTCCCCTGCCAGATACCTAAATTAGAATATTCAAGGGCCGCCGGATTCGGCGGCCCTTTTCCCCCTCCCTCTGGGAGGTTTTTTATTCCGTAGCAATCCAGGCATCCGCTGCCGTCAGCCGCTGGTGGTCCCGGTAGGGGATGGGCTCCCCCTCCGCGGTGATGGTTACCGCCTCCACCCCCTCTACCTGGCTCAGGGTCTGGACAATGCTGTAGTCCGCCAAAGTCAGGTCGATGCCGGACAGGCTGGCGTAGCGGCTGGAAAGGTCCACCGTCAGCAGCCCGTTTTCCAGGGTGGTGCCCCGGAGGGTCACGCTGCTGGGGATGGCCCGGCTGAGGTCCTCCCCCTGGGGCCCCTCCAGCAGGAGGGTCAACAAGCCCTCCACTGGGTCGTCGCAGTCCTCTGGGAGGCAGCGGGGCTCTGCCACCAGGGCGACCTCCCCCTCCTGGGCCCGGAAATAGAGCTGGTATGCCCCCTCCTGGGCCCGGGGGACCCCGCAGCCCAGCAGGGACAGCAGCAATAACAGCGCCGCCCCGGGGTACAGGTATCGTCTCATGCTTCCCCCTCCTCTTGCGTCCAGGCGGGGAGGGTGGCGGTGAAGCAGGAGCCCTCCCCCAGGGTGGATTGGACCGTCACGTCCCCGTCATACAGCCGTACCGTGTCCAGCACAATGGACAGGCCCAAGCCTGTGCCCCCGGCGGCCCGGGACCGGGCCTTGTCCACCCGGTAAAAACGCTCGAAAATCCGGGGCAAGTCCTCTTCCGGGATGCCCACCCCGCTGTCCGCCACCTCCAACACCACTTGGCCCCCCTGGCAGTGGGTGGACACCAGGACGTGGCCCCCAGGGCTGTTGTACTTGATGGCGTTCTCAATCAGGTTGCGCAGGATTTGGTTTACGTCCTCCTCCCCGCAGCGGGCCACGCAGTCCGGTTCCAGGGCGGTTTCCAGACGCACCCCCGCCTCCTCCGCCAGGGGGGACAGGAGGCGGCAGAGCTTCTCCGCCTGGGCATTCACCGCCACCGGCTCCCGGCCTACAGTCCGCCCCTCGTCCAGGCGGTTCAGGGAGAGGAGGCTCTCGCTGATGTGGATGAGCCGGTCTGCCGCCTGGCCGATGTCCCCCACAAACTCCCGGGTGGTGGCCCGGTCGATGGTCTCATCCTGAAGGATGGAGTCCGTCAATAGGCGGATGGAGGCCAGGGGGGTCTTGAGCTCGTGGGAGGCGTCGGAGACAAAGCGCCGCCGCCGGGCCTCCGTGGCCTGTAGGCGGCCGGTGAGCTGGTTGAACTCCTCCGCCAGCTGCACCAGCTCGTCGTGGCCCTTCATGGTCACCCGGTGGGTATACTCCCCCGCCCGCACCCGGCGGATACCCCCCAGCAGCACCCCCACCCGGCGCGCCAGGAGGTTGGAAAAGGCGGCAAACAGCACCAGCACCGCCAGGCACACCACCAGGGAGATCAGCCGCAGGTTCCCCTGTAGCTGTTGGAGCAGGGCACCCTGGGCGGCGTCCTCGTTGAACAGGCACACCGCCCCCACCACGGTGTTCCGGGTCATCACCGGCAGGGCGGCGCTGCTGGTGAAGCTGCCCCCGTCATAGCGGCCGAAAAAGGCGTTGTTCCCCTCCAAGGCGGAGACCACCGCCCCGGTGAGGGCATAGCGCCCGGCGCTGCTGTCCGCTTGGTCGGAGTCGTAGAGCACCAGCCCCGCCTCGTCGGTAATCAGCAGGCGCTGGACATCCAGCTCGTCCAGGGGCCCGAGGGCCTGCTCCACCGTCTCCGGGGTGAGGCTGTCGGCGGTGGTAAGGCTGTTGGCGATGAGCAGGGCCTGGTTTTCCAGGGCAGTCTGCTGGGAGCGGAACATCAGGTTCTGGCTCATCAGCAGGGGATAGGTGTTCATGAGCAGCAGCAGCACCGCGATGAGCAGGGCATAGCCCAGGGTCAGGCGCAGTTGGAGGGAGTTTTTCCAGCTGGACCAGGTCTTGTTTTTTGCCACAGGCTGTCCCTCCTCTCTGGGGTGGGGGAGGCCCTCAGGCGTCCTCCCCCTTCAAATAGTAGCCCACCCCCCACTTGGTACACAGGATGCTGGGCTTGGCGGGGTCCGGCTCGATTTTCTCCCGGAGGCGGCGGATGTGGACGTCCACCGTCCGGTACTCCCCGGTGTAGGCATACCCCCACACCAGGTTCAAAAGCTGCTCCCGGCTGTACACCCGGTCGGGGTTTTTCATCAGCAGCTCCAATAGGTCAAACTCCTTGGCGGTGAGCTCCACAGGCTTGCCGTCATACCAGGTAGTCCGGGCGGCGCTGTCCAGGGTGAGGCTGCCTTGCTTCAGGCGGTCGTCCGCCCCTGCCGGGCTCCGGCGGGGGGCCGCCGCCCGGCGCAGCAGGGCCTTTACCCGGGCCTTCATCTCCAAAATGTTGAAGGGCTTTGTGATGTAGTCGTCTACCCCATATTCAAAGCCCAGGAGCTTGTCCGTGTCCTCCCCCCGGGCGGTGAGCATGATGATGGGGACGCTGGAAAAGGAGCGGATTTCCATGCAGGCGGCCAGGCCGTCCAAGGCCGGCATCATCCAGTCCAAAATAATCAGGTCGTAGTCTGTGCCCCGGGCCATGTCCACCGCCTGGCGGCCGTCATAGCCCACGTCCACCTGGTAGCCCTCGTTTTCCAGGTTGAAGCGGATGCCCTTCACCATGACCTCCTCGTCGTCAACCACCAAAATCCGCGCCATGGCTGCCTCCTCTCTCCCCCAGGGGGGACACTGTGATGTACGCTTGGATGCGTGCGAAAATGCCCGGCCCGATGCCGGGGACCTCTAGCACCCCTTCGGGGGTGGGAAAGCCCCCCTGGGCCTCCCGCCAGGCCACGATATCCGCCGCCCGCTTTTCGCCGATGCCCGGCAGGCGGGACAGGTCCCCTTGGCTGGCGGTGTTCAGGTCCAGGACCTCCCCTTCCAGCATTCCGGGGGCGTCCACTGTCTCCAACTGCCAGGGCTCCGCCCCGGGGAACTGGGGCACCACCACCGTGGGGGAGGCTGGGGCCTGGCTCCAACGGAGGAGACACAGCAGGGCAAACAGGGCGGTGAACAGGAGGACAAGGCAGGCAAAGGGGCTGGGTTTTCGATTTTTCCGCCCCATCCACCATCCGCCCATTGCGTCTTTTGCCTCCCTTTGCTATAATGACAACTAGATTGACCGTTTTTTTGCCTGTCCTGGGGCCGTATGCCCCGGGGGTTCCCTGTATTATACCATAGAATGAGGATATTTCCTATGAAAAAATGCCCCTTTGCCCCCCTTCTTTTGCTGCTGTGCCTGCTGGTGCAGCTCCTGGCCCCCGCCGCCGGGGCGGTGGAATACCGGGGGGTGGAGCCTCTCACCCTAGAGGCCACCGCCGCTGTGCTCATCGACATGGACAGCGACCAAGTCCTCTTTGAGCAGAATGCCGACGAACAGCGCTACCCCGCCAGCATCACCAAGGTCATGACTGTGCTGCTGGTGTTGGAGGCCATCAGCCGGGGGGAACTCTCCCTGGACACGGTGGTCACCGTCTCCGCCGCCGCCCTGGATGGCCTGCCGGCGGATGCCTCCCACGCCAACCCCCGCCTGGTGCTGGGGGAGCAGATCAGCGTCAAGGATTTGCTCTACTGCACCATGGTCCGCTCCGCCAACGAGGGGGCCAACGCCCTGGCCCTCACCGTGGCAGGGGATATGGCCAGCTTTGTGGAGCGGATGAACCAGCGGGCCCAGGAGCTGGGGATGACGGGGACCCATTTCGCCAACCCCAACGGCCTCCACGACCCCAACCACTACTCCACCGCCCGGGACATTTACCGGGTGTGTAAGGAGGCCATGGGCCACTCCATCTTCCGGGAGATTGTGGGCACAGGGCAGTACCAGGTCCCCGCCACCAACCTCACCGCCCCCCGGACCCTCTACACCACCAACGGCCTCCTGGCCCGGTACTCCTACCCCGGCTATGTCTACTCCGGCACCATCGGCATCAAAACCGGCAACACCGGGGAGGCAGGGCACTGCCTGGCCTCTGCCGTCACCCGGAAAAACCACACCCTGGTGGCGGTGGTCCTGGGGGCGGGGGAGGACGTGAACGCCGCCGGGCAGGTCACCCTGCGCAAGCACTTCTCCGAGAGCATCCGCCTCTACGACTGGGGCTTTGACAACTTCTCCGCCGCCACCCTGGTGGATGCCGAGGAGTGGCGCAAGGAGCTCCCCCTGCGCTTCTCCCTGCAAACCGCCCACGTCATCGTCCAGCCCAAGGAATCCATCAACGTGCTCATCCCCGGGGAGTATGACCCGGAGAAGCTGGAACTGCGGGAGGACCTGGGGGAGTACGCCTTCGCCCCCATCTCCGCCGGGCAGGTGCTGGGCACCCTCACCGCCGTGTACAACGGCCAGGAGTACGGCACCGTGGAGCTGGCCGCCGTCAACGGCGTGGAGCTCTCCCCCTTCCTGGCCTTTGTGGACAGTGTCAACAGCTTTTTCGGCAACCGCTTCGTCCAGGTTTTGCTGATTGTCTCCCTGTTCTTCCTGGCCCTGGGGGTGGTGCGGCGCATCCGCAACAACCGCCGCCTGATCAAGCAGCAGGAGCGCCGCCGCCGGCTGGAACACAAGCGCCAGCAGGCGGAGGAAAAGCTGGCCCGGGACGAGGCCCGGCGGCAGTCCCCGGACTTCCGCCGGGAGCGCCGCCGCAGCGGCCGGGCAGAGCCCCCCCGGGAGGCCCCCCGTACCCGTCCCCCTGCCGGGCGGGGCAGCGGCCGGAACCATCCCCGGGGGCATTGACCCCCAGATACCCAAACCACCCGCGATATTTTATATAAGGAGGAACCCATCATGGAGGAAAGCATCGCCACCTTGCAGCGGTGGATCGACGAGAGCAGCCG
>CAJUCB010000001.1:46194-79657 GCA_910584805.1 uncultured Oscillospiraceae bacterium
TTTCGGCGGGGCGGGCGTGTCCACCGAGAGCGGCATCCCCGACTTCCGCAGCGTAGACGGGCTGTACAACCAACAGTACGACTACCCGCCAGAGACCATCCTCAGCAGCAGCTTTTTCGCCCAGGAACCCAAGGAGTTCTACCGCTTCTACCGGGAAAAAATGCTCATCGACGGCGCCCAGCCCAACCCCGCCCACCGGAAGCTGGCGGAGCTGGAAGCCGCCGGGAAGCTCACCGCTGTGGTCACCCAGAACATCGACGGCCTCCACCAGGCCGCCGGGAGCAAGACCGTCTATGAGCTCCACGGCTCCACCCTGCGCAACTACTGCCCCCGCTGTAAGAAGCAGTTCCCCACCTCCTACATCGCCCAGAGCCAGGGGGTGCCCTATTGCGACGAAAAGGGCTGCGATGGCATCGTCCGCCCGGACGTGGTGCTCTACGAGGAGGGCTTGGACGGGAACGTGATCTCCGATTCGGTGACTGCCATCCGCCAAGCGGATATGCTCATCATCGGCGGCACCTCCCTGGTGGTGTACCCCGCCGCGGGGCTGGTGAACTACTACCGGGGCAAGCGTCTGGTGCTCATCAACAAGGCCCAGACCAGCATGGACAGCCGGGCGAACCTGGCCATCCACGCGCCCATCGGTGAGGTGTTTGCCCAGATTCAAGTGCGCTGAGGGCGGGGAGGCAGGACAGAGATGACATCTGAACAGTATACCCTGCAAAAGTGGATCAACGAGACGGACAACCTGGTGTTCCTCACCGGCCCAGACTTCTCCCGGGAGGCGGGGTTCCCCGACTACCGCCGGATGGAGGAGGGCTTTTTGGACAGCTATCAATTCCCCCCCGACGAGATCCTCTCCCTGACCTTTTTGAAGCGCAACCCCTTTTACTTCTACCGCTTCTTCCGGGACCGGATGCTCCAACCCATGCTGGACGCCCAGCCCAGCGCCGCCCACGACTTCCTGGCCAAGCTAGAGGAGGACGGGCGCCTGAAAGCCCTGCTGACGGTGAACATCGACGGCATCCACCAGGAGGCGGGCAGCCGGAATGTCCTGGAGCTCCAAGGCTCCATGATGCGCAACTGGTGCGCCCGCTGTGAAAAATTTTTGGATTTTACCTACATTATGGACAGCCCCACCCCCATCGCCTACTGCAACGTGGACATGTGCGGCGACTATGTGCGCCCCGCCATCGTCCTGAAGGAGGAGCCCTACGACCTGGCCCTGCTGAGCCAGGCCATGGAGGCGGTGCGCCAGGCGGACGTACTGGTGATTGACGGCTCTGCCCTGGCCCATTTCCCGGCGGCCAACCTGATGCAGGCCTACCAGGGCCATAAGCTCATCCTGTTCAACACCGCCCCCATGGTCTTTGACGCCCGGGCGGGGCTGGTGATCCGGGGGGAGCCGTCGGAGCTGTTGGGCGCTGTGGCCCTGCAATGACCCGCCCACTGATTTTTGACTTGGAGGCAACATATTTTGGACTATCGAATGGAACACGACACCATGGGTGAGGTGGCCGTCCCGGCGGACCGCCACTGGGGGGCCCAGACCCAGCGCAGCCTGGAAAACTTCCCCATCGGGGAGGAGAAGATGCCCCCGGACCTGATCCGGGCCTTCGCCCTGCTGAAGCTGGCCTGCGCCGCCGCCAACCGGGACCTGGGCAAGCTGGACGAGGACCGCTATGCCCTTATTGAACGCGCCTGCCAGGCCATCCTGGACGGGGAGCTGGCGGGGCACTTCCCCCTCTCTGTCTGGCAGACCGGCAGCGGCACCCAGACCAACATGAACTGCAACGAGGTCATTGCCCACTATGGCAACGACCTGGCTGGGGCCCAGCTCCTGCACCCCAACGACCACGTGAACATGTCCCAGAGCTCCAACGACACCTTTCCCACCGCCCTGCACCTCTCGGCGGTGCTGGCGGTGCGGGAGCGCTTGCTCCCGGCGCTGGAAAGACTCACCGCCTGCCTGATGCGGTTGGAGGGGGAGAACCGGGACGCGGTGAAAACCGGCCGCACCCACTTGCAGGACGCGGTGCCCATCACCTTTGCCCAGGAGATCAGCGGCTGGCGGAGCATGGTGGAGCACGCCCAGGAGATGCTTGTCAGCTCCCTAGAGGGCCTATACGAGCTGGCCTTGGGGGGCACCGCCGTGGGCACGGGGCTTAACGCCCCGGCGGGCTTCGCTGAGTCCGCGGCAAAGCACGCGGCGGACTTGACCGGCTATCCCTTCCGCACCGCCCCCAACAAGTTCCACGCCCTCACCGCCAAGGACGCCCTGGTGTTCTCCCACGGGGCCCTCAAGGCCCTGGCGGCAAACCTGATGAAGCTTGCCAACGACGTGCGCTGGTTGGCTTCCGGCCCCCGCTGCGGCCTGGGGGAGATATTCATCCCGGAGAACGAGCCGGGGTCCTCCATCATGCCCGGGAAGGTGAACCCCACCCAGTGTGAGGCCCTCACCATGGTGGCCGTCCAGGTGATGGGCAACGACGCCGCCGTGGGGATGGCCGCCAGCCAGGGGAACTTTGAGCTCAACGTCTATATGCCCCTGCTGGCCTACAATTACTTGCAGTCCGTGCGCCTTTTGGCCGACGGGGTGGACTCCTTCACCCGGCGCTGCTTGGAGGGCCTCCAAGCCAACCGGGAGAAGATGGCGGAGAACTTACACCGCTCTCTCATGACCGTCACCGCCCTCACCCCCCTGGTGGGCTATGAGAACGGGGCCAAAATCGCCAAGAAGGCCCACAAGGAGGACATCTCCCTCAAGGAGGCCGCCGTGGCCCTGGGGCTGTTCACCCCGGAGGACTTCGACGCCGCGTTTCACCCGGAACAGATGATATAATGTGTTTGATGATATAATGCGTTTTCAGAAGAGAACACGCATCGAAAAGAACCAAAAACCCGCTTCCAGGGCTGGCGATGAGGGGAGGTACCCACAGAGTGGCGGCCCAGGGAAGAACAAGATAAGAAAAGAGGCAATCCCGTATGGATATCAGCGCACAATCTCTCGCTCTGCACGAGGAGCTCAAGGGGAAGCTAGAGGTGGTCTCCCGCTGCCCCATCCGCACCCAGGAGGACCTGTCCCTGGCCTACACCCCAGGGGTAGCGGCCCCCTGCTTGGAGATACAAAAGGACCCCATGCGCGCCTACGACCTCACCCGGCGGAAAAATATGGTGGCGGTGATCACCGATGGGTCCGCCGTCTTGGGCTTAGGCGATATTGGCCCCCTGGCAGGGATGCCAGTGATGGAGGGCAAATGCGTCCTCTTCAAGGAGTTTGCCGGGGTGGACGCCTTCCCCATCTGCGTGGACACCCAGGATGTGGACGAGCTGGTGCGCACCATCGCCCTGATCTCCAAGAGCTTTGGGGGCATCAACTTGGAGGACATCTCCGCCCCCCGCTGCTTCGAGGTGGAGCGGCGGTTGAAGGAGCTATGTGACATCCCGGTGTTCCACGACGACCAGCACGGCACCGCCGTGGTCATCACCGCCGCCCTCACCAACGCCCTGAAGGTGGTGGGAAAGAAAAAGGAGGACGTGCGGGTGGTCATCAACGGCATCGGCGCGGCGGGGGCCGCTGCCGCCCGGCTGTTGTTGGATTTGGGCTACCACCTGACCCTGTGCGACAAGGACGGCATCCTCTGCCCGGGGGATCCCCAACTGGCTCCCCACCACGCCCAGTTGGCGGCGCTGACCAACCCGGAGAAGCGCAGCGGCAGCCTGGCGGAGGCCCTGGTGGGGGCGGACGTGTTCATTGGCGTGTCCCGCCCCGGCCTGGTGACTGGGGAGATGGTGGAGGCCATGGCCATGGATGCCATCATCCTGGCTATGGCGAACCCGGTGCCGGAGATCATGCCCGACGTGGCCAAGGCCCACGGGGCGGCGGTGGTGGGCACCGGCCGCTCAGACTTCCCCAACCAGATCAACAACGTGCTGGTGTTCCCCGGGCTGTTCAAGGGGGCCCTGAGCTGCGGAGCGGTGCAGATCACCGAGGCCATGAAGCAGGCGGCGGCCCAGGCCCTGGCGGAGACGGTGCCGGAAAGCCAGCTCTCTGCGGAATGTATCCTGCCCTCCCCCCTGGAAAAGCGGGCCACCTATGCCGTGGCCGCGGCGGTGGCCCGGGAGGCCAGGAAGAGCGGGAACGCTCGGTTTTAAGCGGAGCACCCCCGGACGGTTTTGATATCGTCCGGGGGTGCTTTCCTGTGACGCTGTTTGCCCATGCCCGGGAATTTGACAATCTCCCCACCCTGCACTATAATGAAAAAATCGAAATCCCGCCTCACCCAGGCGGAGCGGATAGAGAAGGAGAGAGAGACCGATGAAACGAACCCTCGCGGCCTTGCTGGTCTGTGCCATGGCCATGGGCACCCTGCCTGCCCTGGCCTTAGAGCCCCAGGAGCAACCCACTGCCCCCCAACCGTCTGTGGAAACCGAGCCCTCCACCCCGGAGGACGGTTCTTTGCTGGACAAGCCCACCGTCCCCGACGACCCGGAGGACGGCTCCTTGTTGGGCAAGCCCACGGTCCCCGACGGCCCGGAGGACGGCTCCTTGTTGGGCAAGCCCACCGTCCCCGACGACCCGGAGGACGGCTCCCTGCTGGGCAAGCCCACGGTCCCCGGTGCCCCAGAGGAGGACGAAGGGGAGGACCCGCCCCAGGAGGCCACGGCGGTGCTCACCAAAAACCATGTGATCTACCTGGCGGGGTTCCCGGACCGGCGGTTCCAGCCGGACCAGACCCTCACCCGTGCCCAGGGGGCCCAGATTGTCTACCGTCTGTTGGAAAACCCCAACGCGGGGACCAAGCCCTGTACCTACACCGATGTGCCCGACGGCCAGTGGTACGCCCAGCCGGTGCGTGCCCTGTGTGCCCTGGGCCTCTTTGACGACGGGTCCCGTTTCCGTCCTGACGATGTGATGACCCGGGCTGAGCTGGTGGACCTGCTGGTCCGTCTCCGGCCCGACGCGGAGGGGAAGGTCAGTTTCCAGGATGTTCCAGCGGATCACTGGGCCGCGGCCCAGATCGGGGTAGCCGCCGCTCTGGGATGGATCGGCGGCTACCCCGATGGGACCTTCCGCCCCGAGGGAGGGCTGACCAGGGCAGAGGCCTGCGCGGTGGTCAACCGTATGACAGGCCGCAGCGGTGACAGCACCCAGGCGGCAAAGCTCCTGGCCCTGGGGCTGTTCCCCGACATGGGCCCCGACCACTGGGCGGGGAGCACTGTGGCGGAGGCCGCCGTGGCCCATACCCCCAATGCCGCCGGCGGTGGTGAGCGCTGGGGCGGGGTGGATTTGTCCAGCCTGCGCTTCACCCCGGGGTTCCACGATGTGGGGGCTGAGTTCTTCTATGTGGACCGCAACGGCAAGCTGGCCCTGGACAGCCAGGTGGGGGCCTATACCGCCGGCCCCAGCGGGGCCTTGAGCCGTACCTCCGCCGGGTATCAAATGCCCTCTGTGCCCTATCACAGCCAGATCGACGGCATCAATGCCTGGGTGGGCTGTGAGGCGGTGTCCACCCTTGGGGGCCTTCAGGCCAAGGGCTTCGCCGGGGATGTGGCCCTGCGCAGCTTCTTGGACAACCTGCCCCGGAGTCAGTCCGACCCGGAGAAGGGCTTTGTGGGCTCTCCCTATGTCCCCGACACCAGCAAGCGCACCCGCACCACCATCTACCCCGCCAAGCTGGCGGAGTATTCCAACAGCTACACCGGCGGGGCGAACCCCTGTGCCGACTTCCGTGGGGCCAGTATCACGGACCTACAGCGGGAGCTTTTGGCGGGGAACTGCGTGGTGGGCTATATGACCCTCTGGTGGGCCAAGCCCTATTATCGCAACTACAACATCGAGGGCAGCATCCAGCGTCTGGTGAGCAACAACCACGCCGTGCTGGTGTGTGGCTATGACCCGGAGAAGGGGTATTTCATCTCCGACCCCTATAACTATTACAACCGGGGCCAGGTCCACCAGTATTGGGAGAACGCCGCCACCTTCGAGTCCATCTGGAACGAGCGGAAGGTGGGGATGGTGATTCGCTGAGGCGAACGATGGGAGCTTTTAACGTGCAGCCTTGAGGATTTTATTGACATAGCCAGGATCCATGGTAAAATGGAGGAAAAGGACGGTTTATACAGGAAGGAGGGAGTTCCGTGGCAAACGAAGAAAAGATTCTTGCCCTGCTGGGACAGATAGCTGCGGATGTTTCCGAGGTAAAAGTGCGCATGGGCTCTATGGAGGCCCGTATGGATTCCATAGAAGCTCGCATGGATTCTATGGAGGCCCGCATGGATTCCATAGAAGCGCACATGGATTCTATAGAGGCCCGCATGAGTTCCATGGAAGCCCGTATGGATTCCCTGGAGGCTCGCGTGGGTTCTGTGGAGGCCCGCATAGATTCCATGGAAGCCCGTATGGATTCGATGGAAGTCCGCATGGACAGAATGGAGGCGGATATTTCTGGCATTAAGATTCGACTGGATGTGGACGTTGAGCGGAACTTCAAGCTGCTGGCGGAAGGGCATGAGATGTTGCGGGAGCATGTCGAGCGGACGTCTGTGCCGATGGACCGGGTGGAGCGCATAGAAAATGATGTAATCGTGTTGAAATCAGCCTGCAAGGACCTGAACCAAAGGGTCTCAGTGCTAGAGGCTGCACAATAAAAGAAGAAAGCACGCACACCCTGTTATGAATTTGACGGGGTGTGCGCTTTTTGTGTACGCTGGAAACAAATTTCATCATTTCCCTATTTACAAACCGGGCATTTGGGGATATACTAAGAGACAGAAACCTGACGTGGAAGGGCACGCCCTGACAGGGAAGGGGACACAGCAGCCTGAACACAAGGCTTTGGTTGGCGTACCCTTCTTAGGGTACGCTTTTTCATTGTTTGAGAACGGAGGACGCGAACATGACAAGAAACCGTGTGGCTCTATTGGGGGTCATTGTGGATAGCGCCGACGCTGTGGAACCCCTGAACCAACTGCTCCACGACGCCAGGGAATATATCATCGGGCGCATGGGCATCCCCCACCGGGAACGGGGGCTGAACATCATCAGCATCGTCCTGGATGCCCCGGAGGATGTGGTCAGCGCCCTGGCGGGGAAGGTGGGAATGCTCCCCGGGGTTACGGCCAAGGCGGTCTATTCCAAGCTCCCGGAGGAGGGGAAATGACCTCCCTTCTGGATCGCCTGGAGGCAGGGGAATCCCTCACCCAAGGGGAGTTCGCCGCCCTCCTCCGGGGCCGTACCCCGGCCCTGGCCCAGGACCTCTTTGGACGGGCCGTCCGCCTGCGGCGGCGGTATTACGGGGATACGGTGTATGTCCGGGGGCTCATTGAATTCACCAACGTCTGCAAAAACGACTGCCTCTACTGCGGCATCCGCCGCTCCAACCCCTGCGCCCAGCGCTACCGGCTCACCCAGGAGGAGATTTTGGCCTGCTGCCGGGAGGGCTATGCCCTGGGCTACCGTACCTTTGTCCTCCAAGGGGGGGAGGACCCCTATTTCACCCCAGCCCGGTTGGAAACGCTCATCCGGGCCATCAAGGCCGCCCACCCGGACTGTGCCCTGACCCTCTCTGTGGGGGAGCACAGCCGGGAGGACTACCAGCGCTGGTATGACGCCGGGGCAGACCGCTACCTTCTGCGCCATGAGACCGCCAACGACGCCCACTATCGGAGCCTCCACCCCCAGGGCATGTCCCCGGAACGCCGGAAGCGCTGCCTCTGGGACTTGAAGGAGATTGGCTATCAGGTGGGGTGCGGCTTCATGGTGGGGACCCCCGGCCAGACCCTGGAACATCTGGCGGAGGATTTGTGCTTTTTGCAGCGTTTCCAGCCGGACATGGTGGGCATCGGCCCCTTCCTCCCCCAAAAGGACACCCCCTTTGGTGGGGAGCCCCCGGGAGAGCTGGAACTGACCCTCTTTCTCCTGGGCCTCACCCGGCTGCTGCTCCCCAGTGTCCTGCTCCCCGCCACCACCGCCCTGGGAACCCTCCATCCCCAGGGCCGGGAGCTGGGGGTCCAGGCGGGGGCCAACGTGTGTATGCCCAACCTCTCCCCGGCCCAGGTCCGGGGGAAGTATGCCCTCTACGATAACAAGCTCAACACCGGGGCCGAATCCGCCCAGGGCCGGGACGGCCTGGCAGAACGCCTGGCCGCCATCGGCTGCCAGGTGGTGGTCCACCGGGGAGACAAAAGAAATCAACCAAGAACTGACGGGGAAGCTATGTGCTGACCGGAAAGAAAGGAAGAACAAGTATGTACGATCCCAAATCCAGACAGGCGGAGGAGTTTATTGACCACCAGGAGATTTTAGACACCCTGGCCTACGCCGACGCCCACAAGACCGACGCCGCCCTCATCGACCAGATCCTGGCCAAGGCCCGGGAGCGCAAGGGCCTCAGCCACCGGGAGGCCTCCGTCCTCCTGGCCTGTGAGCTAGAGGACAAGGTGCAAGAGGTGTATGCCCTGGCGGAGCAGATCAAAAAGGACTTTTACGGCAACCGCATCGTCATGTTTGCCCCCCTGTACCTGTCCAACTACTGCGTCAACGGCTGCCTCTACTGTCCTTACCACCTGAAAAACAAGCACATCGCCCGGAAAAAGCTGAGCCAGGAGGAAATCCGGGCCGAGGTGATTGCCCTTCAGGACATGGGCCACAAGCGCCTGGCCTTGGAGGCCGGGGAGGACCCGGTGAACAACCCCATCGAATACATCCTGGAGAGCATCCAGACCATCTATTCCATCAAGCATAAGAACGGGGCCATCCGCCGGGTGAACGTGAACATCGCCGCCACCACAGTGGAAAACTATCGAAAGCTCCATGAGGCGGGGATCGGCACCTACATCCTCTTCCAAGAGACCTACCACAAGGAGAGCTATGAAAAGCTCCATCCCACCGGCCCCAAACGGGACTATGCCTACCACACCGAGGCCCACGACCGGGCCATGGAGGGGGGCATTGACGACGTGGGCTTGGGCGTCCTCTTCGGCCTAGAGGGCTACCGCTACGAGTTCGCCGGGCTCTTGATGCACGCGGAGCATTTGGAGGCGGTGTTCGGCGTGGGCCCCCACACCATCAGCGTCCCCCGGGTCTGCCCCGCCGACGACATCGACCCCGGCGCCTTTGACAACGGCATCTCCGATGACCTCTTTGCCAAGCTGGTGGCCTGCATCCGGGTGGCGGTGCCCTACACCGGCATGATCGTCTCCACCCGGGAGAGCGCCAAGGTCCGGGAGCGGGTGCTGCACCTGGGCATCTCCCAAATCTCCGGGGGCTCCCGCACCAGCGTGGGGGGCTACGTGGAGGAGGAGCCGGAGGAGGAGAACTCCGCCCAGTTTGACGTCTCTGACCGCCGCACCCTGGACCAGGTGGTCCACTGGCTCATGGACAAGGGCTATATCCCCTCCTTCTGCACCGCCTGCTACCGGGAGGGCCGCACTGGGGACCGCTTCATGTCCCTGTGCAAGTCCGGGCAGATTCAAAACTGCTGCCTGCCCAACGCCCTGATGACCTTGCAGGAGTATTTGGAGGACTACGCCGCCCCAGACACCAAGGCTGTGGGGGAACGCTGCATCCAAGAGCAGTTGGAGCACATCCCCAACGAGAAGGTGCGCAGCTTTACAGAGGATAAGCTCAGCAAGATCGGCCAGGGGGAGCGGGATTTCCGCTTCTGATCGATAAAATATTGATATCCAACAAGAAGGAGGGGGACACAACTGCTATGTTGTGTCCCCCTCCTTTTAGACTACAAAAGACGAAGCTTTGTTAGCGCTTCAGGGTAGGTTCCCCTCTGGGATAGGGTGCTTCCTGGTCGGTGAGCCCCGCCAGGTAATCCATGCTGGTGTCCAGGGCTAGGGCAATGCGCTTGCACTGTTCCAAGCTGTAGTACCGTTTTCCGGTTTCCAGCTTAGAGTAATCGCTCTGGTCGATGCCTGTGAGCATTTGCATCTTGACTTGTGTGTAGCCCCGCTTTTGGCGTAGTTCCCTTAGTCGGTTCATGTTATCACCCATGTAATTATGGCAAATTGACCTATTTACAATAGGGTGAAATTGACCTATAATTCCTGGGAGGAGTCCCAAAACCGCGCAATTAAAACGCATTGTCGAGGTGCCAAAATGCTAGATTACAAAAAGATGTACCATATCATGGTAAAGGAAACAGAAAACGCCATCAACACCTTAATCGCAGCCCAGCGCAAGTGCGAAGAGCTGTTTTTGGAGGCGGAGGATGCTGAACGCATCCTGATGGAGCCAGCCAACAAAGCAAAAGAGGAAGAACGTGAAACGGGGGCAGAAAATACATTGCATAACGTATGGGAGTCTGGTAGACTATAGGCAGAGGTGATAGCTATGCCGACGATCTGCATGTTTCGAGGGATCAAAATATACATCAACTGGCGGGAGCACCAGCCGCCTCATTTCCACGCCAAGTATGGGGGGGACGAGGTGGTGGTCTCCATCCAGGATTTAGAAGCCATTGAGGGTGGGCTCCCCAACAAGCAGTTGAAAATGTTACTGGGCTGGGCGGCGCTCCACCAGGAAGAGTTGTTTGAGAATTGGACCTTGGCGGAGGCGCAGCAAGAGCTGTTTCCCATTGCGCCGCTGCATTGAGGAGGCATTTTGTATGTATGTTGTCAATGGGATGTCCTATTCAGATGATAGCTTTGGGAAAAAGGTGGAGGGCTATCTCGCCAAAGGCTTCGACCGCCGGAGCGCGGAGTATTTCGCTGCTGGCCGCCGCCGCATCGTCTCCGTATCCGCCAGCGAGGACTTTACCCTCCGTCTGGTATTCGACAACCAGGAGGTACGCAAGCTGGACTGCAAGCCCTTCCTCCAAGAGGGCACGGTGTTTGCTCCCTTCCTGGACGTGGGAAACTTCAAACGTGTGTACCTAGACGATTGCCACTGTGTGGCCTGGGACATTGACCCGACGGTGGACAGTGAGACAGTGTGGTCAAACAAGGTGGACTTGTGCCCAGATAGTTGTTATATGGACAGCATTCCGCTGTAAACATGCGCCGCGGGAGGACAATGCCTCCTGCGGCGCATGTTTTTTTCTCACAGAGCGGTGTTGCCGTGCTTCCCTGCCTCCTGCTCCTTCAAAATGGGTTGCAGGCGCATGAGCAGGTCCACTTTGTTGTTGACCTCGAACTTTTTATAGATGTTGGCAATGTGGGTGCGCACGGTGTAGATACTGATGTGGAGCTCCTCGGCGATCTGTTCGTTTTTCATCCCCGACGCCAGGTAGTACACAATCCGCCGTTCCTGCTGGGTCAGGGCGTTGTAGGGGTGGTTGCGGCTTTTGGGGAGCTGCTTGGTCTGGCAGGTGATGAGCATCAGGTGCCAGGTCTGAATGAGGCCGGCGGAGCTGGTGGAGAGGAAGGAGGTGTGGTAAAAGGTGATATCCCCCGCCAGGGAGGTGATGGTCTGGCTGCTGCCCCCCTGGGTGCTCAGGCGGTCGCTGACCTCATTGATCATGGTCTGGACTTCTCGGAACTGGGCGTCCCCCTGGTAGTTGCTGCGCAGGAAGTGGCCCTGGTTGTGGCGGTACTGCTCCCAAAAGATCTGGCTGATCTCCTTGGCGGCGCTGTTGGCCTGAAGGACGGTCATGTCCTGGTTGAGGATCACCGCCCCCAGCTTGATATCCTGGTAGAAGAGGGTGAAGCTGTCGTGGAAGCGGGCCTCGCCG
This sequence comes from uncultured Oscillospiraceae bacterium, assembly GCA_910584805.1. GTDB lineage: Bacteria > Bacillota > Clostridia > Oscillospirales > Oscillospiraceae > Evtepia. Next base: position 57,879 of record CAJUCB010000001.1, read on the forward strand.
CTGTGGCGCAGATAGCTCTGGTAGTTGGCCTCGATGAGCTCGGCCAAGTATTCCAGCAGCCCCCGCACCTGGGAGAAGGGCCCCTCCTCCTGGGAGCGGAACAGGCCCAGGGAGCCGATGATCTGTTCGTTGGCGTAGAAGTACAGCACAGCCTGGTGGGCCATGTCCTCCGCCGCCAGCTGCTCCCCGAAGGAGCTGCGGCGGAACTCCGCCTGGGTGGGCAGGTCTTCGGTGCAGATTACCCGCTGGCCTTGGAGCTGGGCAGGCAGGCGGGCGTAGCGGAAGGCGTCCTCCCGGTGGAGGCGCTCCTTATAGTCGTACATCAGGCCGTAGCGGATGCCATAGGTGACATAGTTGCTCAGCCCCCCGGCCCGGCGGGTCTGGCCCCCGGCGAAGATGGCGCGGCTGCAGGGGAAAAAGATGCTGCGGCGGAAGCCAAAATGCTTGTCCAGGAGGGAAAGGGCCTTCTTGGGGAAATTTTCGCTGTCTCTGGCCAGCTCCAGGGAGAAGCCCAGGGTGGCGTCGAAATACTGTTCGGGAAGTTTGGGCATAAACGTACTCTCATTTCTGTAGGATAAGCAGGCGAGAAAAAACCTGGCTCGGTGGACATCTTTTCCCCATTATACATAGTTTGTATGATAAATACAAGGTTTTCCCCTCCAAAAACACCAGCGAATTTTCTGAACAATTCCCGTCCTTCCCTTGACAGGCATCTGTTTTGATGTATAATATAAGCACCCCAGAATTGAATCAGTCCATTTTGGTACAAAATGAACAAATAAAGTATTAGGAGGTTATCTCATCATGCAAACGAGAGAGGTAGTCATTGTCAGCGCTTGCCGTACTGCAATCGGTAAGTTCCAGGGTCAGTTTAAGGACGTTTCCGCCAGAGAGCTGGCCATCACCGCCGGTAAGGAGGCCATCAAGCGCGCTGGCATTGACATCAACACCATCGACGAAGTGGTCATGGGCGAGTGCTATCCCGGCATGCAGGGCTCCCTGCCTGCCCGCCAGGTGTCCATGCGTATCGGTCTGCCCCTTGAGAGCAGCGCTGTCACCGTGAATCAGAACTGCGCTTCCGGCCTGCGCGCCATGGAAATTGCCTGCCAGAACGTCATCCTGGGCAAGACTGACATCGGCCTGGTCATCGGCGTGGAGAACATGACCCAGGCCCCCTTCATGCTCCCCAAGGCCCGTATGGGTTACCGCATGGGCGGCATCCCCACCGAGGGCGGCGCAGAGCTCTTCGACAGCCTGATCCACGACGCCCTGTATGACTCCCTGGTCCCCGGCCACATGGGTGTCACCGCCGACAACGTGGCAAAGCTGTGCAACGTCACCCGTAAGGAGTGCGACGAGCTGGCCGTCATCAGCCACAACCGTGCCTGCGCCGCCATCGACGGCGGGAAGTTCAAGGACGAGATCGTGCCCATCGTGGTCCACAACAAGAAGAAGGGCGACATCATCCTGGACACCGACGAGCACCCCATCCGCAACTGCAGCTATGACACCATCTCCAAGATGAAGGCCGTGTTCACCCCCGACGGTGTTACCACCGCTGCCAATGCCTCCGGCATCAACGACGCGGCAGCTGCTGCCATCATCATGTCCGTGGAGAAGGCCAAGGAGCTGGGCCTGAAGCCCATGGCTAAGTACATCAACAGCTGCTCCGCCGGCGTGGAGCCCAAGTACATGGGCATCGGCCCCGCCTATGCCATCCCCAAGTGCCTGAAGGGCGCGGGCATGACCTTCTCCGACGTGGACTACTGGGAGATCAACGAGGCCTTTGCCGCCCAGTTCCTGGGCGCTGGCCGCAAGCTGAAGGAGAACCACGGCTGGACTGTGGACCTGGACCGTACCAACGTCAACGGTTCCGGCATCTCCCTGGGCCACCCCATCGGCTGCACCGGCATGCGTATCCTGGTAACCATGCTCTACGAGATGGAGCGCCAGGGCACCACCATCGGCGGCACCTCCATGTGCGTCGGCGGCGGCCCCGCTATGGCGTCCGTCTGGACCCGCGACTGCGGTTTCTAAGCCAAAGAATAGCAAGAGCCCCCGGCGCTCCATCAGCGCCGGGGGCTTTTTCTAAGGGATATGATTTAGGAGGACACACCATGGAAGACAGTATGTGGCTGGAAATTATCCTCGACGCCAAGGCGGAGGAGCTAGACGGCATTTGTGCCCGGCTCATTGCCAACGGCGTTCCCGGCCTAGTGACGGAGGAGGAGGGGGAGTTCCAAGCCTTCCTGGAAGAGAACCGGCAGTATTGGGACTATGTAGACGATACGCTCTTGGAACAGATGAAGGGCGTCTCCCGGGTGAAGTTTTACGTCACCGACGACGCCGACGGACAGAAGCAGCTTGCCCAGTACCTGGCGGGGCTGGACCGACCCTATACCTCCCTCCGCCTGCGGGAGTACGACTGGGCCCACAGTTGGCAGAAATATTACCGGCCCCTGTCCATCGGCCAGCGGCTGTACATTGTCCCGGAGTGGGAGCGGGATACGTCCCCGGCGCCAGAAGGGCGGGTGCGCCTGTTGATGAACCCCGGCCTCACCTTCGGCACCGGCTCCCACGCCTCCACCCAGCTGTGTCTGGAAGGGGTGGAGGACTATGTGGTTCCCGGCCGCCCTGTGCTGGACTTGGGCTGTGGCAGCGGCATCCTGGCGGTGGCCGCCCTGGCTTTGGGGGCCAGCCACGCCACCGGGGTGGACATCGACCCCAAGGCGGTGGATGTGGCCTACGAGAACGCCGCCCTCAACGGCCTGGGGAAGGACCGCTGCCGCTTCCTGGCGGGGAACGTCCTCAGCGACGACGCCTTGGTGGCGGAGCTGGCAGCGGGACAGGCTCCCCTGGTGCTGGCCAACATCGTGGCGGATGTGATCATCCCCCTGGCCCCGGTGGTGCCCAAGCTGCTGGAACAGGGGGGCACCTTCCTGTGCTCCGGCATCATCGACACCCGGGGGGACGAGGTGGCCGCCGCCTTGGAGGGCAGCGGGCTGCGGCTCTTGCGGCGCTTGGAGAAGAACGGATGGGTGGCGTTGGCGGCAACGCTGAAATAAGGCGGACACGAAACCATAGCAGGGCTTCCCGATGAACCATCGCAAAGCCCTGCTGTGTTGTTTTTATGCCAGTTACGATTGGATACCAATGCTCCCCTCTTTGAGAGAAATTCTGTCCGAGGAACAGCAGATAAAATAAATGTAATACGTGCCGTCTTCCACGGCCTGCACACAATAGCGGCCGCGTTCTGCCCTTTCGTGTACGGTGGCACGACACAGCATCCCGTTTTTGATGGAGCCAACGGACAGGGTTTGAGCGCGGCCGTCGAAGAAGGGATATGTTTCAAAGTCCCAATACAGGGTTTCTCCCGCCTTGAGGGTCCATCCGCTGCCATCGTCTTTGGTGAATATCCCCATCACACCATTGGGGGCCATCAGTTCAGGGGTCTTTTTGCCCTGCATCTTCACCTCCTGTATCATGCTGGGAAGCAGAATTTCATCACTTTCCACGAAAGAAATGATGGGCCCTGGGAGTGCCGTTGGGGATTGCCCGTCAAACTGGAGCACGGTCTCCTGGCCGATCTCCTGCCGGTTCGATGCAGAGATCAATGCAATCGAGCCATCCTGGGAGGGAGATATCTCTGGGTGGTTCCCGGGTACAGCGGCAACCACCACCCTAGGTTCATCGGGGTCACGCTCCAAAAGCGTATAAACACCATGTGCCGTGAATGCAAGGAGGGCCAAGATACAAAGGCCCAAGCTGGCCTGAAGCCGCGCCCATGAAACAGCCTTGCGGGGAGGGGCAGGCCGTTCGTTCCTGCTTGCCTCCCCTGGAATGTCTGCAACGATGAGGCCCTCTTCAAGGGTGGCCGCAGAATCCACCAGTAGGTGTAGGGGAACCTGGAACAATTCCGCAATCGCAATCAAATTTTCCGTGGATGGCACGGATTTTCCGGACTCCCACCTGGAAATTGCCTGCCGGGTGACGTTCAGTTGTTCCGCAACATCGTCCTGGGACAGCTTTTGTGCCTTTCTCAACGCAAGTAGTTTTTCCTGTAAACGCATGTCAACCACACCCTTTCCGCTTGTTTTACGCAAGGCTATTCTACACAAAACAAAGGGAAAAGGGAAGAACACCTATGTTCCATTTTCCGCAAGTATTGGTTGCGGCCGGCCTTATGCCCCCCGGGATTCCTTTCGCGCCAGCACGGCCATCTGAATCGACTGTTCCACAAAACGGTTCAAGGACATCTGCTGGGCCATGGCTGTGAGCGCCGCTTGCTTGTGGAGCTCCGGGGAGATGCGGACATTGAAGCTGCCCTTGTATGCCCGTTCCGGTTCAATGCCTTCCATGGCACACAGCTCCAAATATTCATCCACAGCAGCGTGAAAGCTATCTACCAAAATGCGGGCGCTTTCCCCTTCGTAGGAGATCAATGCTCGTATCCCCATCACCTTGCCGAACAGCAATGCGTCCGCTTCGGAAAACTCAACGCTTCCAAGGTACCCTTTGTATTCCATTGTGTTGCTCATAGAATACCCTCCTGTTTCAATAGTTCTATCAATTGCTTTACCTGATAGTCCAGCAGTTCTTTTCTCGGATGGGGCTTGTGCAGCAAAATGGGCGGATGCTCCGGAGAAATAAACATGACTCTGGACCCACTGGTTTTCCCTTTGTTGGACCGGCGGTAAGCGAAATAATGTAACAAGGCTTCCGCCTCATCAAAGGTAAAATCTTTGGGTCGCGTTTTTAAGCGTTTCAGTAGTTTTTCTTTTTGTCCCATAGGGTACACCCCCGCTTATGATTATGATACTATAACCCACTGCAATATGCAACTGTTTTTAGTTGCATATTGCGTTTCAGTGCTCTAACCAGTTCCTTTATTTGCCCCGGAGATCATTCGGCATAGACCTGGCCAACGTAGCTTGCCTCTCTTTTTTGTGCAAGGATAGAGAGGAAACCGTTTAGAATACGCTTTATAATAAGGCACAAACCACATCTACGGATCAGGAGGGATCGCATGGAATGGGTGGAACGATTGAACCAAAGCATGGCGTATATTGAAGAACATTTGACGGGTGAAATTGACTATGAACAGCTTGGGCGGATTGCCTGCTGCTCCACCTACCACTACCAGAGGATGTTTACGTATATGGCGGGCATCACGCTGGCGGAGTATATCCGAAGGAGAAAGCTGTCCTTGGCAGCGGTGGACTTGCGGGGTGGGGGCGCGCGGATCATTGATATTGCGGAGAAGTACGGCTACCGTTCCCCCACGGCGTTTAACAGGGCGTTCCAGTCTTTTCACGGAATAGCCCCGTCGGCCGCAAAGGATGAGGGCGTGCCTGTGAACTCGTTTTCCACTATTGTGTTTCGTATTGCTGTAAAAGGAGCAACAGAAATGAAGTATAGGATTGAGACAAAGGAAGCATTCCGTATCATTGGGGTGTCCGCACCGCTGGATAAGGAGCTGGAAAATAATTTTATGGTTGTGCCAACCATGTGGCAGGAAGCGGCTGCCAATGGAACCATACAGAAGTTGGCAGGGATGATGGATACGCCGCCCATGGGGCTTTTGGGGGTAAGCGTCTGCAATGATGAGGAAGCATGGAGATATTTCATTGCCGTTTCCAGCACAAAGACAAGCAATGAATGGGAAGAATATACCGTGCCTGCATCTACCTGGGCCATCTTTTCCGGGGCAGGGACCAACCAGTCGATACAGGAATTGGAACAGCGGGTGGTCACCGAGTGGCTCCCCACCTCCGGATATGAATACGCCAACGCCCCGGATATTGAGGTCTACTTAAACCCAGACCCACAGAACGCACAGTATGAGGTGTGGATACCCGTAATAAAGAAAACGGAATAACGCCGTCGGGCGCTTTTCCTGCCTTTTTCTCCAAAATCCCTTGACAATTCCCTGCTGCCTTGCTATACTATCAAAGCCGCTTTGACTGGGTTATGTAAGCAGGTAGGCCACCCTTGGCCCCCTCGCCCCCGACAGCGAGCCCGTATTTAAGGAAAGAGGTGCAATTAGCATGACAGCAATCATCGAGACCGGCGGGAAGCAGTATAAGGTGGCCGAGGGCGACACCCTCTTCATCGAAAAGCTCCCCAACGAGGCCGGCGACAGCGTGAAATTCGACAAGGTCCTGGCCGTGCTGGGGGACAAGCCCGTGTTCGGCGCTCCCGTGGTGGAGGGTGCCAGCGTGGACGCTTCCGTGGTGAAAAACGGCAAGGGCAAGAAGGTCGTTATCTTCAAGTATAAGCCCAAGAAGGGCTACCGTCTGCGCCAGGGCCACCGTCAGCCCTACACCAAGGTTGAGATCAAGAAGATCAACGCCTGATGACTACCGCTTCCTTCGCCATTGAGGCCGGGCGCATGGTCTCCTTCTCCGTGGAGGGGCACAGCGGCTTGGCCGAAGCGGGAGAGGACGTCCTGTGCGCCGCCATCACCAGCGCCGTCCGCCTCACCGAGTGCGCCATCAACGACGTGCTGGGGCTGGAAGCCCCGGTGAAGGTCAGAGAGCGGGACGCATCCATTACCATCAAGCTCCCCCGCAAGCTGGAGGGAGAGGCCGACGGGGTGTGCCAAACCTTGCTCACCGCCCTGATGGTCTATTTCGTCCAGCTCCAGGAAGAATATCCCCAACACATCATCGTCATGGAGGTGTAACTATGCTTCATATCGGACTTCAGTTCTTCGCACATAAGAAGGGCGTCGGTTCCACCCGGAACGGCCGTGATTCTATGGCGCAGCGCCTGGGCGTCAAGCGAGGCGACGGCCAGTTTGTGCTGGCCGGGAATATCCTGGTCCGCCAGCGCGGCACCCATATCCATCCCGGCACCAACGTGGGCATCGGTAAGGACGACACCCTGTTCGCCCTGAAGAACGGCCGCGTTAAGTTTGAGCGGCTGGGTAAGGACCGCAAGCAGGTTTCCATCGTGGAAGCCATTTCCGAATAACCCCAAAGCCCCGAACGAGCTTCGTTCGGGGCTTTCCAGATTCCCTGACAAGGAGGGCCCTATGGCAAACACATTCATTGATACCGCCCGGATCACCGTCAAGTCCGGGGCCGGCGGCAACGGCGCGGTGGCCTTCCACCGGGAGAAATACATCGCCGCCGGTGGTCCCGACGGGGGCGACGGCGGCCGGGGCGGCGACATCATCCTGCAAGTGGACGAGCGCATGTCCACCCTGATGGATTTTCGCTACAAGCGCAAGTATGTGGCGGAAAACGGCGGCAACGGCTCCGGCAAGCGCTGCACCGGCAAGGATGGCGCCCCTCTCATCATCAAGGTCCCCCGGGGCACCGTGGTGCGGGACGCGGAGACGAAGGAGATCATCCGGGACATGTCCGACGACGCCCCCTTCGTCCTGTGCCGGGGGGGCAACGGCGGCTGGGGCAACAAGCACTTCGCTACCCCCACCCGGCAAACCCCCCAGTTCGCCAAAGCAGGCCTGCCGGGGATCGAACGGGTGGTGCTCCTGGAACTAAAGCTCCTGGCAGATGTGGGGCTGGTGGGCTTCCCCAACGTGGGGAAATCCACCCTGCTGTCTGTGGCCACCAAGGCCCGGCCTAAAATCGCCGACTACCATTTCACCACCCTCTTCCCCAACCTGGGGGTGGTCTTTGTGGACGAAGGGGTCTCCTTCGTTCTGGCGGACATCCCCGGCATCATTGAGGGGGCCGCGGAGGGGGCGGGCTTGGGCCACGACTTCCTGCGGCACATCGACCGCTGCCGCCTGTTGATCCACATTGTGGATGTGTCCGGCAGCGAGGGACGGGACCCGGTGGCGGATTTCGAGGCCATCAACGAGGAGCTCCGGGCCTACAACCCGGAGCTGGCCCAGCGGAAAATGCTGGTGGCTGCCAACAAGACAGACATTTTGGAGGACCGCAGCCTGTTGGAAGCCCTGAAAGCCCACGTGGAGGCCCAGGGCCTGCCCTTCTATGAGCTCTCCGCCGCCGCCCACATGGGGGTGCGGGAGCTGATGAAGGCCGCCGCCGGGGAGCTGGCGCACCTGCCCCCGGTGCGGGTGTATGAGCCGGAGTATGTGGAGCGTCCGCCCCAGGTGGACACCTCGGAACCCCTCACCATCCGCCACGAGGACGACGTGTGGATCATTGAGGGGCCGTGGCTGCAAAAGATCATGGCCAACGTGAACTTTTCCAACTACGAGTCCCGGAACTGGTTCGACCGGATGCTCCGCTCCGCCGGGCTCTTTGACCGCTTGGAGGAAATGGGCATCCAGGATGGGGACCTGGTGAGCCTCTATAACCTGGACTTTGAATACCAGCGCTGACCCCACACCACCACAACAGACAACCCCCTCAGCCCATGCCGAAAGGATGGGCTGAGGGGGTTGTGTTGTACGGCTTTAATAGTTCTCTGCCCGCAGCTCAAAAAAGCTCTGGGGATGGTTGCAGACAGGGCAGTGCTCTGGGGCCTTGGTGCCCACCACGATGTGGCCGCAGTTGCGGCACTCCCAGACCTTGATGTCGCTTTTGGCAAAGACGGTGGCGGTCTCCACGTTGTTCAGCAGCGCCCGGTAGCGCTCCTCGTGGTGCTTTTCAATCTCCCCTACCATGCGGAATTTTTTGGCCAGCTCTGGGAAGCCCTCTGCCTCGGCGGTTCGGGCAAAACCGGCGTACATGTCCGTCCACTCGTAGTTCTCCCCCTGGGCGGCGGAGAGAAGGTTGGCGGCGGTGTCCCCCAAGCCTCCCAGCTCCTTGAACCACAGCTTGGCGTGCTCCCGCTCATTTTCGGCGGTTTTTAAGAACAGCGCCGCAATTTGTTCAAAGCCCTCCCGCTTGGCCACAGAGGCAAAAAAGGTGTATTTGTTCCGGGCCTCGGACTCCCCGGAAAAGGCGGTGCGGAGGTTTTGCTCCGTCTGGGTCCCGGCGTAACGATTGCTTGACATGATGGTTCCCCTCCTTTGGTGTTTGGGTTCATTGTACCCAAAGTGGGGGGAGAAAAACCATGAAGGGCGGAAGGGTTCAGAGGTTTTGGGCTTTGTAGGCCTCCCCCCAGCGCTTGGCACCGGGGAGCAGGTCCCGGAGGGTTGGTACCTTCCGCTTGCTGCTGATGAGGGCTAACGTGGTCTCCACCGGGCAGGCGGGTAAGGTTTTCTCTGTCATGGGGGGCCTCCAATCTTCAAAAAAGCCTTGAAACACAATGGTTTCAAGGCTTTTTTCTGGTGGACGATACAGGACTTGAACCTGTGACCTCCCGCACGTCAAGCGGATGCTCATACCAGCTGAGCTAATCGTCCCTCTCTTGTGGAGCGAATCCTATTCTAGCTGATATGTGCGGATTTGTCAAGACATTTTTTCAGAAATTTTGTTTTATTTTGCGTTAGCGTGTTCCAGGGCCCCCTGACGGAAAAGCTCTGCCGTGGTCTGGGTCCCCAACTGGCACAGCCGCCGCAGCTGGGGCCGTAGGTCCTCCCGCATCCCCTCGCTGAGCCAGGCGATGATCTGGCCGAAGCAGGCGGTTTGATAAAAGCGCAGCAGGACCTCCTGGTCCTCCGGGGGCAGGCTGGACGGGCCGAAGGCCGCTGTGGCGTAGCTCTCCACCACCTGGCGGCAGAGCTTTAACAGGTGCTGGGCAAAGAGGGGCCAGTGGGTGGACTGGCTGATGTGCAGGAGCTTTTGCCGGTGGTCCAAGGCCAGGGAGACCAGGCCGTCCAAGAAGTCTGGCAGGGAGGGGCGGGGACCCTGGGCGGCCAAGAGGGCGGCGGCCTGTTCGGCCACGATCTCTTCCAGGAGGGTGGGGATGTCCTTAAAGTGATAATAGAAGGAGTTGCGGTTTAGGCCGCAGTCCTGGACGATGTCCTTCACGGTGATGTCCCCGATGGGGTGTTCCTCCAAGCGTTGGAGGAAGGCCCCTTTGATGGCGGCGCGGGTGGCGGATGTCATAAAAGCAGCTCCTTTCTCTCATGCTCTGGGGAACAGCCCCGCCGTGGCCCCGTCGGCCAGGCGCTGGGCAGCGGCAATGAGCTCCTCTTGGGGCAGGGCCATGTCCTGGGCGAACCACTCCTTCAAAAGGCCAATGAAGCCCCAGGCCAGGAAGGTCAGCAGGTAGTCCCCCAGCTGGGAGTTCTGGGGATGGAACCAGGTCTCCACCACCCCCGCCCCCTTTTTTCGGATCAGACGTTGGAGCCCTTGGCTGATGCCGCTGGCGTCGTCCTCGTCAAGGAGCACCGCCCAGGTCTCTTGCCGCTCCACCACAAAGTCCAGCAGGGGTTCCAGCAGGGGCCGGACGCTGCCGCGGTCCACGGTCTCTTGGAGGTGGGCGTCGATGAGGGCTTCCAGCTCCTGCAATAGGTCCGCTTCCAGGCTTTGCAGCAGTTCCACCGTGCCGGTGTAGTGGAGATAAAAGGTACCCCGGTTCATGTCCGCCTCGTCGGTGACGTCCCGCACAGAGATTTGGGAAAACGCTTTGCGTTTCATCAGTACCAGCAGGCTTTCTTTCAGCAGCCTGCGGGAACGACGGGCCCGGCGGTCGTCAGAATTTTTTGCCATAGCACTGTGCCTCTTTCCCTTTGGGCAGTTGCCCTCTTTTGTCTATTGACTGGATGCCTTGGCTTTATTATAATCAACACAGCATGATAAATCAACAAAAACTTTTTAATCAACTGATGTTGATGATTTGGAGGTAATCTGACCATGAAGAGGAAACCCCATACAAAGCTCCTGCCCCTCTCCCTGGCTCTGGTGTTGGGGGCGTCCTGTGTCCCCTGGGCTGCCGCCGTGGGGGACGGCGTGGCCCCCAGCTGTGACGAGGCCTACTACGCCACCCTGGACTACTACGGAAACCTTCAGGAGGGCAGCGTGGTGAAGAGCTACGCCCTCCATGGGGCGGAGGCCATCACGGACTATGGCGCCTACGACGAGGTGGTGAACCTCACCGACGGCACACCTGCCGATACCCGGGACTATGGCACCACCTTCCATTTTGAGGACGGTGCCCCAGATCACTTTTATTTCCAGGGCCGCACCCAGGCCCCCTTTGCCCAGCTCCCTTGGAGTATCACCCTCCACTATACCCTCAACGGCGTCCCCACCCGGGCCGAGGACCTGGCGGGGCAGCAGGGGGTGGTGGAGCTCCAAGTGGATATTCTCCCCAACCCCTCTGCGGCGGACTACGCCCGGAACAACTACACCTTGGAGGCCATGGCGGTGTTCAACCAGGATGATATCCTCTCCCTGGAAGCCCCCGGGGCCCAGGTGCAGCTGGTGGGCAACCTGCGCACAGTCCTCTTTGTGGCCCTGCCTGGGGAGGAACGGCACTATACCATCCGGGTGGGCAGCAACGACTTTTCCTTTGGGGGCATGACCTTCCTGATGGTCCCCGCCACCCTGGCCCAGTTGGAGGACGTGGCGGAAATCGGCCAGCGCAAGGAGGATATCGAACGGGACTACCAGAACATATCCGGCAGCCTCGACGGCCTGCTGGACGCCATGGGCAACATGCAAGGGGGGCTGAATGCCTCCGCCCAAGGCTTGGACCAGTTGAACCAGGCCCGGCAGACCTTCTCCAACGGCAAGGGGACCCTCTATGAGGGGACGGATACCCTCCGGGGGGACCTCACCGCTGTGGCGGAAGCCCTGACACCAGTGGAGGAGCGGGTAAAACAGCTCAGCCAGACGGTGACGGAGGCCAACGGGGTGCTGAACGAGCTGACCGATACCACCGTCTCCCTGAAGCAGCAGCTTCAGGACATGGAAACCGCCCTGAAAACCCTGGAAAATGGGGCCGGGGACGTGAAGGACCTGCTGCGCAGTGGGGCGGATATGCAGGGCAGTTTGGAACGCCTGGAAAAAGCCCTCAACGACATCCCGTCTGTGAGCCTCTCCACCCCGCCCCGCCCCAGCCTGCCCAGCTTGCCGGAGACCATCCCGCCGGAAATCCGCCAGGCTGTGGAGGCGGTCCTAGGCCAGATCAACGGGGCCCTGGATAAGCTGGACCGGATTCAGAAACAAATTTCGGATGTGCTCAGCGCGGTGAAGCATGCCAGCAATGCCGCTGGGGACGTGGCGGGGGACCTGGCAAAGTTATGCGGCCAGTTGGACGAGTTGGTGAAGCTGGTGGACGGCGCCACAGACCTCTCCGCCGCCCTGCGCCAGGCGTCAGGGAAGATACAGGCCATCCTGGACGATGCCGATGCCCTGCGCCAGGTGCTCAACGCCTATGAGCCGGTGCTCCAAGAGGGCTTGCGGAACCTGGGCAGTCTCAGCACCACCGCCGCCGCCACAGTGACGGACACGGAGACCCTCCTGGGCAACGCCGAGGATTTGTTAAAAACCACCGGCGTCCAACTGGATGCGGGCACCCAGCAGAGCCTGTCTGGCATCGCCGCCAGCCTCCGCCAGGCCGCCAAGGCCATGGGAGCCACCAGCGACGTGAAGCGGGGGAAAAACGCCCTCACTGGCATCCTTGAGGACAGTTGGCAGGAGTACACCGGGGAGAAGAACAACCTCCTGCTCATGGACGCCAACGCCCAGCCCGTCTCCCTCACCGACCCCCGGAACCCCGCCCCCGCCAGTGTCCAGGTGCTCATCCGCACCCAGGAGATCCAGGTGGAGGAACCGGCGGAGGAGCAGACGGAGACAGAATCCAAGAGCAGCAGCTTCTTCGGCCGCATCGGCCAGATGTTCCAGGATTTCGGCCACGCCATTGCCAGCATCTTCCGCTGAGGGGAAGGAGACCACATGGTAGAAAAGATTGCCCATAAACTCACCCGGAAGCCCAAACTGGTGCTGCTGGTTGCCCTGCTGATGCTGATCCCCTCAGCCCTGGGCTTCCTGGCCACCCGGATCAATTACGATATCCTCTCCTACCTGCCCCAGGACCTGCCCTCCTCCCAGGGGGAACAGCTTTTGGAGGAGCCCTTCCACATGGCGGCCACCAGTATGCTCATTGTGGAGGATATGCCCGCAGGCTACACCAACCGCCTCTTGCAGGACATCAAGGCCGTCCCTGGGGTGTCCAACGCCGTGTGGATCAGCAACCTGGTGGGCATCCAGATTCCTGTGGATATGATCCCCGCCGAGTTCCGGGAGCTGTTCTTCTCCGGGGAGGCCACCATGATGCTGATCCAATACGACCACGCCGGCGCCTCCGACGAGACCATGGAGGCCATTGAGCAGGTGCGCAGGGTGTGCAACGAGAAGTGCTTCCTGGCGGGTTTCTCCGTGGTCATCAAGGACACCCGGGATGTGATGGACAGTGAGCTGCCCCTTTTTGTCGGCCTGGCGGTGCTTCTGGCCCTGGGGGCCATGTCTGTTACCCTGGAATCTACCGTGCTGCCCCTGGTGTTCCTGGCCAGCATCGGCCTGGCGGTGGTGTATAACTTTGGCAGCAACCTCTTCTTGGGGGAGATTTCCTACATCACCAAGGCCATCGCGGCGGTGCTCCAACTGGGGGTCACCATGGACTATTCCATCTTCCTCTACCGCCGCTACGAGGAGGAGCGCCGCCACTACGACGACAAGCGGGACGCCATGGCCAAGGCCATTGAGGCGGCCTTCCGGGCCCTCTCCGGCAGCAGCCTCACCACCATTGCGGGCTTTTTGGCCCTGTGCTTCATGCGCCTGACCCTGGGCCGAGACATCGGCATTGTCATGGCCAAGGGCGTGGTGCTGGGGGTGGCCACGGTGGTTTTGGTGCTGCCCTCCCTGGTGCTGGTGTTTGACCAGCGCATCGACAGGCACAAGCACAGGACCCTCATCCCCTCCTTTGACCGCCTGAACCGGGGAATCCTCCGTGGCCGGGTCCCCCTGGCGGTGCTGACGCTGCTGCTGTTCCTGCCGTCGGTGTACGCCCAGAACCACGCGGACATCTATTACAAGCTGGACGAATCCCTCCCCCGGGACCTGCCCTCCATCGTCAGCAATGAGAAGCTCAAGGACGCCTTCGACATGGCCACCTCCCACTTTGTGGTCCTCCGGGACGACCTCTCCGCCACGGATATGGCGGACTTGGAGGAACAGCTCCGGGGGATACCCGGCATCACCTCCGTGGTGTCCTACCACAGTATGTTGGGGGTGGGTATCCCTGATTTCTTCATCCCCGACGCCGTGAAGGAGATGCTCCGCCAGGAGGGGTGGCAGCTGATGATGATCAATTCCAGCTACGCCCCCGCCACAGACCAGGTGTCAGAGCAGTTGGACGCCATGAACGCTGTCCTCCACGCGGTGGACCCCAAGGCCATGATTACCGGGGAGGGGGCCATGTACCGGGACCTCATCGACACCTCCGCCGTGGACTTCCAGGTGACCAACTACATCTCCGTGGCGGCGATTTTCCTCATCATCGCCGTGGTGTTCCGCTCCCTCACCATCCCGGCGGTGCTGGTGGCCACCATTGAGCTGGCGATTTTCATCAACCAGGGGTGCAGCTACTTCACCGGGGCCCAGGTGCCGTTTATCGCCCCCACCATCATCAGCTGCGTCCAGCTGGGGGCCACGGTGGACTATGCCATCCTCATGACCTCCCGCTTCCAGGAGGAATTGCGGAAGGGGCTGGACCGGAAGGAGGCCATCCAGGTGGCCGCCAGTGCCTCCGACGCCTCCATCGTCACCAGCGCCCTGGTGCTCTTCTGCGCCACCCTGGGGGTGTCCTTCGTGTCCTCCATCGACCTCATCGGGGCCATCTGCATTATGCTGGCCCGGGGGGCCCTGATCTCTGCCCTGGTGAGCATCTTCCTGATGCCGGCCATCCTCTGCGTCTGCGAACCCCTGTTCCATAAGACCAGCTGGCGCTGGCGGGGGAAGCCCGTCCCGGCCTTGGAGGCGGGGGCGCCCAGCTTGCCCGCTGGGGCGGGGGAGGAGCCGGTGATATCAGAGCAGAAGGAAGAAGTGGAAGTCCAGTGAACGGGGTAGGCCCTTGTGTTTGTGATATAATTATGCTATAATTGGGACACAAGGGAGGCGATACTATGCCGCGTATTATTCCCATCCGTGATTTGAAGGACACGGCCACAATCTCCCAGATGTGCCAGGAGTCCAATGATCCCATCTATGTAACCAAGAACGGATATGGGGACATGGTCATTATGAGTATGCAGGCCTATGAGGAAAAACTCTGCCTTCTGGACGTCTATGAAAAGCTGGCAGAGGCGGAGGAGGACTTGGAGCAAGGGAGGACCCTGGATGCCCGAGGGGATCTGAAGAGCTTGAGAGAGAAATATGGCATATAAGATTGTTGAAACCCAGCGTGCTGCCCAGGACTTAGACCACATCCTGTGCCGGGCTGCCCGCCTGCGCAGGTTGGGGTACAGAAAAGCGGGGATCAAGAACTATATCATGATCTACAAAGTCAGGGAAGTGGATCGAAGCGTACAGGTTCTGCGTTTTTTTCACGGAAAGCAGGCGTATGAGAGGTTAATTTGATGGTATGTGGCCAGACGACCAGTAGCCCATGAAAAATCCTGTTGACAAAGTAGGTAGTTCGTGATACTATCTCCCTTGTATTTTTATCTGGTATACCGGAACAATATAGAATAAGACCGAATGCGGGGACAGCGTCCCCGCATTTTCGACGGATTTTTTAAGGAGAGACACGTACTATGATGATATCCACCAAAGGCCGCTATGCCCTGCGGGTGATGATTGAGTTGGCCCAGCGCCAGGAGGAGGGGTATATCTCCCTGAAGGAGGTGGCCCAGAACCAGGAGATTTCGGAAAAATACTTGGAGGCCATCATGAAAAACCTGGTGACAGCAGGCCTGGCTGTGGGCATGCGGGGCAAGGGCGGCGGCTACCGCCTAGCCCGTCCGGCGGCGGAGTGCAGCGCCGGGGAGATCCTCCAGGCGGCAGAGGGCAGCCTGGCCCCGGTGGCCTGCTTGGAGGAGAATGCTGAGCCTTGCCTGCGCCGGGACCAGTGCGCCAGCCTCCCCCTGTGGCAGGAGCTGGAAGACGTGGTCCAGGAGTTCTTAGCCGGCTATAGCCTGGAACACCTGATGCAGAAGAGTGCGGCCCCGGAGGCGTAACGGGGGCTGGCGGGGCCGGGAAGGGCGTGGCGGTGCAAAGAATTTGTGCAAGCTGACCATTGACGGGCCCCGCCCATCGTGCTATGATGAGAGCCAAGTAAACAAGGAACAAAACCTGAGAGTAAGAATAGTACGTCTCTGTTTAACCCTTCAGAGAGCCGCGGGTGGTGGGATCGCGGCGGGACCGCAGGGGAGGAATGGCCTTACGAGGGCGGAACGAACGCCGGTGCTCCACCGGTTCAGTAGTGACCGACGGGGACCGCACCCGTTATCCGGGCGGCACGTATGATGGTACGTGAAAAGAGCGGGCGCTATGCGCCAAGTTGGGTGGTACCGCAGGAGTCAGTCTTGTCCCATTTCGTTGTGAAACGAGTGGAGCAGGGCTTTTTTTGTTGCCCACCGCGCCATCAACAAGACAGCGCCCCCACCGGGGGCAAAGCATTGGATAAAAGAAAAGGAGCGTAACAAACATGAAGAAGCAAAGCAAGAAGCTGCTCACCGCAGCCCTGGCCCTGACCTTGGGCCTCTCCCTCACCGCCTGCGGCACCCCCGCCGAAGGGGACGGCGGCGGACAGACAGAGGGCAAGCCCGCCATCATCGGCATCAGCCAGTACGGCCAGCACGCCTCCCTGGACAACTGCCGGGAGGGTTTCCTCCAAGGCCTGAAGGAAGCGGGGCTGGAAGAGGGCACCGACTACACCATCGACTACCAAAACGCCGGCTTTGACGACAACATGGCCATCCAGATTGGCCAGGCCTTCTCCGCCGAGGACGCCGCCATGATGGTGGGCATCGCCACCCCCTCCGCCACCGCCTGCTACGCCGCCGCCGAGGACAAGGACATCCCCGTGATCTTCACCGCCATCACCGACCCTGTGGGGGCCAAGCTGGATTCCGGCAACATCACCGGCACCTCCGACGTGCTGCCGGTGGAGGGGCAGCTGAAGCTTATCCGGGCCCTTCAGCCCGAGGCCAAGACCGTGGGCATCATCTACACCACCAGCGAGGCCAACTCCCTCTACTCCGTGGAGGTCTACAAGGACCTGGCAGACCAGTACGGCTTCACCATCGACGCCATCGGCGTCACCGCCCAGTCTGAGGTTACCCAGGCGGTGGATACCCTCATCAACCGGAAGGTGGACTGCCTGTCCAACCTCACCGACAACAACGTGGTGGGGGTGCTGGGCTCCATCCTGGAAAAGACCAACGACGCAGGCATCCCCGTCTACGGCTCCGAGATCGAACAGATGAAGCTGGGCTGCGTGGGCGGCGCGGGCCTGGACTATGTGGCCCTGGGGGTCCAGACCGGCAAGATGGCTGCCCGTATCCTCAAGGGGGAGGCGGCTTGCCAGGATATCCCCTATGAGGTGATTGAGAACTATGCCCTGTATATCAACAGCGAGGTTGTGACCCAGCTGAACCTGACCCTGCCCGACGAGGTGAAGGCGGAGGCCCAGGACGTGGTGAACGCCTAAAGGCGCTGCCTCTCCACGCTGCCACCGGCTGAAACAGGTGGACGAAACCTTGAATCTTTGCTCAGACAGAAAGGGAGCGGAACCCCATGCTTGACCTGATCTCCTCCACCCTGACCCAGGGCCTGATCTATGCCCTGCTGTCCTATGGGGTGTACATCACCTATTCGGTCCTGGACTTCCCGGACCTCACCGTGGACAGCAGTTTCCCCCTGGGGGCCGCTGTCACCACGGTGCTCCTCATCGGGGGGATGAACCCCTGGCTCACCCTGGTGTGTGCCACCCTGGCGGGGGCTGCGGCGGGGCTGTGTACCGGCCTGATCCACGTGCGCCTGGGAGTGCGGGACCTGCTGGCCGGGATCATCACCATGACGGCCCTGAGTTCCATTAACCTGCTCATCGGCGGCTCCAACCAGACCGTGGACCGGGGCACCGACACCATCTTTACCTCCGCCCCGGTGATGGGCCTCTTTGGCGGCCTGACCCTCTCGGCCCGGAAGCTTATTGTCTCCCTGGTGCTGGCGGTGGTGGTGAAGCTGATCCTGGACGCCTATTTCCGCACCAAGTCCGGCCTGCTGCTCCGGGCGGTGGGGGACAACAGCACCCTGGTCACCACCCTGGCCCAGAACAAGGGCAACATGAAGATATTGGGCGTGGTGATGGCCAACGCCCTGGTGGCCCTGTGCGGCGGCGTGCTGGCCCAGGAGCAGCGCAGCTATTCCGCCGTCATGGGCATCGGCCAGGTGGTGTTCGGCTTGGCCACCGTCATCATCGGTGTGACCATCGTGCGCTTTTTCACCAGCTCCAAGCCCGCCCAGGGGATGGGGAAGGTCCCTGTCCTCCGGGTCCTGGCCACCCCCCAGGGGACCACGGCGGTGCTGCTGGGGAGCATCCTGTACAAGTTCTGCATCCAAATTGCCATCAATCTGGGCCTGCCGGCCAACATGCTCAAATTTATCACCGCCGCGCTGTTCCTGCTGGTGCTGGTGCTGGCGGGACGGAAAGGGGAGGAGATCATCCATGCTTGAGATCCGCGGCCTGAAAAAGGTCTACAATCCAGGGACCGTCACCGAGATGACCCTCTTCGACGGCTTCGACCTCAGCGTGCCCGATGGCCAGTTCGTCTCCATCGTGGGCAGCAACGGCTCCGGGAAAACCTCCCTGCTGAACATCATCTGCGGCAGCATCCCCATGGACGGGGGCGACGTGGTGGTGGACGGGAAGAGCTTGCGGAAGTTGAAGGATTTCCAGCGCTACGGTACCATCGGCCGGGTGTATCAGAACCCCTCCCTGGGCACCGCCCCCAACCTGACCATGTTGGAGAACCTCTCCCTGGCGGACAACAAAGGTAAGGGCTTTGGCCTCACCCGGGGCATCAACCGCAAGCGCCAGGATTTTTACCGCCAAGAGCTCTCTGGCCTGGGGCTGGGCCTGGAAGATAAGCTGGATGTGAAGATGGGGGCCCTCTCCGGGGGCCAGCGCCAGGCGGTGGCCCTGCTGATGGCCACCCTGACCCCCCTGCAATTCCTCATCCTGGACGAGCACACCGCCGCCCTGGACCCCCGCACCGCCGAGGCTATCATGGTCCTCACCGGGAAGCTGGTGCGGGAGAAGCGGCTCACCGCCCTGATGGTGACCCACAACCTGCGCTACGCCGTGGAGTACGGGGACCGGCTGCTGATGCTGGACCGGGGCAAGATCGCCCTGGACCGGGCAGGGGAGGAGAAAGCCGCCACCACCACCGACGATATTTTGCAGATCTTTGGACAGATCAGTATGCAGTGAGTATGCCGCCCCTGGGCCCATGGCCTGGGGGCGGTTTTTGCGTTGGCCCCCGGCAGGTGGGCGGCAAGTTCTAGCAGTGTACTGGTAAAACTGGCAGGGCTCTGGTATGAACTGTCCAGGGGGCTGCCATGGCCCTTTGGGGGCGGCTGTGGTATCATCAAAACAGTGGAAAAAGAGGTGCTTGACCCTGGGTGCGGAAAGGCGTATAATAGCTCATCCTATATTAAAAAAGCATATTCAGGAGGTTTTCGGCTATGCGCAACTATCAGCAGGGAACAGACTGTCTCCACGCCGGCTATGTGCCGGAGAGCGGCGAGCCCAGGAACATTCCCATCATCCAGAGTACCACCTTCCGCTATGGCAGCAGCGCCGCCATGGGCGCCCTCTTCGACTTGGAGGCCGCGGGCTACTTCTACACCCGCCTGCAAAACCCCACCTCGGACCGGGTGGCCGCCAAGATCTGTGCCCTGGAAGGGGGCAGCGCCGCCATGCTGACCTCCTCCGGCCAGGCCGCCAACTTCTTCGCCCTGTTCAATATCTGCTCCGCCGGGGACCATGTGGTATCCTCCACCACCATCTATGGGGGGACCTTCAACCTCTTCGCCGTGACCATGAAGCGCATGGGCATTGACTTCACCTTTGTGGACCCCAACTGTTCCCCGGAGGAGCTGGACGCCGCCTTCCGGCCCAACACCAAGGCGGTGTTTGGGGAGACCTTGGCAAACCCCGCCCTCATCGTCCTGGACATTGAAAAGTTTGCCCAGGCCGCCCACAGCCACGGGGTGCCGCTGATTGTGGACAACACCTTCCCCACCCCCATCAACTGCCAGCCCTTCCGCTTCGGGGCGGATATCGTCACCCACTCCACCACCAAGTATATGGACGGCCACGCCAACTGCGTGGGGGGGGCCATTGTGGACAGCGGGAAGTTTGACTGGACCCGCTACCCCGACAAGTTCCCCGGCCTGTGCACCCCCGACGAGAGCTACCACGGGGTGACCTATACAGAGCGCTTCGGCTTGGAGGGGGCCTTCATCACCAAGGCCACAGTGCAGCTCATGCGGGACTTCGGGGCCTCCCCCGCCCCCATGAACGCCTACCTCCTCAACGTGGGGCTGGAGACCCTGCACCTCAGGATGCCCCAGCACTGCGCCAATGCCCAGCAGATTGCCCAGTATTTGGAGAAGCACCCCAAGGTGGCCTGGGTGTCCTACCCCGGTCTGGCAGGGGACAAAAACCACGCCCTGGCCCAGAAGTATATGCCCAAAGGGACCTGCGGTGTGGTGGCCTTTGGCCTGAAGGCAGGCCGCGCCGGGGCGGAAACCTTTATGGCCGGGCTGAAGCTGGCCTCCATCGCCACCCACGTGGCGGACGCCAAGACCTGTGTGCTCCACCCCGCCTCCTCCACCCACCGGCAGATGTCCGACCAGGAGTTGGAGGCCGCCGGGGTGGATGCAGACCTGATCCGCCTGTCTGTGGGCATTGAGGATCCGGCGGATATCCAAGGGGACTTGGAAGGGGCCCTGGCTGCTGTCAACTAACTGCCCTGGACAGCAGGGCAGGAGAGAAAGGATGTTTGGTATGAACAACAAAAAGGGTCTGATTCTCATGCTCACCTGTGCCCTGCTTTTGAGCCTTGGCGGTGTATGTGTCAAGCAAATCCCCTGGAACCCCCTATCCATCAATAGCTTTCGCAGTATCATCTCTGTGTGTATCCTCTTTGGCTTTGCCAAACTGACCCGCAACCGCTTCCAACTGACCCCTGGTGTGCTTGTGGGCATGGTGGGGGTGTGTGGTGCCACCGTGTTGTATACCGTGGCAACCAAGCTGACCACGGCAGGCGGCGCGGTGCTGCTCCAATTCACCGTGGCCCCGGTGTTCATCCTCCTCTTTACCTGGCTGGTGTTCCATGAGCGGCCCAAGGGGCTGGATGTCATTGCCTGCCTGTGTATCGTGGGGGGTGTGCTCTGCTTCTTCCTGGATAGCCTGGGCAGCGGCCGCCTTGTGGGGGACGCGGTGGCGGTGTTGTCCGGGGTATCCTATGCCCTGGTGTTCCTCACCAACAAGCTCCCCGGCGGCAACGCCCTCTGGGCCACCATCCTGGGACAGAGCATTGGGGCCCTCATCGGCCTGCCCGCCCTGGTCCAGGAGACCCAGTTTGACAGGGGAACCCTGTTTTATGCCATCATCCTGGGGGTGTTCCAGTTGGGCCTGGCCTATGTGTGCCTCACCACAGGGGTGAAGTATGTGAAGCCCGTCACCGCCATTCTGGTGACAGGGATCGAGCCGGTGCTCAATCCCATCCTGGTGGCTGTGGTGGTGGGGGAGACTTTGTCCCCCCTGTCCCTGCTGGGGGGCGCCATCGTGTTTGTCAGCGTGATGGTCTATAACATCCTCAGTGCCAGAGGGGAACGCCCCAGGCCCTAGCCAAAACCGGCGGCGAAGCCGGCATAGTGTCAGAAATGAAAACAACAGGCGGTCAAGAGGGCTTGCGTCTCTCTTGGCCGTCTTGT
>CAJUCB010000002.1:0-47194 GCA_910584805.1 uncultured Oscillospiraceae bacterium
GGAGTGCTGGCCGTAGAAGGAGTCCTTGCACTGGACCACCCCGGCGTGCCAGGAGGCCCCCATAGCACGGGCCGCGTCCACCAGGGCGGTGAGCACCTGGTAATCCGGCACCGCCGGGAACTCCATGGGGGCGTATTCCCGGCTGGTGCCCTCCTGGCGGACTGCCCCGGTGGCAATCACCAAATCGTTGCTCTGGACCTGTAGGGCAATGCCCCCACAGGTGCCGGTGCGCACAAAGGTATCCGCCCCGATGGCCACCAGCTCCTCCATGGCAATGGCAGCGGAGGGGCCGCCGATGCCCGTGGAGCAGACGCTGACCTTCTCCCCCAGAAGGGTCCCGGTGTAAATATTAAACTCCCGATTGTACGCCACCTGGACGGGGTTGTCAAAATACGCCGCGATGGCGGCACAACGGCCGGGGTCCCCCGGCAAAATGCAATAACGGCCCACATCCCCAGGGCCGCAGTGGATGTGAAATTGCAGCTCACGTGTTTCCTTGTTCATAAAGCCTCCTGTTCCCGCTGGATGCGCTTGCGCGCCAAATACCCTTCCAAAATCAAGCTGGCCGCCACAGCGTCCACCTTGTCCTTCCGCTTGATGGCCCGGACCCCCTGCTCCCCTAAAATCCGGTGGGCGTCCACGGTGGTGCGCCGCTCGTCCCAGAGGACGACGGGCAAGTCCGTCCGCGCCCGGAGCCGTTGGGCCAGCGCCTGGCACTTCTCCGCCCGGGGGCCGATGGTGCCGTCCATGTTCAGGGGATGCCCCAAAACCATTTCCTCCGCCCCCTGCTCCCGGGCCAGGGCCAAGAGCTGCTCGATCACCGCGTCCTGCTTGCGGCTCTTGATGAGAAAGGTCCGGCCGGTCAAAAAGCCGGTGGCGTCGGAGAGGGCCACGCCGGTGCGGTTGTCGCCATAGTCAATTGCCATGATCTTCATGGGTGTCACGTCCTCGTCTCCCCGCCGGGGCGGGGTCCCATATTGGGAAATAATATGGTATCATTATAACAAACTGGGCGGGGTTGTCAACGCTGGCAGGACACTTGCCGGCTTAGCATGGATAAAGATACGTGATCCTCGCCGCCCCACCACCGGGGCGGCCTTTTCTTTCCCCCAACATGACAAAACTGTCACCGGCCAAGTCACGCTCCCGTCACCTGGCCGGTGTATCCTGAGACCATCAACCCCAGGGGGGCACCCCTGGCGGAAAGGAGCGAGCATGTATGGAAATCTTACGCTGTGAACATCTCTCAAAGGTATACGGCAGCGGGAAAAACCAGGTGGTGGCCCTAGACGATGTATCCTTCTCTGTGGAGAAGGGGGAATTCGTCTCCATTGTGGGCCCCTCTGGCAGCGGCAAGTCCACCTTGCTGCACATTTTGGGGGGCGTAGACCAACCCACCGGCGGCAAGGTGTTCCTAGACGGCACCGACCTCCACAGCCTCAGGGAGGACCAACTGGCCATCTTCCGCCGGCGGCAGATCGGGCTGGTGTATCAGTTTTACAACCTGCTGCCTGTGCTGAACGTGGAGGAGAACATTGTCCTGCCCCATCTGCTGGACAAACGGGGGATGGACTGGGAACGGCTGGACAAAATCGTGGAGCAGATGGGCCTGACTGACCGGCGGCAGCACCTGCCCAACCAGCTCTCCGGAGGCCAGCAGCAGCGGGTGAGCATTGGCCGGGCCTTGTTCAACCATCCCGCCATCGTCCTGGCCGACGAGCCCACGGGAAACCTGGACCAGAAGAGCGGCCGGGAGATCATTGCCCTCTTCCAGCGCTCCAACCGGGACCTGGGGCAGACCCTGCTGCTCATCACCCACGACGAGAGCATCGCCCTGCAAGCCGACCGGATGATCTGCCTGGAGGACGGGCGCATCACCCGGGATGAGCGCATCCGCATCCTGGGGGGTGGGCAGCCATGACGAGACCCAGAGCGCCCAGAAATATCGTCCACTATGTCACCGGCCAATATATGCGCCAGAACAAAAAGCGGAGCTTGACCACCTTCTTTGGCATCGTCTTTACCGTGCTGCTGATGACCTGCGTATTTGTGGGCCGCGAGAGCGCCATCACCTACCTGGAAGAGGTGGCGTCCCAGAAAAACGGCAAGTGGCACTACACCCTCTATGACATCACCCCCCAGAAGCGGGCCGAGCTGGAAGCCCTGCCCTATGTCAGCGGCACCGCCGCCGCCCTCTCCCTGGGGCTCACAGACTTCCCCGCCTCCGCCAACCCGGAGCGCCCCTACCTCAATGTCAAGGCCTATGAGCCCCAGGCCATCTCCTGGAACAACATCCGCCTTACGGAGGGCCGCTTGCCGGAAAACGGTGGGGAAATCCTCCTAAGCAGCGCCTGCCTGAAAGACGGCAGCGGTGTAACACTGGGGGACTCTATTGACGCCAGGTTCTTCCAGCGCAGCATCACCGGCCTCCCAGGCGCCGACACTACCAAAACCTATTTCCCCGCCCTATCCCTAGAAATCGCCCGGGGGGAGACCAAGGACTTGCCCCTGACCTTCCCCCACTTCCCGGAAAACAACGACTTTCGCATCGACCTATTGTGGACCGGCCAGCGGGGCCACTACACCGTGGTGGGCTTTATGGAGCCCCCCTCCTTTGAGCCCAGCTATGCCGCCGGCTACACCGCCCTCACCCTGGCGGAGCCGGACAGCTTGGCTCTGGCAGAGAGCTACAGCCTCTTCCTACAGACCTCCACCAACCGGGACACCCCCGCCGGGGCCCTGTCTCTGCTGTGGCAGATCGCGGGGGAGGAAAACGTGGAGAGCAATGACTCTCTCCTGGCCTTCTCCGGCAACAGCTCTGACAGCACCATGAACCTGATGGTAGACCTAATGACCGGGTTCTTCCTGCTGCTGATTCTGGCGGTGTCGGTGGTGCTGATCTACAACGTGTTCAACATCTCCTTCCGGGAGCGCAGCCGTTACCTGGGTATGCTCTCCTCCGTGGGGGCCACCGCCCGGCAGAAGCGCAGCAGCGTATACTTTGAGGCGGGTATCCTCCTGTTGGCCGCCCTGCCTGTGGGCATCCTGGCGGGGTTCGGGGTGGTGCTCGGGGGGCTGCGGATTATGGAGCCCTATGTGGTCCAACTGGTCTACGGGGGCATCCAGCAGGAGGCCCCCGCCGTGTCCCTGACCCTCTCCTGGCAGGCCCTGGCGGCGGTGGCCCTGGCCAGTGTGGTCACAGTGCTCCTCTCCGCCTTCCTCCCCGCCTGGAAAATCGGCAAAATCGGCCCCATTGCCAGCATCCAGGGCGGCCATGTCCTCCGGGCCCGGAAAGGCCGGGCCCAGACCCACATCCGGGGCGGCGCCGAGGGGATGCTGGCCCACAGCTTCCTCCACCGGCAGGGCCGGAACCAGCGCAGCCTGTTTCTGGCAGTGACGGCGTTCCTCCTGGTGCTGACGGTGGCCTCCTTCGGCGTCAGCCAGGTGATCGGCATCATCGAATACAAAGCCGATGCCCCCGTCAGCCTGGATGTGGCAGTCCAGGAGCGGGACTGCATCCTCCACTACGACCGCAGCAGCGAGGACGGCCCCGCCTTCTACAACGCCCTGAAGCAGGCGTTGGAAACCCGGCCGGAGGTGACATCCCTCAAGCCGTGGTACAGCAGCATGTTTGCCCTGGATGTGGACACCAGCTTTTACAGTGAGGAGTATTGGGCCGCCTTCCTGGACATCGCGGAGGAATACCTGGGCCAAGGGTTCAGCCGGGAGGAATTGGAACAAAAGTACGTGCTGGACCGCAACTGCACCGTAAACCTCCTGGTCCCCGACGACGAAACCCTCCGGCAAATCGCCAAGCGCTGCGGGGCGGACCAGGCCCTGGTGTTTGAGGGCCAGGGGGCTATCCTGCTCAACGAGGTCCAGCTAGACACGGACAGCTATGGCTTTGAGCTCCGGGAGCCCCGGCACTACCGCTACTATGACATCCAGCAGCCCTCCGCCTGCCTGCCCGGGGACAGCTTCCCCGTCACGGTGTACAACGCTGCCTTGGAGCAGGCGGCCCCCGCCCAGCTCACCCTGGCCGGGTATGCCAACAACGACCAGTGCAGCCCCTTCTTCTCCGTCCACGGGGGCACCCCCTGGCTGTTGCTGAGCCGCCAGACGGCAGAGCAGTTGGCCCAGGGGGCGGGGTTTGGGCAGTTGGCGGACTGGCTGTCGGAAGAACTGCACATCCAACTGGCCCAGGGGGCCGAGGACTATGTGGACTACCTGCGCCAATCCGCCGAGGGCTCGTCGGTAATGCATCTCTCCGCCTGGAACGACCCGGACTACCCCCTCTCCATCACCCAATCCCTCTGTGCCATCCTACGGGTGCTGTTGGTGGCCTTTGTGGCCCTGTCCTCGGTGGTGTGCCTGCTGAACTTGTGGAACGCCATCCACGGCCGGATGCTGGAACGGCGGCGGGATTTTGCCGTGCTGCGCTCCGTAGGGGCCACCCAGAGGCAGCTGGAAAACACCCTGGTGCTGGAATGCCTGGGCATCCTGGGGAAGGGGCTGCTTCTCTCCGCCCTGCTCTCTGGAGGGCTGATCTATCTGATCCACCGCCTGCTCAGCCAGCTCTTCGGCCACCTGGCCTTCCACCTCCCCTGGGGGATGCTGGCCTTCGCCCTGCTCTTCACCACCGGGGCGGTGCTGCTGCTGACCCTGCTGTGCTTCCGGCGGGAAAAGATACAGAATTTGATTGAATGTATCCGCCAGGATAGTGTATAATTCTACCAACGGCAACCACCGAAGGGAGGCACGGCCATGACAGTATTTGTGGTAGAGGACGACGAAATCATCCAGGACAGCCTGCGCTACTCCCTGGTCCAGGCGGGCTACGCCGTCACCACCGCCGGCAGCGTCCGGGAGGCCCTAGGCTGCCTGGAACGGGGGGAGCCCTTTGACCTGTGCCTCCTGGACATCCGCCTCCCCGACGGCAGCGGCTTCCAGGTCTGTGACGCCATCCGGGCCAGGGGCAGCACCCCCATCCTCTTCCTCACCGCCTGCGACGACGAGGTGAATACCGTCCGCGCCCTGGAAACCGGCGGGGACGACTACATCCCCAAGCCCTTCCGGGTGCGGGAGCTCCTGGCCCGGATGGGGGCCGTCCTGCGCCGGAGCACCCCCGGCCAGCCAGGGGCAGCTGCCCCGGTGCTGGTGGGGGCCAACCAGGTGGACCTGCAAACGGGCAAGGTCTACCGGAACGGCCAGGAGGTGGTGCTCACCGCCATGGAGTATAAGCTGCTGCTGGTGTTCCTGCGCAACCGTGGGCAGCTCCTCTCCCGGGGCCAAATCTTAAACCAGCTCTGGGACGCCGCCGGGGACTACGTCAACGACAACACACTCACCGTGTATGTAAAGCGTTTACGGGAAAAGCTGGGGGAGGGTGTCATCCAGACGGTACGGGGCATCGGTTACCGGCTGGGCTAGGGGGGACTGTATGGAACTGCTATCCCTGGCCCTCCCCCTCCTCTTCCTGGGGGCAGGCCTCGCGCTGAACTCCGTGCCGGTGCTGGCCCTGGGGCTGGTGGTGTTGGCAGTCCTTCAACTGCTGGCCCATCTGCGCCGGGAGCGCCAGTTGGCCCGGCTGATCCGGGAGCTCACCCAGCTCCAAGACAACATCCTCCCCCTGGACCACTGCCAGGAGGGGAAGCTGGGCATCCTCCACAGCGAGCTCTACAAGCTGGTGACCCAGCTCCGGGCCCAGGCCACCGCCGCGGACCACGGGAAGGGCTACCTGGCGGACCTTTTGGCGGACATCTCCCACCAGCTGAAAACACCCCTAACAGCCATGGGCATTTTGATGGACATTTTGGGCACCCCGGAGCTGGCGGAGGAAACCCGGCTGGAAACGGTGGCCAAGGTGGAGGCCCAGCTCAACAAGGTCAACTGGCTCATCCGCAACCTCTTGGTCCTCTCCCAGCTGGACGCCAATGTCCTGGAATTAAAGCCCGCCCCCTGCGACCTGTGCGCCCTGCTGGACAGCGTGTGCCAGTCCGTGGAGGTACTGGCCGAGGTGCAGGGGGTGGAGCTGCGCCGGCACTATGGCCCCGGCCCCATCCCCCTGTCCTGCGACTGGGGGTGGACCCGGGAAGCCCTGAGCAACCTGGTGAAAAACTGCGTGGAGCACAGCCCTGGGGGCTATGTGGCCCTCTCCGTGCTCCACCACAACCTCTCCACCACCATCACCATCCAGGACAACGGCCAGGGCATCCCCAAGGAGGAGCTCCCCCACAT
The DNA here is from genome assembly GCA_910584805.1 of uncultured Oscillospiraceae bacterium. Taxonomy (GTDB): domain Bacteria; phylum Bacillota; class Clostridia; order Oscillospirales; family Oscillospiraceae; genus Evtepia. Next base: position 6,238 of record CAJUCB010000002.1, read on the forward strand.
CTTCCAGCGCTTCTACAAGGGCCGCAACAGCACCCCCAACAGCGTGGGGCTGGGCCTGGCCTTGGCCAACCAGCTGGTTTTGAAGCAAAACGGCATCCTCAGCGCAACCAGCCAGGAGGGGGCGGGGACCTGCTTCACCGTCAAGTTCTACTCCACGATCCAGCTATAAAAAATACGCCCGCCCTGGACAGCCTGTCCCAGGGCGGACGTTTGCTTGCGGCGCCGGCTTGCTCAATAGTTGTCGGCCTTGACCTCGAAGAAGGACTGGGGATGCCCACACACCGGGCACTCCTCGGGGGCCTCATTGCTGTACTCCAAATGGCCGCAGTTGCGGCAGTACCAGACCTTTACGGCGTCCTTCTTGAACACCTCGCTGGCTTCCAGGTTTTCCAGCAGCTTCAAATAGCGCTCATAGTGGGATTTCTCGATCTCCGCCACCCCGGCGAACATGTCGGCGATGCGGTGGAAGCCCTCTTCCCGGGCCTCCTTGGCCATGCGCTGGTACATGGAGGTCCACTCCTCGTGCTCCCCCTCAGCGGCGGCCATGAGGTTCTCAGCGGTGGTGCCGATGCCCCCCAGCTCCTTGAACCAGAGCTTGGCGTGTTCCTTCTCGTTGCCGGCGGTCTCCTCGAAGAAGGCGGCAATCTGCTCATAGCCGTCCTTGCGGGCCTGGGCGGCGTAATAGGTGTACTTGTTGCGGGCCTGGCTCTCGCCGGCAAAGGCCTCCCAGAGGTTGGCCTCGGTCTTTGTGCCTTTCAGTTCCATGATCTCGGCTCCTTTCCGTATCCATTGTTATTGTGTATCGGGCTTGTCCCATGATATCAAATACAGGGTGGGAATGCAATACCCTTGTTTCTTCCTGGGCCCTCCGGGGCCTTTCGGGGAAAAGCCTTGACAGGGGCAGAGGGGCATGGTAACATAAACCATGTCGGGGACCGGAGCCGCCTGGATCAGGCTAAAGCCGGCTCCCGGCTCTCTTTTTTATCAGGAAATGGGGGAAACGGTCCATGGACCCGATCAGAATCTTGCACCTTGGCCTGGGCGACAGCTACTACGGCACAGAGAGCGTTATCTTAAACCTATACCGCCACATTGACCGCGCCCGGTACCAGTTCGACTTCCTGGTGAGCCACCACTTCCAGGCCATCGAATATGAGGCGGAGGTGGAAGCCCTGGGGGGGCACGTTTACCGCCAATACTATAAGTTCTATGAGAAGGACCAGCCCGGCTACCTCTCCCCCATGGACTTTTGGGCATCCCACCCAGAAATCCAGGGGGGGATCCACTATAACTTGAATGCCTTTGGGGTCTGGCACCTGCAATTCCTCAAGGCCGCCAAACAACTGGGCTATCCCATCCAGTTGGTCCACTCCCACAACGCCCTCCACGGCGCGGACTCCCTGGCCATGGCCCGGACCCAGCTGCAAGCCACCTTACTGCGCTCCCTGGCGGTGCGCAACAGCAACTGCCGCATCGCCTGCTCCCAGGACGCAGGCCACTGGGGCTTTGGGGGCAGCAGCTTTGAGCGCTTCCCCAACGCCGTAGACGCCGGGCGCTTCGCCTTTGACCCAGAGGCCCGGGCACGCCTGCGGGCCCAGCACGGCCTTCAGGACAAGCTGGTCCTGGGCTTTGTGGGGCGCCTCACCAACCAGAAATACCCGGAGTTCTTATTGGAAATCCTCCGGGCGGTGAACCAGCTCCGGGAGGACGCGGTTTTGGTCCTCCTGGGCGAAGGGGAGCTGCGCGGCACCATGGAGGAGATGATCCAGGCCTACAAGCTGGACAATGTGCGCTTCATGGGCTGGGTGGACAACCCCCAGGAGTGGATGCAGGCCTTTGACCTGCTACTGCTGCCCTCCCGCCACGAGGGCTTGGGTCTGGTGCTGGTGGAGGCCCAGGCTGCCGGCCTGCCCTGCCTGGCCTCGGACCAGGTGCCCCAGGAGGCCAAGGTCACGGACCGGCTGCGCTATCTCTCCATCCAGTCCCCAGAGCCCTGGGCCCAGGCCATCCAAACGGTGGATTTCTCCTACGACCGCCGGAAAGGCCGGGAGGCCGTGGCCGCCGCCGGGCACGACATCCAGGAGAATGCCAAGCGTCTGGAAGCCATCTATGACCAGCTGCTGCGCCAGCATCCCCTGGGCTCCGCCAGGGGCAACACACCCTGAGTTCCTTTGCTGCATAACTGGAGGCCCTATGTCCCGAACGGAAAATTCCCTGCGAAACATCAAATTCGCCCTGTTCTTCCAAGCCGCCAGCATTCTGGTGGCCTTCCTCACCCGAAAGGTGTTCGTGCTGGTGCTCACCCAGGAATATCTGGGCCTGGACGGCACCTTCTCCAACATCCTCACCATGCTCTCCCTGGCAGAGCTGGGCATTGGCGGGGCCATCACGTACAGCCTATACAAGCCCCTGGCCCAGGACGACCGGGCCCAGATCACCGCCCTCATGGCCCTGTTCCGGCGGGTGTATTGGAGCATTGGGGGGATTGTGGCCCTGCTGGGCTGCGCCCTAGCGCCCCTGCTGCCGGTGCTGATCCGGGACATGCCGGACCTGCCCCACATCTATCTCATCTACATGCTGTTCGTCCTGAACACGGCGCTGTCCTATTTCGGGGTCTATAAACAGTCCCTAATCATCGCCGACCAGCGGCAGTATATCACCTCTACCTGCCATTATGGGCTGAAGATGCTCCTCTTCCTAGCCCAGGCCCTGTTCCTCTGGCTGACCCACAACTATTTCGTCTACCTGGGCCTCATGCTGGGGGCCACCTTGGCGGAAAACCTGATCCTCACCTATCAGGCCAACCGCCTCTATCCCTACCTGAAAAAGGCCACACCGGCCCCCCTGCCCCAGGAGACCAGGAAGGACATCCTGCGCAACACCAAGGCCCTGCTCACCCACCGGGTGGGGGGCATCGTGGTGTTCGGCACGGACAACCTGCTGATCTCCGCTTTCGTGGGGGTCATCTCCGTGGGCCTCTATTCCAACTACCTGATGGTCACCAACGGCCTCAAGACCGCTTACGGCCAGCTCTTCCGCTCCCTCACCGCCAGCGTGGGGAACCTGGGGGCCACCAAGGACTCTGGGCAGGCGGCGCTGCCGGTCTACTGGAAGGTCAACTTCGTGGGGGGGTGGCTCTTTGGCTTTTCCGCCATCTGCCTGGCGGTGCTGCTCAACCCCTTCATCGACCTCTGGCTGGGGGAGGCCTTCCTCTTCCGCCAGGAGATCGTCTGCCTCATCGCCCTGAATTTCTATGTAACGGGGATGCGGGAGGCCACCTTGACCTTCCGGGATGCGTACGGCCTCTACTGGTACGACCGCCACAAGCCCATTGCGGAATCCCTCATCAACCTGGCCGTCTCCGCCGCCCTGGCCATCCCCCTTGGGGTGGCGGGCATCTTCCTGGGCACCTTCATCAGCACCATGACCACCTGCTTCTGGATCGAACCGGTGGTGCTGTTCCACTATGGCTTCCACGCCCCGGTGAAGCGCTATTTTCAGGAATACGCCGTCAACACCCTGGTCACCCTAGCCACAGGGGCGGTGGTGTGGTGCCTCTGCACCCTGCTGCCCGGCAGCGGGATGGTCCTGTTCTGCGGGAAAGCCGCCGTGTGCCTGGTGGCCGGGAACCTGGGCTACCTGTTGGCCTACCACCGGCGGGAGGAGTTCCGTTATTTCCTCCAATTGGCATCGGGCATGGTGCGGCGGTTCAAACGGTAACTCCAATCACATCCCTTACTTTTTTGACCCACTGAAAAAGGCGGCACTTCCAACTGGAAGCGCCGCCTTTTTGGCAATTCTTTATCCCTGAATATTCGTCCGCTTATTTTTGATGAGGTACAGCTTCTGCCCATCCGCGGTGAGGCGGGCGTTGTCCAGGACCTCCGGACTCTCCAACAAAATCTCCCGAAGCTTGTTCATGGCAATGATGATGATCCCCCGGTCGGTGGCCTCAATGCCCTTTTCCTCCACATGCTTAAAGAACGCATTGAAATCCTTGGTGGCAAAGTAGTTGCGGCCCTCCAGGGTGATGGGACGGTAGCGCCCCCCTTGCAGCAGGGCGGGTTCCATCTGCTCCGCTTTGATCAGGTCCCCCTGGGAGGGTCGGACAGTGAGGGCGTACTTCCCCAGGCCCACAGGGTCCGCGAAGTGGTACTCCGCAGGCTCGCGGTGGATTTTCCCCTCCGGGTTGGTCTCTAAAAACATACGCCTTCCTCCTCTGCCAGCGCCCCAGGGGCGCGCCGGGTCTTGTTACAGTTCGTTGTCCAAACGCCGCTCGTCCACGGCCTTTTTCAGTTGGGCGGCAAAGGCCTCATAGTCCATGGCCCCCAAATCGCCCTTGGAACGGGAGCGCACGGCCACCTGGCCGCTCTCCGCCTCCTTGTCCCCCACCACCAGCATGTAGGGGACTTTTTCCAGCTGGGCTTCGCGAATCTTCTTGCCAATCTTCTCGTTGCGGTGGTCCACCTCTGCCCGGAACCCGGCGGCGTCCAGCTTGGCCGCCACGCTGTCGGCGTATTCCGCCGCCCGGTCGGTGATGGGCAGCACCTTCACCTGCACCGGGGACAGCCATGCCGGGAACGCCCCGGCGAAGTGCTCGGTAATCACGCCGATGAAGCGCTCGATGGAGCCCAGCAAGGCCCGGTGGATCATAATGGGGCGGTGCTTCTCCCCGTCCTCTCCCACGTATTCCAGCTCGAAGCGCTCGGGCATCTGCATGTCCAGCTGGATGGTGCCACACTGCCAGGTACGGCCCAGGGAGTCGGAGAGGTGGAAGTCCAGCTTGGGGCCATAGAACGCCCCGTCCCCGGCGTTGATGATGAAGTCCTTGCCCATCTCGGTGATGGCGGTCTGCAAGGTCTCCTCCGCAAACTGCCACACCGCCTCGTCGCCCATGTGGTCCTCGGGCATGGTGCTCAGCTCGATCTGGTAGGTGAGGCCAAAGGTGGAATAGATCTCGTCAAAGAGCTTCACCACGTTCTTGATCTCGTCCTTCATCTGGTCGGGGGTCATAAAGATGTGGGCGTCGTCCTGGGTGAAGCAGCGCACCCGGAACAGGCCGTGGAGGGCGCCGCTCATCTCATGGCGGTGGACCAAGCCCAGCTCCGCCACCCGCAGGGGCAGTTCCCGGTAGGAGTGGGGCTCGTTCTTGTACACCAGCATCCCGCCAGGACAGTTCATGGGCTTCACGGCATAATCTTCCTCGTCGATCACCGTGGTGTACATGTTGTCCTTATAGTGGTCCCAGTGGCCCGACTGGTGCCACAGGTGCTGGTTGAGGATGATGGGGGTGGCGATCTCCACATAGCCGTAGCGCTTGTGGCAGCCCCGCCAGTAGTCCAGCAGGGTGTTTTTCAGCACCATACCCTTGGGGAGGAAGAAGGGGAAGCCGGGGCCCTCCTCGCTCATCATGAACAGGCCCAGCTCACGGCCCAGCTTCCGGTGGTCCCGGCGCTTGGCCTCCTCAATCTTTTCCAGGTATTCGTCCAGCTCGTCCTTCTTGGGGAAGGCAATGCCGTACACCCGCTGTAGGGTCTGGCGGTTGGAGTCCCCCCGCCAATAGGCGGCGTTGCAGGCGGTGAGCTTGATGGCGTTGCCCTTGATGCGCCCGGTGGAATCCAGGTGGGGACCGGCGCACAGGTCGGTGAAGTCCCCCTGCTTGTAGAAGCTGATGGTGGCGTCCTCGGGCAGGTCGTGGATGAGCTCCACCTTATAGGGCTCCTCCCGCTCCTCCATAAAGGCGATGGCCTCGCCGCGGGGCAGTTCGAAGCGCTCTAGCTTTAGCTTCTCCTTGCAGATTTTCCGCATCTCTGCTTCCAGCTCCTCTAGCTGGGTCTCGGAGAAGGGTTCGGGGGTGTCGAAATCGTAGTAGAAGCCGTTCTCAATGGCGGGGCCGATGGCCAATTTCACCTCCGGGTGCAGGCGCTTCATGGCCTGGGCCAGGACGTGGGAACAGGTATGCCAATAGGTCTGTTTATACTCGGGGTTTTCAAAGGTATACAGTGCAGCGTCAGACATGGTATCTCTCCTCCAAATAAAATTGATGGGGCTGCAAAGGCAGAAATCCCGCCCCTGCATCAGTCAGGGGCGGGATAGTACATATCTCGCGGTTCCACCCTGCTTGCGCCGCCTGTACAGACTGCGCCGCTTCGTTGCCGCTGTAACGGGCGGACCCGTCCCAGCCTAACAGCTATCGCTCTCGGTGGGCGGCTCAGGGATGGTGTCGCTTCCGGGGGGCGGCAGGGAGCTCACAGCCAAAGGCTCCCCTCTCTGGGCCCGCAGTGCGCCGGGCGAGTTCCCGTCTTGGCCAGTTTGGGTTTATGATGGTCTATTATAGGAGCTTTCCCCGGGCTTGTCAAGGGGTTTTCTGCCCTCTAGACAAGGCTGGAGGCCAGTGTGTCAGAGCCCACCGCACAACTCGCCCTACAATGGGCAGAATATATGGCTTTTCCGCCCCTTCTATGGTAAAATGGAAGCAACATCCCCCGCCCTGGCGGGGCAAATCAGAAGGATGGAAGGCGAACAGAGATGAACGATATGATGCGCAGAGTCCAGGAAGGGATCGACAGCCAGAGCTTTGCCAAGCTCCTGGGGCTCACCGTGGAAGAGGCCCAGGAGGGCCGTGTGGTGATCTCCTGCCAACGGCGGCCGGAGCTTTTGCAACAGACGGGCCTGCTCCACGGCGGCGTGATCAGCGCCCTGTGCGAGGCCTCCGGCGCCTACGCGGCCCTGACGGTGATCCCCGAGGGGCAGTCCATCATCGGCGTGGAGTGCAAGGTCAACCTCCTGCGGCCGGTGACGGCGGACAAGGCCATCGCCGTGGCCAAAGTCCTCAAGCGGGGCCGCCAGCTGATTGTGGTGGATGTAGAGGCCTTCAACCAGGGCAGCGACAAAATCGCCGCCAAGATGGTCTTTACCGGGACCCCAGTGGAAGGGTAAGCCGTACCACAACCCAAAACCCACAGAAAAAGAGGGGCTGTTGTAACAGTCCCTCTTTTGCATAGCTGGAAGGTTTATGTAATCTGGAAGCGTCCGATCAGGCTGTTCAGGCTCCGGGCCTGGCCAGAGAGCTCCATGGAGACCTCTGCACTCTCCTTGGCGGCGGAGGAATTGGCCTGAACCACTGTGGAAATCTCCTTGATGCCATTTTCCACAAAGGCAATCATCTCCGACTGCTGCACACTGGCGGCGGCAATCTCGTCCATCAGGGTCTTGATGGCCTGGATACACTCGTTGATGCGCTGCATGGTGGACACCGCCAGGTCTGTGGACTCCGTCCCCGTTTTCACGTCCTGGATGGAGCGCTTGATGAGCTCGTTGGTGTTCTGGGCAGCCTCTGTGGACTTGGCCGCCAGGCTGCGCACCTCTTCCGCCACCACGGAGAAGCCCTTCCCCGCCGAACCGGCGTGGGAGGCCTCCACCGAGGCATTGAGGGCCAGGATGCCCGTCTGGAACGCGATGTCCTCAATGGCCTTGGTGACTGCGACGATCTGGGCAGAGGAGCGGTCGATGTTCCGGGTGGCAGCGATGAGCTGTTCCATGTTGGTATCCGCCTCGGCGGCGTAGCCGGTAGCCTGGTCCACCAGCTTGCTGGCGCTGCCGCAGCGCACAGAGCTGTCCTGGATCTGGCTGGTGATGGCCGTCACGTTGGTGACCAGCCCGTCAATGGAGGCCGCCTGTTCGATGGTCCCCTGGGACAGGGCCTGGGCCCCGGTGGACACCCGGTCGGCACTGCTGTCCACCTGCCGGGCCACGTGGGTAATGTCCCGCAGCACCCGCACCAGGTTGGCGTGGATGGAGCGCAAGCTCTCATGGAGCAGCCGGAAGTCCCCGATATAATAGTCCTGGTTCCGGGTAACATCCACCGTAAGGTTGCCGTTGGCCATCTCTCCCAGAATCCGCCCCACGTCGTCAATGGTCTGCCGCAGGCAGCCGCAGACCCGGTGGGTGGTCTGGGCAATCATGCCGATCTCATCCTCACGGCCATAAAAGATTTCCAGCTCCCGGTCCGCTGAAAGGTTCAGGTCCCCTAGACGGCCGATGGCCCGTTCCACCACCATAAGCTCCCGGCTCTCCCGGCGCAGGATCAGCAGGGTGAGCAGGATAACCGCAACGCCTACCGCCGCGCACAGTACCCCCACCAGAATACGCACGTTGAGCACCGCTGCGTAGACCTCGGTGGCGTTGTCCCGAACCATAAAGACCCAGCCCCGGTCCTTCAAATACTTGTAGACCACCAGCTGCTTGGTGCGGTTCTCATCCCGGTAGGAATATGTACTGGCCTCGGTGCTGCCCTCGGTACGGATGCGCTGGATGATCTCCTGATACCCGGTATCTGTGGTCTCCGTATTCAGCAGGGCGTCGTCCTCATGGTATAGGTACACGCCGCTGTCCACGTTCAGGAACACGTATTCGCTGTTGGGCAGGCCCTTGATATTCAAATTCAGCAAAGCATCCATCAGGTGGCTGGCATAGACCCCGGCCCCCACATAGCCGATGCACCGCTGCCCATCAAAGATGGGGTAGTACATGGATAGGATCATGCTGCCGGTGCCTGGGGACTTCATAATCCCCAGGTTCGTCAGCTGCTGCTGGGCCAGGATGGTATCCTGGAAGGCAGCCAGGGAGTCCCCCGTCCGGGTGGTCATTCCAATGGCCCCCTGGGAGGTGTGGGTGAGGACATAGGTGCCCGGCGTGGCGATATACAGGCCCTCAAAGACCCCCTTGATGGAGGCGAATTCCTCCGTATACTTCTGGGCCCGGGCCAGCAGCCCAGGGTTCCCCGGGTCCAGGAGCAGATCATGGACCTCACTGCTCAGGGCGAACGCGGTCATGTATTCCTCCGCCGAGCGCACATACTCGTTGATGATGGCGGCCCGGGCCTCCACAGCATCAGTCATCTGGTTGGTGATATCGCTCTTGACCATGGACGCGGCATTGGTGGACACGATGATCCACAGCAGCAGCATCCCACCTAAGGTAATGGCCGATGTGATCACACCGATACGGGTGGCGAGTTTTTTGTTTGCGAGAAATTTCATAAACTCTCTCCTCCACATAATGATCCGCCCCAAAGACTCACTCCGCCCAGCGCTGCACGATGCCGTGGCGGCAGTCCATGGAGACCTTCATGCCGTCAAAGAGCTTCCGGGTCGCCCCCACGGCCCCCACGATCACCGGCTTCTCTAAGCTCATCCCCACCACGGCGGCATGGCTGCCCATGCCGTTCTCCTCGGTGATGACACCCTCCGCCTGGCGCAGATAGGGGAGGAACTCATTCCTGCTCTGGGGTACCACCAGGATCATTCCGGGACGAAATTTGTTCTTCACGTCCTCCAGGGTGCGGCAGACGCATAAAACCCCTTTGGCCGCCTTATCTCCCACCCCGGCCCCGGTGATGAGGCTGTTTCCCACCAGGTGGACCTTAATCATATTGGTAGTCCCGGCAATGCCGGCGGGAACCCCCGCCGTGACCACGGCGATGTCCCGGTCCTGGAGCAGCCCCGCCTCCTGGGCAATGCGCACGGAACCCTCGATCATCTCGTCGGTGGAGTTCACATAGTCCATAATCAGGGGGGTGACCCCCCAGGTCAGGGAGAGCTGCCGCTGGATCTTCTCATCCATCACGCAGGCAATGATGGGGGTCTCCGGGCGGAAGCGGCTGATAAGCCGGGGGGTGGCCCCGCTGGCGCTGACGGTGAGGATGGCGGTGGCATTGGTGTCTGTGGCGGTGGTGCAGGCGGCGTGGGCGGTGGCCCCGCCGATGCCCAGGCGCATATCCGGAATCATCTCCTTCAGCCGGCTATAGTAGTTGATGTCGTTTTCCGTGCGCTCCGCGATGGCGGCCATGGTGGCCACGGCCTCCACAGGGTATTTCCCCGCCGCGGTCTCCGCAGAGAGCATCACCGCGGCGGTGCCGTCATACACGGCGTTGGCCACGTCGGTGATCTCCGCCCGGGTGGGGCGGGGGTTGGTGACCATGCTGTCCAACATCTGGGTGGCGGTGATCACATGCTTGCCGCAGCCCAGGGTATAGGCAATGGTCTCCTTTTGGATCACGGGGATCTCTGTGAAGTCGATCTCCACCCCCATGTCCCCCCGGGCGATCATCACCCCGTCGGCCACTGCCAAAATCTCGTCCAGGTTATCCACGCCCTCCTGGTTCTCCAGCTTGGCAATGATACGCATGTTGCACTGGTGCTCATCCAGCAGGCGGCGAATCTCCATCACGTCCTGGGCAGAGCGGCAGAAGGAGGCGGCGATGAAGTCAAAATCCTCCTGGATGCCAAAGAGGATGTCGTCCCGGTCCTGGGGGCTCATATAGGGCATGGACAGGTGGACGCCGGGGACATTGACCCCCTTATGGTCCTTGATGGGGCCGCCGTTCTCCACCACGCAGGTGATGTCCGTGTCGGTAACCTGGGTGACCCGCATGCTGATGAGGCCATCATCCAGCATGATCTGGGTGCCCTCCTTCACGTCCTGGGGCAGGCTGCGGTAGCTGATGCTGCAAATCTCATGGGTGCCCACCACCTCCCGGGCGGTGAGGGTGAAGGTCTGGCCAGTTTCCAGGGTCTCCTTCCCCTTCTCAAAGGATTTCAGGCGGATTTCAGGCCCCTTGGTATCCAGCAAGGCCGCCACAGGCTTGCCCAGCTTTTTTCGCATTGCCTTGAGGGATTCCAGGCGTTTTTTGTGGTCGGCGTGGGTGCCGTGGGAAAAGTTGAAGCGGGCCACGTCCATACCACTTCGGATCACCCCTTCCAGGATGGCGGGGTCGTCGGTGGCAGGCCCTAGGGTACAGATGATCTTTGTTTTTCTCATGAAAATACCTCCCTGTCTGATATATATTCTAATGGATAGGATGGGATAATCGAGAGTAAATCATTCTTTCATTCTACTCCCTTTCAGGGAGAGATGCAAGATATTATCGCCCCTGCCGGGGATTCAAACTTCTCCGCAATCCCTCCCCCACCAGCAGCAGGGCCAGCACCGTGGTGACGATGCACAGCCCGGGCGGGACCCAGGCCCAGGGCCGTCCGGTGAGGGTGGCCAGCTCAAGGGCACTGTTCATCAAATTCCCCCAGCTTGCCTGGGGAGTACGCAGGCCCACCCCCAGAAAGCTGAGGCTGGACTCCCACAAAATGGCCCGGCCTACCTTCATGGGCAGGCTTGCCCACACCGGGGCCACCACGTTGGGCAAAATGGTCCGCAGGAGGATGTCCCCATCTGTGGCCCCCAGGGCCCGGGCGGCCTCCACATACTCCTTATTCTTGGCGGCCAAGGTGCTGCCATACACCAGCCGGGCCACCGAAGCCCAGCCCAGGCCACCAATGACGAAGATCAGGTTCCACACCGACGGCCCCAGCAGGGACACCAGGCACAGCACCAAGATCAGGCTGGGAAAGGCCTGGACCACGTCGCAGGCCCGCATAATCCAGAACTGCCACCCCCGGCCCTTGTACCCCGCCAGCAGCCCCAGGGGGATGCCCAGTAAGGCGCTGAGCCCCGCCGAGGCGAAACCCACCAGCAGGGACACCCGCCCCCCGTGGAGCAGCCGGGCCAGGAGGTCCCGCCCGGTGTCGTCGGTGCCCAGCCAGTGTTCCGGGCTGGGGGGGGCCCAAAAGCCGGCGGCCCGGTCTGTGAGGTTTGGGTCCTGGCCCAGAAGGGGGGGCAGCAGAAGCACCAGGGCCAGCATCCCCAGGAGGAACACCGCCCCGGCTAGGGCCTTTCTCTCCCCCAAAAAGCGGCGGAAGCTGCCGTTTCTCATGGCCTCCCACCTCCCCACTCCACGCTGGGGTCCACCAGGCGGTAAACCACGTCCATCAGCAGGCTCATCCCCAGCACCGCCAGGGCCACCACCACGGTGACGCCCATAATGACCGTATAATCCCTGCTGTTCACCGAGGTAAACAGCAGGCTCCCCATCCCCGGCCAGCCAAAGACCCGCTCCACCACCATGGAACCGCCGATGAAGTGGGGGATGTGGTTCAGCACGGTGGTAAGCACCGGGATCAGGGCGTTGCGGAAGGCGTGTTTCCACACCACCGCCCCCTCCCCCAGGCCCTTGGCCCGGGCGGTGCGGATGTAGTCCTCCCCCAGCACCTCCCCCACCGCGCTCTGGGCCTGACGGATCAGGTTGCCTATGCTCCCCAGGCATACCACCGCCCCCGGGAGCAGCAGATGCCGCAGCAGGTCTGAAAGGGGGCCGCTTGTCCCCGCGCTGTACATCCCCGCGGCGGGGAGCCAGCCCAACTTCACGGAAAAGAGGCAAATCCCCAGCAAGCTGAGGAAAAAGCCCGGGGCGCTGAAGCTGAACAGGGCCAGCCCCCCCGCCAGGCGGCTCCAACCGCTGTGGGGCTTCCAGGCGGCCAGCACCCCCAGGGGCACCCCCAGGAGCACCGCCCACAGGATACCCGTGCCGGTGAGGAGCAGCGAGGGGCCCATGCGCTGGGCGATCATCCTCCCCACACTCTGGCCGGTGCGGTAAGAAGTCCCCAGGTCCCCCCGGAGCAGGTCTTGCAGCCAGTGGAGATAGCGCAGGGGGATGGGCTGGTCGAAGCCAAGTTCAGCCTCCAGGGCAGCTCTTGCCGCGCTGGAGGCCTCTCCCTCTCCCGCCGCGTCCGCAATGGTGGCGGGGGCCATATTCATCATAAAAAACACCAGGAGCGTGATGCCGAAAAACACAGGCACCGCACTCAGGCAGCGTTTGGCAAATTGGTTCAAAGAAAAGTTCCTCCTGCACTTCCGGCCCCAAGGGGCACAGGCCGGGGAACCGGCCTTACGGAGGTAAGTCGATGGGTGGGCGGCCGGCCCATCAAAGGCAGCGGCCGCCCACTGGATGTTTCCTGTTAATTTTGGCCCGTCATGGTCCACGCCCACACGTTTTCGTTGCAGCTGGCGGAGGCGGGGTAGTCGATCCCCTCCACCGTCTTGGACTGGACCCGGAGGGAGTTGCTAAACCACAGGGGCACAAAGGGCATCTCCTCCCCCAGGTAGGCTTCCAGCTCTGCCACCAGGGTTTGCCGGGCATCCTCCTGGGTCTCAGCCTGGATGGCGGAGACCAACTGGGTATAGCGGCTCAGGTCCTGGACGTGGAAGATGTTGTTATCCACATGGAAGCGGCTGCCCGTAAACCACAGGGGCAGGCTGTTGGGGGTGTGGCTGGCGATGGCCATGTCATAGAGGCCGTCGCTCATCCCGGCGAAGAGGGTGGAGGAATCCACCGTCTGAATCTCCACCTGGAAGCCCACTGCCTCTAGGTCCTGCTGGATCAGGGCGGCGATGCTGGCCCGGGGGCTGGTGCAGGCCAGGGTGAGCTGCTTGCCGCTGTAGCCGCCCTCCCGCACCAATTCCTCTGCCCTGGCTGGGTCATAGCTGCCGAAGGGCTGGGGGCTGTAGGGGGTATCGGGGAGGATACTGCTGTTGGTGGCGGTGCCCAGGCTGCCAGTGGACTGCTGGCACAGCAGCTCCTTGTCCAGCGCGGCGTTGACAGCCTGCCGCAGCGCTGGTGTACCCAGGGAGCTGTTGTTGAGCATCAGCTCATAGAAGGTAGAGGGGACGCTGTCCTCCACTACGGTGAAGCCCGCCGCCTCCGCCGTGGGACGGTTCTCCTCAGAGACATTGGCCCCGAAGGCATAGTAGTCCAGGTCCCCGGAGATCAAGGCGGTGAGCAGATTGGCCTTGTCCATGACGGTGATGGTCATGGTATCGAAGCCAGGGGCCCCCAGCTGGTAGTCCTTGTTGGCCTCCAACACCAGGCTGCTCCCCGCCACCTCAGAGACAAACTTACAGGGGCCAGAGCCCACGGGCTTCAGCCAAAATTCGTCCTTCACCAGCTCCTCTATGGGGATATCCTGAAGCAGGTGGGTGGGCAGGACGTAGAGGTCCCGGTTATACTCCACCAAAAATTCCTCCGGCACCACGGTGGTCTTGAAGCTGAGCTTGAGGCTGTGGTCGTCCAGGGCTTCCACGCCCAAAGTCTCCCCACTGGCCTGGGCCCCCTGTTCGTTGGTGCCGGTGAGGCAGGCGAAGCTGCCCTGTCCCAACACGCCGCTGGCGGGGTCGGTCATCCACTGGATGGTCTCCACCCAATGCTGGGCGGTGACAGGGGTGCCGTCGTGGAACGCGGCCTTCTCGTCCAACGCAAAGACGATGGCCCTCCCCTCGTCGGCACTCTCCCAGCTCTTGGCAGCCCTCGGCAGGCAGGTCCCGTCAGCCTGGATGTAGGCCAGGCGGTCATAAATCTTGTCGTAGATGATCCGGGAGTAATTGCTGCCTGACAAGCTGTAGTAAGGCATCAGGGAATCCCAGGGGTTGGAGAGGCCATAGCTGAGGTCCCCTCCGGCGGTGGCTTCGTTCTGTGTCCCATCTCCGGCGCAGCAGGCCAGGCCCAGGGTCAGGGCCAAGGTCAAAAAGAGGGCCCCCGCTCGCTTCCAAATATTCTTCATTGTGTCTCCTTTGCCACGTGGCAGTCCGGTAAAAAATTGCTGTGTGTTTGCCTTAGTCTTCCGCTGTCAACTCCTCATACTCGTCATAGTCATCTGCCGCATCCATTTGAGAGTTGATCATCATCTGCTCAAAGTGTGCGTCCAGCTGCTTGGTGAACTCCTGGGCGGCGTTATAGCCCATGCGCTTGTGGCGGTTGTTCATGGCCGCCACCTCAATGATAATGGCCAAATTCCGGCCAGGCTTCACGGGGATGGTGATGGAGGGAATCTTCATATCCAGGATGGTGGTAAACTCCTCGTTGGTGCCCATGCGGTCGTAGAAGGTATTGTCGTTCCAGGGCTCCAAATTCACCACCAGGTCTAAGTTCTTCTCCTCCCGGACAGAGGACATGCCGAAGAGCTGCTGCACATCCACAATGCCGATGCCCCGCAGCTCGATGTAATGGCGGATCAGCTCCGGGGCGGAGCCCACCAGGCGGGTGCCGATGTGGCGGATTTCCACAGCGTCGTCGGCCACCAGGCGGTGGCCCCGTTTGAGCAGTTCCACAGCAGTCTCGCTCTTACCCACGCCGGACTCGCCCATAATGAACACGCCCTCGCCGGATACGTCCACCAGCACACCGTGGCGGGTGATCCGAGGGGTGAGCTTGGCCTTGAGCACGTCGGTGAGGTTGGGCAAAAGCAGCGACGTGGCCTCCTTGCTGCGCAGGATGGTCCGCTGGTGCTTTTCGGCCATCTCCATCAGCTCCGGGAAGGGCTCTAAGTTCCGGGTGAGGATGAGGGCAGGAATGGGATACGCGAAAAAGGCGTCGAAGCACTTGCGCCGCTCCTCTTCGCTCTGGTTGCTCAGGTAGGTCCATTCCACCTTGCCGATGAGTTGGAGTCGGGTGGGGTCGAAGTATTCAAAAAAGCCCAAGATCTGCAACGCAGGGCGGTTGATCTCGTTTTTCCGGATCTGGCAGCGTTCAAAATTCTTGCCTTTGTTGAGCACTTCCAGCTCAAAGCGTTCGATAATCTTATCTAACCCAAGGGTCTGGGATGATGCCATGGTGATTCCTCCTCTGATGCCGCGGGACGCGGCGGATCGAATGGGGTGTCTGCCTAATCTGGTACATTATACCACAGGCTGTCCACCCTGGCAAGAAAAAGCGCGCTTCCAGCAGCGCGGCAAATGCCCCCTTTCGTGGTTGACAAAGTACGGGGGGAGGCGGTATAATAGACGCAGAAGGGCGCTGTTACAACGGTCAGCCCATTTCAGTCAATGTATCAAACAGTTGACCGCTTGGATGCCAGCCGAGCGGTCAACACGCTTTTGCAGTCGTAAGTATAAGTCCGATTGCTAGGCACACCAAAACTCGGCGTGCTGCCCCGCCAGGGTTTGTCAATTCCTAGCACCTTGGCACAAAAAAAACAGACGCCTCCGATGATTCGGAAGCGTCTCTTTTTTCAAGCCTCGCAGGGTTCGCGCCCATGGGGCGCACGCAGTCAGGCCGCAGCCTTTGGCAAAAAGGCAACGCCGCTTGCCGCCTTACACTGCGCGGGTGACTTTGCCCGAACGGAGGCAATGGGTGCACACATAGACGTGCTTGGGCGTGCCATTGACAATCGCCTTGACCCGCTTGACGTTGGGCTTCCAAGGACGATTGGAGCGGCGGTGGGAGTGGGACACCTGAATGCCGAACACGACGCCCTTGTCGCAGAATTCACACTTAGCCATTCGCTTGACCTCCTCGCTGATTTATTCTTGGGGCACAGCCGCTGAAAGCAGGGGAGGCCCACCCGTGGTTAAAAAGTATCGGTTAGTATAATACCAGAACCGGGGGAAAAATGCAAGTCCTATTTTGCGGATTTCTGAGAAAAGCTGGGGAGATTTCCCGCTGTCACGACCAAGTCTCCTCGCTCTCGTGGCGCTTTTCCCGGCGCATGAGCTCTTGGAGGACAGTTTGGGGCTTTTTCCCGTGGTAGAGCACCTCATAGGCCGCCTGGGTGATGGGCATCTCCACCCCCACCCGGGCCGCCAGCTCCCGGGCGGAGGCCACGGCATAGTAGCCCTCCACCACCGCGCCGATGCGCCCGATGGCCTCCTGGACCTCCACCCCCTGGCCGATGAGGATGCCCGCCCGGTAATTGCGGGAGTTCATGGAGGTACAGGTGACAATCAGGTCCCCCATCCCCGCCAGACCCGCCAAGGTATCCCGCCGGGCCCCCAGGGCCACTGCCAGGCGGGCGGTCTCCGCCAGGCCCCGGGTCATGAGCATGGCGCGGGTATTGTCCCCCAGGCCCATGCCGGTGCAGCAGCCGGCGCACAGGGCCATGACGTTTTTCAGGGCCGCCCCCAGCTCCACCCCCACGGTGTCGTAGGCGCTGTAGACCCGGAAGCGGTCGTTGATGAACAGGTCCTGGACCTTCTCCGCCGCCGCCCGGTCCTCGCAGGCGGAGACCACGGCGGTGGGGACCCTGCGGGCCACCTCCTCCGCGTGGGAGGGGCCGGAGAGGGCCACCACTGGGCAGATTTCCCCGGTGACTTCCCGGATCACCTGGGTCATCCGCAGGGACGTCCCCTTCTCAATGCCCTTGGACACGGAGATGAGCACCATGTCCCGGCGCAGGTGGGGCTTGATCTCCGCCGCTGTGGCACGCAGGGCAAAGGAGGGGGTGGCCAGCACCACCGCGTCGCAGCCCGCCACGCAGGCCAGGTCAAAGCTCAGCCCCAGCGTCTTGGGCAGGGGGACCCCAGGCAGGAGGGGGTTCTCCCCAGCCTCTGCCAGGTGCTTGGACTCCTCCTCCAAATAGGACCAGAGGGTCACCTGGTTCCCGTTTTCCACCAGCAGCAGGGCCAGGGCTGTCCCCCAGCCGCCGCTGCCCAACACAGCGATCTTCATGACTTCGCCTTCTTTCTCAGGGATAGCTTAGGCTCCTCCCCCCGGAGCAGACGGGCCAGGTTCGCCCGGTGCTTCCAGTCAATGAGCCCCGCCGCCAGCAGAGCCGGGACGGCGATGGAGGGGGTGGGGTACAGGAGGGCGGAGCTCACGCCAAAAGACGTGGCCGCCAAAATGGAGCCCAGAGACACCCAGCGGGTGAGCAGCACCCCCAGGAAGAAGAGCCCCCAGGCGATCAGCGCCACCCGCCAGTCCACCAGCAGGGCCAGGGTGCCCCCGGCCAGGATGCCCTTGCCCCCCCGGAAATGCAGGGTACAGGGGAACACATGGCCCAGCACACAGAATACCCCCGCCCAATATTTGATAAACAGGGGCGGCTTCTCTCCCATGGGCATGATCACGGTGAAAATACCCCAGGCAATCAGCACAGACAGCACCATTTTCAGCATATCCGTGGCAATCACCATCAGGGTCAGCTTATTGCCCCCATAGGTCCGCTGGAAGTTGGTGAGGCCGCCGTTGCCGCTGCCGTGCTGGCGCACGTCGTCGTGAAGGAACAGCTTGGAAATCATCACCGCCCCGTTGCAGTTGCCCAGGAAGTAGGCAATCACCGCCGTGAGGGCCAGGGCAAACAGGGCGGTCTCCCGGCTCATGGCGTCGAAAAGCACGGAAATTCCTTCCATGGCTCAACCCTCCTTCTCGCCCTTTTGGCGGATGGTCAAGCGCAGGGGCGTGCCCTCCAAGCCAAAGGTGCTGCGGATTTGATTCTCCAAGTAACGCTGGTAGGAGAAGTGAAAGAGCTTGGCGTCGTTGCAGAAGAACACAAAGTGGGGGGGCTTGATCCCCGTCTGGGTCATGTAGTATATCTTCAGCCGCCGGCCCTTGTCGGTGGGGGGCTGGACCCGGGCGGTGGCATCCGCCAGGAGGCTGTTGAGCATCCCGGTGGTGATGCGCATGGACGCCTGTTCGTTGACATATTGAATGAGCTGGAACAGCCTTGGCACCCGCTGCCCTGTAAGGGCGGAGATGAAGAGGATGGGGGCGTAGGTCATATAGGCCAGGTCCCGGCGGATATCCTCCCGCATCCGGTCCATGGTCTTGTCGTCCTTCTCTATGGCGTCCCACTTGTTCACCACGATGATACAGGCCTTCCCGGAGTCGTGGGCCATGCCGGCCACCTTGGTGTCCTGCTCGGTGACCCCCTCGTTGGCGTCGATGAGCACCAGGCACACGTCGCAGCGCTCAATGGCCATGGCCGCCCGGAGGACGGAGAACTTTTCGATCTGGTCGTTGACCTTGGCCTTTTTCCGCATCCCGGCGGTGTCGATGAAGCGGAATTTCCCCACCTCGTTCTCAAAATAGCTGTCCACCGCGTCTCGGGTGGTCCCGGCCACCGGGGAGACAATCACCCGCTCCTCCCCCAAAATCCGGTTGATGAGGGAGGACTTGCCCACGTTGGGCTTGCCAATCACCGCCACCTTGATGACGTCTGGGTCCTCGTCCTCCTCGTCCTCCTCGGGAAAGTATGCAAAGCAGGCGTCCAGCAGGTCCCCGGTGCCGTGGCCGTGGACAGCTGAGACGGCCACGGGGTCCCCCAGCCCCAGGTTGTAAAACTCATAGATGTCCGGGTTGGTCATGCCCACCTGGTCCATCTTATTCACCGCCAGCACAATGGGCCGGCGGGATTTCAGGAGCATATTGGCCACCTCATGGTCCGAGGCGGTGAGCCCGGTCTTGACATCGCAGAGGAACACAATCACCGTGGCATTCTGAATGGCAATCTCCGCCTGCTTGCGCATGAAGGACAGGATTTCCGTGGTGGTCCCCGGCTCAATACCGCCGGTATCCACCAGGCCGAAGGTCCGGCCCCGCCACTCGCAGGGGGCGTAGAGCCGGTCCCTGGTCACGCCGGGGGTGTCCTCCACAATGGAGAGCCGCCGTCCCACCAGCTTATTAAATAGCATGGATTTGCCCACATTGGGGCGGCCAACAATGGCCACGAGAGGTCTTGCCATAGTCTCACCTCCAAAATAAAACGTGAAAAATTTATAGCTTAAAAATCGCGTCGAAGAGTGCAAACCCGTCCTGGGGCACGCTGCGCACCGGGACCCCCAAAGCCTGGGAGACCTGTTCCAGGCTCACGTCGTCCAAAAACACCGTCTCCCCGTGGCGCAGCATGTTCTGGGCGATGAGCAGCTCCTCCCCCAGGGGCTTGCCTCGGAGCTGGGCAATCAGGTCCCCCCCGGTGATGAGGCCTGCCACGGTGATGGTCTCCCCGAAAAAGTGGTTGACGATGGGATAGAGCTGATACTGCAAATCAGTATGACAGCTTGCCCCGCCCCTGTCAATCATTTCCCGTAGAAAGGGGGCGGCCGCCACCCCGGTGGCCATAGAAAAAGGCCGGGGGTGGAGCTCCTCTGGGGCGGTGAGGCAGGCCCCCTTCCACTCCGTCTCCAAAAGGCGGAGCATCCCCACGCCGTTTTCCAGCTGGGTGTAGTCCTCAAAATATGCATCCTCTGGCAGGGGCAGCCCGGCCTGAAGGTAAAACTCATCGGAACACCAGAAAATGCGGCTGCCGTGGGTGTCCAGACAGTGCTGGGCGAAGGACTCCACCTGCGCCACCAGTTGGGCAGCCTCCGCCTGGGTATAGGGCCGCAGGGGGTGCAGGCCCGCCCGGTGGCGGGTGAGGCCCACAGGGACCACGGACACGCTCTTCACCTGGGGGTACAGCGCCGCCAAGTCCTCCATGCTCTTTTGGAGCACCGGGCCGTCGTTGATGCCGGGGCAGGCCACGATCTGGCAGTTCATCACGATCCCCGCCTGGGCAAAGTCCCCCATGATCTCCATGCACTCCCCCGCCCGCTGGTTGCCCAGCATCAGGCGGCGGACCGCCGGGTCCGTGGCGTGGACGGAGATGTTGATGGGGGAGATATGCAGCCCACAAATCCGCTGCCGCTCCCGGCGGCTGAGGTTGGTCATGGTGATATAGTTCCCCATGAGGAAGGAAAGCCGGGCGTCGTCGTCCTTGAAGTACAAGGTCTCCCGCATCCCCGGGGGCATCTGGTCCACAAAACAGAAGATGCACCGGTTGGCGCAGCCCCGGGGGCGGTCCATCAGGTAGGTCTCAAACTCTAGGCCCAAATCCTCCCCCACGTCCTTGTGCAGGCGGAGGGTCCGGGCCTTGTCCCCGGCCTGAAGCTCTAGCTTCAGCTTGGGGTCGTAGCCGTAAAACTTATAGTCCAGTACATCCCGGATGGGATGGCCGTTGATGGACAATAGGGTCTCCCCCACCTGCACCCCTGCCCGCTGGGCGGGACTGCCGGGGCTCACCCTTTGAATCACTGTTTTCGCCATGCCGCCGCCCCCTTTTCCGCCAAAAAAAGAAAGAGGGGGGACCCCCTCCTCTTTTTTCCTATTTGGACAATTAGTTCTCCTGCACCTGACCAAACACCTTACCGTCGTAAGTCATGCAGGCCGTGCACAGCCGGTGGGGCAGACGATATGCGCCGCACTTGGGGCAGGTGGTAACTGCGGGAGCCGCCAGCTTCCAGTTGGCACGCCGCTTGTCCCGTCTCTGCTTGGAGACTTTGCTCTTAGGAACCGCCATTTCGAGACACCTCCTTGGTGACGCCCTTGCGGGCATAGTGTTGGGTACTACTCAGCGTTATCATCATGAGCAAGCAGCTTCTGGAGCGCGGCCCACCTGGGATCGGGCTGCTTCTTGCACCGGCAGGGCTCCTGATTGAGATTCACGCCGCAGCCGGGGCAAAGCCCCTTGCAGTCATCTGAGCATAAATGTTTCGTATCCATGTCGAGGACAAAAGCGGTGTAGGCCAGCTCGCCTACGTCCACCTGGCCGTCCTCCAACAGGACAAGCTCGTCCTCCTCTTCCC
Source organism: uncultured Oscillospiraceae bacterium (assembly GCA_910584805.1). Lineage (GTDB taxonomy): Bacteria > Bacillota > Clostridia > Oscillospirales > Oscillospiraceae > Evtepia. The sequence continues at coordinate 27,457 of CAJUCB010000002.1, forward strand.
CCTCCAAGGTCTCGGCCAAGAGGTAGGACAAGGGGACGGTCTTTTCCCGGCTGAACTGGCCCATGCAGCGGTCGCAGGTATAGTCCAGCAGGGAGGTCGCCTGACCCTCCAGAACCAGCAATCCGGCGGTGTTCTTCACCTGCCCCGCCACCTGGACGGGCCGGGAGATGGGCTGCTCCCCAAAAAAATCCTCCTTGGACAGGTCCAGGGAGAAGGAGAAGGGGACACTGGCGCCTGGTTCATGAATGATCGCTCGAAGGTTCAGTCGCATAACATACTCCTCACATGGTACGGGGGTCATTGTAGCAAAAAAAGTCCCGCTTGTCAAACACTTTCTTCCTATTTTATAAGAGTTGTGCTAAAATATCCCCAAAGCCCCCGGCGCAGTGCGCCGCAACTGTGAAATATGATACCTGGCACGAAACCATTGTTTGAAAGGAGCTCCACCATGCGGGAGTTTACCATCGCCCCAAACGACGCCGGCCAGCGGCTGGACCGCTGGCTCTCCAAGACCCTCCCCCTCCTCCCCGCCGCCCTGGCCCAGAAGTACATCCGCCTAGGCCGGGTGAAGGTAAACGGGAAGAAATCCAAGCGGGATGTCCGCCTGGTCCGGGGGGACCTGCTCCAGCTCTACATCAACGACGAGTTTTTTGACCGCCCCACCCCGGAGAACGCCTTCCTCTCCGTCTATAAGCCCCAGCTCAACATCCTCTATGAGGACGAGAACCTCTTGCTGGTGGACAAGCGCCCGGGGATGGTGGTCCACCCCGACGAGCAGGAGCGGGTGAACACCTTACTCACCCACATCCACGCCTACCTCTACCAGAAAAAGGAGTGGTCCCCCTACCAGGAGGGCTCCTTCGCCCCCGCCCTGTGCAACCGCATCGACCGCAACACCGGCGGCATCGTCATCGCCGCCAAGAACGCCGAGGCCCTGCGGATTATGAACCAGAAAATCCGGGACCGGGAGGTGGAGAAATCCTATCTCTGCATCATCCTAGGCACCATGGACCCACCCCAAGGGAAGCTGGCGGGCTTCCTCTTAAAGGACGAGGTGAAAAAGCAGGTCTCCGTCCACAAGCGGCCCATTGAGGGGGGCCGCACCGCCGTGACCCTCTACCGCACCCTGGCCAAGGCCAAGGGCCTCTCCCTGATGGAATGCCGCCTGGTCACCGGGCGCACCCACCAAATCCGCGCTCAGTTTGCCGCAGCAGGGCATCCCCTGCTGGGGGACGGCAAGTACGGCCGGGAACGGGAGAACCGCCAGCGGGGGCGCACCTCCGGCCAGGCCCTGTACGCCTACAAGCTCTCCTTCCCCTTCCCCACTGAGGCAGGCATCCTAGAGCCCTTGCGGGGGCGGGAGTGGGTGGTCCCGGCGGTGGATTTCGTGGCGGAATACTTCCCGGAATGCTCCATTCATGTATAATTTCCCCCCATTTCACCCCCTTTTTTGAAAAAATATCCAAGTAACGCTTGCATTCTCTCTACAATTCTGGTATATAAATTGAGTAAATTACCAGAAGGGACCCTATATATGCCGATTCGACCCATCCACATCCCATCCTTCCGCATCCCACAATTGAATGCCTTTGAGATTAAATTCTTCATGGCCCTGCTCATGGTCCTGGACCACTTGGACCATATCCCTGGGCTGCTCTCCACCACCCAGGCCGGGGTCTTTCACGTAATCACCCGCTGTGTCGCCGTCTGGTTCGCCTATGCCGCCGTGGAGGGCTTTTGGCACACCCGCAACAGCCTGCTTTACAACCTGCGCCTGCTCCTCTGGGCTCTGGGCATGGCCCTGGGGAACCTGCTGTACAACCACATGGCAGCGGAAAAAGGGCTGTCCATTCACAACAACATCTTCCTCACCCTGGCGGTGGGGGTGCTGGCCCTGAACATCCTGTCTGGGGAACACGGCGGGAAGCCCACCACTGGCGGGAAGCTGCTGCGGATTGTCATGGTAACAGCCCTGGTGGCCCTGGGCTTCATCTTCACCGAGGGCGGCATCGTCTTATTGCCCTTCATGCTCATCACCTACACCTTCCGCAGCCGCCACAGCACCCGCAACCTCCTCTACTTGGCCCTGTCCATCTTCCTCTTCGCCATCTCCTATCAGCCCTACCCCACCGCGCGAGAGACCTTACAGATGCTGGCCTTCAACTCCGACTTCCTCTTCCTCACCGTGCTGCCCTTCCTGTCCCTCTACAATGGGAAGCGGGGGCCGAAAACCACCTTTACCAAATACTTCTTCTATCTCTTCTACCCCCTGCACCTGTGGATTATTGGGGCCATCGCACTGATGATGGCATAAAGGCTTTTCCCTTTACAGCTCCTTGCACAGACACCGGCGCGGCCTGAACATGGGCCGCGCCGGTTTGTTTGTGTCAGTTGATTTTCACCTGTTCCCACAGGGTATTCATATAGTTCAACATCTCGTCTGGGAGGTTGCGGTAAGCGTAGCGGTTGTACAGCTCTGCAAAGCCCTGGATCTCCGGGTAGAGGATGTCCATGACCTCCTCCCCCATCTCCTCCTGGTAGTCCTCGTTCTCATAGACCAGGCGGTTGGGGCAGGCGTAGTAGAGGTATTCCGCGTTGGCCACGGCGGGCTCCTCACTGAGCATGTAGTTGATAAAGATTTCCGCCAGCTCCTGGTCCTGGCAGCAGGCAGGCACACACATGGCATCGAAGAAGTAGTTGGTGGTTTCTGGGTAGTAGAACTGCAAATCCACCGTAGGGGCTTGGGCGTCCACCATGGTAAAGTAGTCCCCGGCGTAGTAGGCCCCAACATCCGCCTCCCCGGCCTCTAGGGCGTTGAAAATCTCGTCCATGACGTAGGCCTTTACCAGGGGGCGCTGGTCCACCAGGGCTTGGAAGGCCTGGTCCCACTGGGCCTTGTCCTCTGTATTCACGTCAATCCCCAGGCGGTACATGGCGGTGCCGAAGGCGTCCCGGGCGTTGTTAAATTGGAGGATCGACCGGGTGTACTTCTCGTTCCACAGCAAATCCCAGCCCTGGGCGTCTGCCGGGTCCACCGCATTGGCGTTGTAAATGACCCCCACCACGCCGTAGGTATAGGGCACGGTATAGGCCTCTTCTGGGTCGTAGTACAGCCCCCGGAAGTCCTCCCCGATATATTGATAGTTGGGGATGTTGTCAAAGTTCAGGGGCCGGAGCATCCCCTCCTCTTGGAGGCGGGCAATCATATAGTCCGAGGGGATGATGACATCGTAGCTCACCGCCCCGCTTTTCAGCTTGGCGTAGAGGTCCTCGTTGCTGGCGTAGGTGGAATAGTTCACCTTCACCTTCTCCCCATAGGTCTCCTCATACCATGTCTCAAAGGCGGTGATGGTATTCAGGGACCCGTCCGAGCCGTCGGAGATATATTCCCCCCAGTTGTACACGTTGAGGGTTCGGACGTTCTGCTCCCCAGCGATGGAGGTGACCACAATCAGCGCCAGGGCCACCGCCACCACGCCTCCGGCCAGGAGCTTGCCCCCCCGGCCGCTGCGGCGGCGGCGCTTGGGGGCCCCCTCCTCGTCGCTGTCGTCCATCAGGTTGTTGACCACCAGCAGGGCCAGAATGGCAAAGAATATCAGGGTGGCCAGGGCGTACATCTTCGGCGTGACCGTCTTTTTGGTCATGCTATAGATGCGGATGGGCAGGGTTTCAAAGCCGTTGCCGGCGGTGAAGTAGCTGATGACGAAGTCGTCCAGAGAGAGGGTGAAGGCCATAATCATGCCGGTGAGCACCCCGGGCATGATTTCTGGCAGCTCCACCTTGAAGAAGGCCCGCACCGGGGTACAGCCCAGGTCCATGGCCGCCTCGGAGAGGGCGGGGTCCAACTGGCGCAGCTTGGGCAGCACCTGTAGGATCACATAGGGCAGGCAGAAGGTGATGTGGGCAATGAGCATGGTCCAAAAGCTCAGGCTGGTGCCCAGGCCCATGAGCCGCCCCACAAAGACGAACATCAGCATCAGGGAAATCCCGGTGATGATATCCGGGTTCACCATAGGAATATTGGTGGCGGTGCGCAGGGCGTATTTCAAATAGCGGTTGCGCAGCTTGTTGATGCCCACGGCGGCGGCAGTACCCATGATGGTGGACAGCAGGGAGGCCGCCAGGGCCAGCACCAAGGTGTTCTTCAGGGCCCCCAGGGTGTTGGCGTCCCGGAAGAGCTCCTTGTACCAGTGCAGGGAGAAGCCGGAGAACACCGACAGGCTGTTGCCGCTGTTGAAGGAAAACACCAACAAAATCACAATGGGCGCGAAGAGGAAGAGCAGAATCAGCGCCGTATAAATTTTTGCAGAAAGCCGCATTTAGATCCCGCCTCCTTCCGTGCGCCGGGCCGCCAGGTAGTTCAGCAAGGCCATGCAGGCCAGCAGCACCACCATGAGTACAAAGGCGATGGCCGCGGCAAAGTGGAGATTATTGGCCACGTACTGCCCCTCGATGGCGTCACCGATGAGGAAGAACTTGCCGTCCCCCAGCTTTTGGGAGATATAAAAGGTACTGATGGAGGGGATGAGCACCATGTTCACCCCGGAGATTACCCCCGGCAGGCTCAGGGGCCACACCACCCGGCGCAGCACCCCGAAGCTGCTGCACCCCAGGTCCCGGGCGGCCTCCAAGAGCTTCCCGTCCATCTTTGCCATGATGGAGTAGAGGGGCAGGATCATGTAGGGGAAGTAATCGTAGACCATGCCAATGACCACCGCCGCCTCGGTGCCGATGATGTGGATACGCCCCAGGTGCAGGGCCGCCAGGAAGTTGTTCAGAATGCCGGTGTCCTGTAAAATCGTCATCCAGGCGTAGGTGCGGATGAGGAAGTTCATCCACATGGGGATCATAATGACCGTCATGAAGGTCTTTTGCACCTTGGGCTTGGCCCGGGCCATGATATAGGCGATGGGATAGCCCAGCACCAGGCAGATGGCCGTGGAAATCAACGCCAGCTTCAGGGAGCGCCAGAAGATGAGCAAGTAGGTGTGGACCTCCCCGCCATCGGCGGTGGAGAAGAAAAAGCGCTGAATGTGCGCCAAGGTGAAGGCGAAATTGTCGTCTGTAAAGGCGTAATAGGCCACGAACAGCAGGGGCACCAGGATGAAGAGCAGGGCCCAGGCGGAGTATGGGCCCAGGGCCAGGACCTGCCGCCGGGCAGGACGGGCTACAGTTTTCATGCTTCCTCCTCCCCTAAGGTCTCGTCGGAGAGCTCTTCCAGCTCGTTGGAGAAGGAGGAGTAGTCCCCATACAGGTCGGAGTACTCAGACTTCTTCATAATGTGGATGGCGTCGGGCTCTAGCTGGATGCCGATTTCCTCGTCCACGTCCACAAAGTCCGTGGTCTGGATCATCCACTTAAAGCCCCCCACGTCCACGATGATCTCATAGTGGACCCCCAGGAAGGTCACGGAGGTGACCACCCCTGTCAGCTGCCCCTGTTCCAGGGGGACAATGTCCACGTCCTCCGGCCGGACCACCACATCTACCGGCTCGTTTTTCCCAAAGCCCGCGTCCAGGCAGTGGAACTTGGCCCCGGAGAAGCGCACCTGATAGTCCGCCAGCATCACCCCGTCCAGGATGTTGCTCTCCCCGATGAAGTCCGCCACAAAGGCGTTGACGGGCTCGTTGTAGATATCCACAGAGGTGCCGATCTGGTGGATGCGGCCCTCGGACATCACCACCACCGTGTCGGACATGGACAGGGCCTCCTCCTGGTCGTGGGTGACGAAGATAAAGGTGATGCCCGTCTGCTTCTGAATCTTTTTCAGCTCCACCTGCATGTCCTTGCGCAGCTTCAGGTCCAGGGCCCCCAAGGGCTCGTCCAACAGCAGCACCCGGGGGTGGGCGATGAGGGCCCGGGCGATGGCCACCCGCTGCTGCTGGCCGCCGGAGAGGCGGGTGACGTTGCGGTGTTCAAAGCCTGTCAGGGCTACCAGGGCAAGCATCTCCTGGACCCGCTCCTGGATTTCCTCCTTGGGCACCTTCTTCTCCCGGAGGGGGAAAGCCACGTTCTCGTAGACATTCAGATGGGGAAAGAGGGCATATTTCTGAAACACGGTGTTGACGCTGCGCTGGTGGGGGGGCAGGTCGTTGATCCGCCGCCCCAGGAAGAGCACATCCCCCTCGTCTGGGGTATCGAAGCCCCCGATGAGCCGCAGCAGGGTGGTCTTGCCGCAGCCAGAGGGCCCCAGGAGGGTGAGGAATTCGTTGTCATAGATGTCTAGGTTGATCCCCTTGAGGACGGGCTCCCCATCAAAGGATTTGGTAATGTTTCTCAGTTCGATGATTTTTTTCACAGCGGGCCTCCCACGACAAAAAAAGCTGCGTGCCAAAGGCACACAGCTTGCAAAAATCGACACGTCCACCGCTGGGGAGGCGGAGGCTTCACCCAGGGGGAGCGGGATGATGAGAGTCTATATAGCAAGAACCTTACTTTTACTACTCTTATTGACCATTTCACAAGTTTGTATGCCGTTAAGGCACTGGTTTATAGTTACCAACTTATAAAACTTGGGCTTTTAACCCAATCAATAAGGCAACAGAAGTTGCCGCCGCAACATGCGGAACTCGGCATTCGACCCGGCTGTCCGTATGGCCTTGGCTGCGGGCGGAGCGCTGGGTAAGCGCAGCTGGCAGCGGTCGTGTTCTTTGGAAAGACTCCGATTATGTTGTTTTCCAATGAAATTGTGTGTTTATTGTAGCAGAAAAACCCTGCGGTGTCAATGGCTGATTACGGGCAAAAGAGCAGAGAGAGCAGCCCCCGGTAGACCTCCAGCAGGGACAGCTTCCCCACCGCCTCCTGGGCTATCAGCTTCACCGAGGCCCGCTCCTCCCCATCCACCAGGATGGTAAGCTGCCCCAGCTCCTGCCCCTGCTCCACCGGGGCCTGGACGGATTCCAACAGGTCTACCGTCGTGGCCAGCTTCCCGGCGTCCTCCTTGGCCAGGAGAAGCCGCACCTCCTCCGACAGCACCGGCTGCACGGACCCCTGCCGGCCCAGCTCCACCGCCACGGGCACCAAAGGCTCTGAGGGGGCTGCCGTCACCAGGGTGTAGGCAGAGAAGCCGTAGTTTAATAAGGTCTTGGCGGCCTCGAAGCGGTCGCTGCTGGTGGGGGAGCCCAGGACCACGGCGATCATCTCCATACCCTCCTTCTCTGCCGTAGCGGAGAGGCAGTAGAGGGCGCTGTCGGTGGAGCCGGTCTTTAGGCCGGTGGCCCCGGTGTAGTAGCGGATGAGCTTATTGGTGTTGGCCAGCTGGAAGGCGCCGTCCCGGATGGTATCCATCCAGATGGTGGTGTAAGTACGGATATCCGGGTGGTGCAAAATAAGCTCCCGGGACATGCGTGCAATGTCATAGGCGGAGGTATGGTGCCCCTCGGCGGGGAGGCCCGTACAATTTTGGAACACGGTGTCCTCCATCCCCAGCTCCGCCGCCTTGGCGTTCATTTTTTCCACAAAGGAGCTCTCGCTCCCTGCCAGATACTCCGCCATAGCCACCGAGGCGTCGTTGCCTGAGGCCACGGCGATGGCCTTGAGCATATCGTTCACGGGGAATTCCTCCCCCTCCTTCAAATACACCTGGGAGCCTCCCATCCCCGCGGCGGTGGCGGAGACGGGGATCATGGTGTCCTTGGTGATGACCCCGCTGTCCAGGGCCTCCATAATCAAAAGCATGGTCATGACCTTGGTGACGCTGGCGGGCTCTAGCTGTTCATGGGCGTTCTCCTCATAGAGGACCTCCCCCGTGGTCTTTTCCATCAGCACCACCGCCTTGGCGTTCACGTCCAGGTTGGCGGCGAAGGCGGGGGTGGCTAGGGCGAACAGCAGCGCCAGGGCCAAACAACAGACAAAGCGTTTTTTCATGGGTGGACCCTCCTAAAAATACAAACTCAGTTGTCAACAGCCTATGCGCCCCGCCGGGTGGACAGAACCGGACAGGGACGTTGAAAAAACTCTTGACAAGTTAGCTTGTCAGTGGTATCCTGTGGTTGTCAAGAAAACTTGACGGCGTGCGTCCGATTTGTCAAGAAAACTTTGCAGAGATAGGAGAATACCCATGGAACGAATGGAAAAGGATGATATCCTGCGCAAAGCGCAGGAGCGCAAGGGTGCGGATGAGTTGGAGCTGGAAGTGGAACGGCGCGGAGTCGCGCTGAGCTGGCAGATAGGACTTCTAGTCTGTGCTATCCTTTGGTTTAGCAAGATATTCACCGACCAGCCCCGCCTCGATGTGAGCGGACTATACTTCATCATGGTATCTGTTCCAGGCTTGTATCGGTGGCACCGCCTTCGCTCAAAAAAAGAATTGGCCTGGGCAAGCGTTGGCATGGTCATCGGGTGCGTCAGCATCGCCGTTTACCTGTGGAAACTTTTCTTCTAAGGGGGCAGTATGGACAACGACCTGACTTTACACAACAACCTGAAAGCCGCTCGCGCGGAAGCGGGCCTCTCCCAGGGGGAGCTGGCCAGCTTGGTGGGAGTCTCCCGCCAGACCATCAGCTCCATTGAAACAGGGCAGTTCAGCCCCACCGCCAAGCTGGCGCTGCTGCTGTGCATCGCCCTGGACAAGAAGTTTGAGGAGATGTTTTATTTCTAAGCCAAGCAAACGGCCCGGTAGGACCCCCTGTCGTCCTGCCGGGCCAGTCTTAATTTTCCAAAGAAGGCGGTCGATATCAAAAGTAAGAATGAAACCAAGGAGGACTCCTCATGAACGGCATCCAAAACACTCCCGTCAGCGGGAAACCCGTACAATACGGCAAATTTACCTTTTTGGACATCTCCGACCAGCTGGTGAAATCCGACAAGCCCCCGGACCTGGACAAGATGGTCCCCGTCACCGACAGTCCGGAGAAGCAGCGGCAGTTCTGGGGGAGATTCTACTCCGACGCCGCCCTCTCCCGGAGCCCTGTGGCCGGGGTGAAGGCGGAGATCGACCAGGAGAGTGAGGCAGTCATCAACGATTTCTTTGACGGCAGGGTCAGCGAGGCAGAATTGTCCGAGAAATTCCAGTCCCTGTTCTCCCGCTTCGCGGAAAGCTGCCAGGATGCGGGATACCCCATCCCCCTGGTCTCCAAGGGCACCAATCAGGTGATGCTGGACAGCTTCTACTCTGAATTTCGCCGGAAAATCCTGGACACCGCCGTCCAGCGCAACAACCAGGAGGGGAAACAGTACCTCACCGGGGAGATGAACGCCCAGCGCAACTGGAAGTATTACAACTCCGACTACTATTTCCAAAGCGAAAAGGCCCTGGGGGCCATCACCGACGGGGTAAAGACCCTGGCTCAGGACAAGGCCTATGAGGGCTTCACGCTGCGAGACTACAAGGCCGAAGGGTTGAATCTCTATTACAACTTCAACACCGCCGTCTCCAACAACATAAGCGCCGACGAACAGTACATTCTAAACCCCGACCAAGTGCCCCCGGAGCACTTCCAGTGGTTCTACCAGTCCGGCGGGGACAGCAGCCGGCGGGTGTTCTCCGTCGACGGTCTCATCGTCACAGACCCAGACGGACGGGTGGTGGAGTACTACGACTACCGCCCCACCAGCTTCGACCCCACCGACCACAGGACCGGAACCACCTGGGCCAAATACCAGGACAGCCAAGGGATTGAGCACTTCGTGACGGCGGACTTCCTCTTCGGCGGCACCAAGGCGGACCTGCACAATGTGGCCGCCCTGCTGAACTTCACCAGCGGGGACAAGGCCCAGAATGCGGCGGTGAACCGCTTCCTGGGGAACTTACAGCTCTACAACCAGGGGTATTTCTCCCGCTTCCCCCAGGGGGGTGGGGTGCGCTTGAAGGCGTGAGCCCATAGACAGCAAAACCGGCATGGCCAGTCAGGCCATGCCGGTTTTAGGGCATCAAAAAAGGCTTTGCCTTTTTTGATGCGGGGGCTGCAGCCTGACTGCGCGCAGGCTTTGTCCGCCAAGGGCGGCCAAAGCCCACGCTTGCAGGCCGAGAGGTGTTTTCTCCGGCGTACACGCCGCCGGAGAAAACAGATGATATTGGGTTCGCGCCTGCGGGCACGAACTCTGCGAGGCTTTTTTGACAAACCGAAACCGGCATGGCCAGTCAGGCCATGCCGGTTTGTTGATATAGTTGACGCAATCAGGGAATCCTTTTTTTCAGCTCCTGGGCCCAATCCACGTAGCGGCGGACTTTTTCCTGGCAGTCCGCCTTGGTGTCCCCGGTGGCCAGGACATACACCTTAATCTTGGGTTCCGTGCCGGAGGGGCGAACCACAAAATAGGTGCCGTCGGCCAGGCGGTATTTCAGCACGTCAGAGCCGGACATGTCCAGGGGGGTGCTGGCCCCAGTGGCAGCCTCGGTCTGGGTGCCGGACTGGTAGTCCAGCCGCAATTCCACCGGCGTTCCGGCCACCTGGGTGAGGGGCTCAGCCCGGAGGCTGGCCATGAGGGCCTTCCGGTGGGCGATGCCCTCCAAGCCGGGCATCATCAGGTTGACCGTCTCCTCCCCGTGGTAGCCGTGCTGTTGATAGAGCTGTTCCAAGGCGTCCAGGAGGGTCATGCCCTGGGCGGCGTAGTACCCGGCCATCTCCGTGAGGAGCAGGGCTGCGGTGACGGCGTCCTTGTCCCGGACATAGTCCCCGATCATATAGCCAATGGACTCCTCATACGAGAAAATCACCTGACCCTGGCCGCTCCCTTCCAGCTCATTCTTCTTCTGGGCCATGAACTTAAAGCCGGTGAAGGTGTCAAAGCTCTTCACCCCCCCTGCCTCAGCAATCTTCCGGGACAGGTCGGTGGTGACGATGGTTTTCAGGGCTACGGCGTTCTCCGGCAGGGTGTTTTGGGCCTTGCGGGTCTTGATGATATAATCCAGCAGCAGAGCCCCGGTCTGGTTGCCGCTGATTTGGATGTACGCCCCCTCCGGCCTCTTCACCTGGATGGCAACCCGGTCCGCGTCGGGGTCGGAACCCAGGATGAAGTCCGCGTCCACCTCTTTCGCCAGCTTCACCGCCAGGGCAAAGCTCTCGGGGTTCTCTGGGTTGGGGGACTTCACGGTGGGGAAGGTCCCGTCAATGACCATCTGCTCCGGGACGCAGTGGAGGTGCTTCACCCCCAGCTGTTCCAAGACGTAGGGAATCTGCTGGTAGCCGGTGCCGTGGAAGGGGGTATAGACCATGCGGAAGTGCTCCGCCACCTTGGCCATGGCGGCTTGGCCGCTCATCTGGGCCAGGACATGCTTGAGGAACTTGTCGTCCGTCTCCTTGCCCATGAGGGTGATGCGGCCCTGGTCCAGGGCGGTCTGGTAGTCCATGGTTTTCACCCCGTCGAACACGTCCAGCTTTTCCATCTCCGCCGCCACAGCGGCGGCATGCTGGGGGGGGAGCTGGGCCCCGTCGGACCAGTAGACCTTATAGCCGTTGTACTCCGGGGGGTTGTGGCTGGCGGTGACATTGATGCCGGCGGTGCAGCCGTATTCCCGCACCGCAAAGGACAGCTCCGGGGTGGGGCGCATGGCCTCAAACAGGCGCACCTGTACGCCGTTGGCCGCCATGACACAGGCGGCCTCCTGGGCAAAGCGGGCGGAGTTGGTGCGGCAGTCAAAGCAGATGGCAATCCCCCGCTGCGCCGCCTGGGGGCCCTCGTTCAAAATCACCTGGGCGAAGGCCTGGGTGGCATGGCGGATCACATAGACATTCATCCGGCGCAGGCCTAAGCCCATAACGCCCCGGAGGCCGGCGGTGCCGAACTCCAAGAAGCCCAGGAAGCGGTCCTCTAGCTCCGTGGCGTCGGCGGACAGGGCCGTCAACTCCTCCCGCTCCGCCGGGGTGAGGGTATCGCTGTTGCACCAGCGCTGATAGTTCTCTTGATAGGACATGGCAAAAAGCTCCTTTCCCTGATGCGGCTCTCTATTTGTGGTATTTCGTCCCCTTGGTAATCTGAAAGGCCCGGTAGAGTTGTTCCAGCACCATCACCCGGGCCAGGTGGTGGGGGAAGGTCATGGGGGACATGGACAGGCGCAGCGCCGCCGCCGCTTTCACCGACGGGTGGAGGCCAAAGGAACCCCCAATGACAAACACAAGCTGGGAGGCTCCTCCCACCGTCCAGTCCTCCAGCTTCCCCGCCAGGGCTTCGCTGGAAAGGGCCTGCCCCTCCACACACAAGGCGGTGAGCTTCCCTCCCCTGGGGACCTTGGCCAGGATGCGTCCCGCCTCCTTTTCCAGGGCGGCGTCAATCTGGGCCTGGGAGGGGTCCTCCGGCAGGCGCTCTTCTGGGAGCTCCGTAACGCTGAGCTTGCAAAAGCCCCCCAGGCGCTTTTCATATTCGGCGCAGGCGGCAGCGAAGTGTTTCTCCTTCAGCTTGCCCACGCAAAGGACTTGGATGGTAACCATAGCTGTATCTCTCCTGTCCGGGCACGCAAAACAGACGAAAACGACCCGGACGGGATGCCGTCCGGGCCGGTCGGCTTAAAAAGCCTTGTTACACGACGTTATTGCGCCAATCCTTGTCGGGAATGACCTTGCACTGGATATCCGCCCCCAGCTTGGAGAGCTTTTCCACGATATCCTCATAGCCCCGCTCGATATAGTAGACCTGATCCACCTCGGTGGTGCCGTGGGCGGCCAGGCCTGCCACGATCATTGCGGCCCCGGCCCGTAGGTCGCAGGCCCGGACAGGGGCGCCGGTGAGCTGGCTGACCCCCTCAATGACGGCGATCTTCCCGTCCACCTGGATTTTGGCGCCCATGCGGCGGAACTCGTCGGCAAAGCGGTAGCGGTTATCCCAAATGCCCTCGTTGAGGATGCTGGTGCCCTCTGCCAGGCAGAGGACGGCGGCAATCTGGGGCTGCATATCTGTGGGGAAGCCGGGGTAGGGCATGGTCTTGACGTTGGCCCGGGTGAGCTTGCCTGTGCGGCGGACGGTGAGGGAATCCCCGTCCTCCTCTACCTGCACCCCCATCTCCACCAGCTTGGCGGTGATGCAGTCCATGTGCTTGGGAATGATGTTGTTGATGCGCACCTCGCCCCCGGCGGCGGCCACGGCGGCCATATAGGTGCCCGCCTCGATCTGGTCGGGGATGATGGAATAGGAGCCGCCCTTCAGGCGCTCCACCCCGCGGACCTTGATGACGTCGGTCCCGGCGCCCCCACCGAGACCACGTCCAGGTACACCTGGGCCCCCCGGAGGCGGCCGTTCTCGGCGGAGGCATAGACAAAGCCATTCTCCACCTGGATTTCCGCGCCCATGGCACAGAAGCCCTTCAGGTGCTGGTCAATGGGGCGCACCCCCAGGTCGCAGCCCCCAGGGGGGGGGACCTCCGCCCGGCCGAAGCGGCCCAGCAGGGCACCGATGAGGTAGTAAGAGGCACGGATCTGGCGCGCCAGATCGTGGGGAACCTTTTGCTTATAGACTTTTGAGCAGTCCACGTCTACAGTTGTCCGGTTTACCCGGCGGATCTTGGCCCCCAGCTCCTCCATGATGTCCAGAATCATGGTCACGTCGCTGATGTTGGGGACATTTTCGATCCGGCAGACGCCGTCCACCAAAAGCGCGGCGGGGAGGATGGCCACGGCAGCGTTCTTCGCGCCGCTGATCTCCACTTCGCCGTGAAGGGGCTTACCGCCCTGGATCACATACTTCGTCAAAAAAGACACCTTCTTTTGTGCTCCTCAGGTTTTTATGGAAAACAGGGGGAACGGGACATCCCGTTTCCGTTGCAAGTAGCATTTCCGTCTTCCCTCATGTACCGGGACCCAAAAAGGGGACGGGAAAAATACGGAAGGTGGATTTTGAGAAAAATCCGTAACAATTGTGTAACCATTATACCATTCCAGAGCGGAAATTGGAAGGAGATTTTTAACAAAATATGTGCAGTCTATTAAGTTTTTTCGTCCCATTGCTTAATTTTTCTGGAAATTCCTTCCTCTCAGGAGAGGGGGGCTGGCTCCAACTGGGGGGAAAGGGCTCCCTCCGCCAGGGGGGAGACGAAGCAGAGCAGGCCGTGCTGGGAGGGGAAACTGCGGATTTCCAGGGCCGGGGGGATGGGGCACTGGGCCTGGGCCAAGGCCCGGCGGACCAGGCGCAGGGTGTCGGTGTCAGAGAGGCGGCTGGGGGTGAGGCGGGCGGCTTGCAGCTCCTCCCTGGAAAAATAGAGCACCGGGGCGCTGTCACTGTGGGTGATGGTCATGAACGGAGTCCTCCTAGAAAAACGTTTTTCAGATAGAGATATTATACGTACTTTCTGCCGGGAGGGCAAATGTAAAGCTTTCCAGAAAGGAAAACCGTTATGTTCCAGCCCTGCCCCGCAGCCGGTAGCACAGGTGGAGGCTGCATAGCATGAACGCCGACAGGGCCAAGTCCGCCAGCCACGCGCCGGAATAGGAACCGCTGCGGTCAAAGACCAGGGAGCCCACCAGGGGCCCCACCGTGGCCCCCAGGGAGCTGGCCACGCTGGCATAGCTGAACAGTTGGGCAAAGGCCCGGTTGCCCATGAGGTCACTGGTGATCAGGGGCATACAGACGGTGCAGTTGGCGTTGCCCACGCCAAAGAGGAAGCCCCCCGCCGCCGCCAGCAGGAAACACGCCGCCCGGGGCAGGAGCAGGAACAAACCCAACCCCGCCATGAGGCAGAGGATGGAGACTGAGGCAGCGGTTTTGGCATTCCAGCGGTCGCTGATCGCCCCCAGAAGGAGCTTCCCCACCACGATGCCAAAGGCGGAGATGGACATCACCGTGGCGGCGGTGACCGCGTCCAGGCCGCAGTCCACCATGCTGGGGATGGCATTGTTGTTAAAAATGGTGCAGGCGATGGAGAACAGGCAAAAGGTGCCGAACATGGCCCAGAACAGGCCGGAGCGCAGGGCCTGGTCTGTCCGCAAGCCCTCCAGCTGGTCCGGAGGCTGCGCCCCCTCCCCCTGTTGGGGCTCGTCCCCCAGCCGGGGGAGCCCCCGGTCGGCGGGGCTGCGGATGACGGTGCCCACCACCAGGGGCAACACCAGCAGAAAGGTCAGCAGGGCCAGCAGGCGGTAGGCCGCCTGCCAACTATAACGGGCAATGGTGGCAGAGAGCAGGGGGTTCAGGAGAACGGCCCCCACCCCGCTGCCCGCCATGGCCACCCCCATGACCTTCCCCTTCAGCCGGGGCCCAAACCAGTTGGTGATGAGGATAGACACCGGTACAAAGGACAGGAAGCGTCCGGCGAAGCCGAACACCGCAGAGATCACATAGAAATGATATACATTGGTGGCAAAGGAATAGGCCCCAAAGCACAGGCCGGTGAGCACTGCAAAAAAGCTCATCAGGGCCCTGGGGCTGTATTTGTCAAAGGCCTTCCCCCCCACCACCGCCGCCACAGTGGAGGACAGGGAACATATGCTGATGTGCAGGTTGAAGGTGGTGCGGCTGATGCCAAAGTCCCCGGTGACAGGCACGGTGAACACCCCGGGCAGGGTGAGCATGGGGGCGTAGACCATGCCCATCAGCACCACACCAGTGAGGACAATCCACCAGCCGGGATAGATCTTCTGTTTCATCGAACCCTTTCCTTTCTATACCGCCCTATGCCGAAAAGGACGGCAGAGGCTTCTGCCGTCCTTCGGCTGACACTGGCTATGTCAGGGAGAAAAAGGAAATCTATTTCTTCACCACACCAGCAAACCCTATGGTGCGGGGTGAAGGCGTGTGTTGGTTTACTTCCACATTGAGAATCCCAATGGTGCCGGAGGCCTTGATCTCGTCCAGGGCAGGGATGATCTCCTCGGCCTTACGGAGCAGCTTGCCCACGCCATCCCAAACCGCTACCATCTTCTCGTAAGGGAACATATCCGGCAGCAGGTTGATGGGGTGGTGGCCATGCTGCGCCAAATATTCGGGGAACTTCAGCTCCTGGGAGAGCTTAATCATGCCCCAGGCGGAGTCGTTGGCAATGACACAGATGGTGGGAATCTCATAGCGCAGCAAGGTCTCAAACTCCATGGCATGGAAGCCGAAGCTGCCGTCGCCGGTGACGTACATCACAGGCTTCTTGTCCGCCGCCCAGGCCCCCAGGGCAAAGCCGGGGCCCATGCCGATGGTGCCGTTGATGCCAAAGCGGAGCATTTGTCCGGGATAGTGGGCAATGCTGTTGTACTGCACCCACTGGGCCGCGTCGCCGCCGTCGCAGATAACGTGCCAGTCCCGGCCGTTGACGTCCAGCCACCTCCGAAGCTCCCAGGTGAGGCGGCCAATGTGCAGGGGGGTGGTGGTGTCGTCAGTGCGGGCGTCGGTGAAGGGCTTCATGGCCACCGCCGTCAGCTCCCTGGCCCGTTGGACCCACAGCTCGTCATTCCGGGGGGACACCAGCTTTTCCACCGCCTCGTAGAGCTGCATCGCACCCACGCCGCAGGAGGCCACGATGCCCACGTCCGCGTCCCGGTTGAAGCCGATCATGGCCCGGTCCTCATGAATCTGAATCACCTGGGCGGATCCGTTGAGGTTGGGGGCCTGGCCCCGGTTCAGGTGGTTGTGGTTGTAGACCCCCAGCTCCAAAATCACATCTGCCTCCGCGGCAGCGGCCTCCCCCAGGTGGAAGAGCTCCGCCGTCTCCTCGTCGGCAAACAGGCCCCGGACATAGGGCATGGAGGTGGTATAGACGGGCATTTTCAGATAGTCCGCCAGCATTCCCACAAACTCCCCGTGGTTGGTGGAGTAGCGGGCCGCCTCCCCCACAATCATCACCGGGCGCTTCGCCCCCGCCAAGAGCTCTGCCGCCTGCTTGATGTACTGGGGGTCGCCGTATACGTCGCAGAAGGTCCGGGACTTCTGGGGCACCCGCACCGCGTCCTCCTCCACCGTGGCGGCGGAGACATTCATGGGAATCTCCAAGTAGACAGGCCCCGGGGTGCCGGACACCGCCGTGCGGAAGGCCTTGGACACATAGTCCGGCAGGCGCTCCGTGGTCAGGCAGCGCTTGGCGTCCTTACACACAGCGGCCATGCAGTCCAGGGTGTTCAGGTCCTGGCAGGTGCCGCTGTCATAGGTGGCCATCATGGCCCCGCCGCCAATGTGGATCAGGGGGGTACAGGCGTCCTTGGCCTCCCCCATGGCGGTGGCGGCGTTGGTGACCCCAGGGCCGGCGGTGGTGATAATCACCCCGGGCTTGCCGCTGACCCGGGCATAGGCGTCGGCGGCAAAGCCGGCGGTATCCTCATGGCGGACCATATAGACCTCGATCCCCTCCTCCCGGCAGCCGTAGATGATGTTCATAATGTGGCCGCCGGAGAGGGCAAACACGCACTCCACGCCTTCCTTCTTCAGTTGCTTTGCAACCAATTGTCCACCGGTCAACATTGCCATAATAGTACACTCCTTACATTATATACTCATATACTCAGTTGTCATGGGGGCTTATCCTATCCATCAAAGCGGGTGAAAATCTCCTTGACGTTTTCCTGCCGCATGGCCCGCTGGAACGCGTCCTCGATCTCCCGGAGGTGGCTGCGGTGGGAGATGATTTTCACAGCCTTTTCTGCCAATTCATTGTTGCCGGTGATCCACTGCACGGAGCGCTCGAAGGAATATCCGGCATACGCGCCGATGATCTTTTTGGAGTTGCGCACCGCGTCGTCTAAATTAAAGGTAGCGGGGGTGGAATAGACCCCGGCGCAGCACACGGTCCCCAGCTTGCGCACCAGGTCCAGGTTCGTCTGGAGCAGGGCCGAACGGCCTACGCATTCCAGGGCCACGTCCGCGCCCTGGCCACCGGTCAGATTCTTGATCTCCTGGACGATGTCGCACTGGTCGCCCATAAATGTATAGTCCGCCCCCAGCTCCCTGGCCAGCGCCAAGCGCGTCTCGTCCCGGGAGGTGCCATAGACGGCAATCCTGCCCGCCCCCAGGGCCCGCGCCGCCAGCAGAGCCGTCAGGCCGATGGGGCCGGGGCCGGAGATCACCACGAAGTCGCCATAGACAAGGCCGGAGCGGATGGCACAGTTGGCCCCCACCCCCAGGGGTTCCACAATGGCCCCCTGCTCCCAGGTCATGCCCTCTGGCATGTGGACCACCTGATCCTCATGAATGGCACAGTATTCCGCAAAGGCCCCGGCCTTGGTGGTGCCGCAGATGGCCCGGTCGGTGCAGTTCTGGGGCTGGTTATTCCGGCAGAACCAGCACTGCCCGCAGGGGTGGGAGGGTTTCGCCAGCACATGGTCCCCCAGCTTGACGGTCCGCACCTGCTCCCCCACTGCCACCACCTCCCCGGAAAACTCATGGCCCAGGATCAGGGGGAGGTATTTCTCCTTATAGTGCATGGTCTCTTCCCACAGGTAGGTGTGGATATCACTGCCGCACAGGCCGGAGGCCATCACCTTTACCAAAACTTCTTCGCCGCTGATCTCCGGCACGGGGACGGTAATCAGCTCGATGCCCGGTTTCGTGCTGGTCTTCGCGGCGGCCAGCATGGTTTTACTCATAAATCACTCACCTCTGTTGACGGGCGCCTGCTGGATGTCGCCATCAGCAGGCGCCCTCGGTCCGCTATGTTACATCACTTGTCCCTGCCACTGGGGCGGGGATCACTCCTGCTTCATCAGCTCTTCGTACATATCCCGGTCCTCCGAGACCATCTTGGTATAGGTCTCGCCGTCCAGGAATTCGGTGACGAATTTCAACCTCTCACAGGTGTCCAGGAAGGTCTGGTCCTGGACAGCCTTGTCGAAGGCGGCCTTGATGACGTCGATCTTACTCTGGTCCGTACCGGCGGGGAAGGCGAAGGCACCGTAAGAGCTATACGCCACGTCATAGCCCTGTTCCTTGGCCGTGGGGATGTCGGGGAAGGCCTTGGAGCGCTCCTCGCAGGTGTTGGCAATGACGGTGAGCTCACCGCTCTCCACATAGGGCAGGAAGTCGCCGGAGGTGGCGGAGCCCAGGTAGATGTGGTTGCCCAGAAGGTTCTGGACGGTCTCGGCGGTGCCGTCGGTGGGCACCCAGGTGAACTTCTGTCCAGCCAGCTCACACAGGTCGCCCATGGTCAGGGGGTGGGGATAGCCGGCACCCGCGCCGTTGACGCCGTCGGGCAGGTTCTCCTTGGACCAGGCAAAGAACTCGTCCAGGTTGGTCACCCCCAGGCTGGCGGGAACCGCCAGGGCATACTCATAGATATTGAAGGTGGTGAAGATGTTGAAGTCCTCCAAGGTGTAGCTCAGGTCCATCTGGAAGGGGAGCAGGCACAGGGCATTGTGGTTGACCATGCCGAAGGTATAGCCGTCGTTTTTGGCATGGGCCAGCTCGCTCATGCCCACGGTGCCGGAGCCGCCCTCCTTGTTCACCACGGTGACAGGCACCCCCAGCTCTTTTTCCATGGCGGCAGCCAGGGCACGGGTGGACAGGTCAGCGGGGCCGCCGGCGGACCAGTTGACGATACAGGTGATGGCGCTGGTGGGGTACTTCTCCTCTTTCCCGGCGTTACCGCCGCCGTCAGAGGGGCCGCTGCAGCTTGCCAGGGTGCCGCAGGCAAGGAGCGCTACAAGAGAGAGTGCAAACAGACGTCTTTTCATGATAGATAACCTCTTTTCTAAATATTGATTATTTTCTGCCCGAAGCGTCGGGCTTGGGCACACAATAATACAAGCATTATTCCTCGCTCTGACTGTCGCTGGGTTCCTCCACGGCCTGGCTGGCTAGATACTCCGCCTTTTCCTTCCGGGCGGATTTCACCCGGCTGCGAACGATGGTGAGAATGGAGATGGCCACCACAGCCCACAGCACCCAGTCCAGAGGCTTTTGG
>CAJUCB010000002.1:47204-54636 GCA_910584805.1 uncultured Oscillospiraceae bacterium
AAGATGTTAAAGTTACCATCGGACATGGTGAGGGCCATGCGGGCATATTTCTCCAACATGGGGGAGAGGATAAAGCCCACCAGCATACAGGCCACAGGATAGCCAAACTTCATCAAGATATAGCCCACCACGGTGAAGATCAGCATGATGAGGATATCTTCCAGGCTGGTGAACAGGGCGTACACGCCCACCATGCAGAACATACACACACAGGGGATAATCACTGTGGGCGAGAGCTTGCTCACCTGCTTGAACACCTTCAGCATCACGAAGGTCATCACCAGCAGGATCAGGTTGGAGGCCAGCAGGCCCACATAGATGTTATAGACCGACTGGGGGTCCTCCCGGAAGATCATAGGGCCAGGGGTGAGGCCTTGGAGCATGAACGCACCCACCAGCAGGGCGGCGGTGACGTCGCCGGGGATGCCCATGGTCAGCAGGGGGATCATGTTGGAGCCGCACACCGCGTTGTTGGCAGCTTCCGGCCCGGCCACGCCCTCGATGATGCCGGTGCCAAAGCGTTCCGGATGCTTGGAGCGGCGTTTGGCGGTGTCGTAGCCCAGCCAGGCGGCCAGGGTTGTCCCCAGGCCGGGGAGGGCGCCGATGCCGGAGCCGATGAGGGCGGACTGGAACCAGATTGGCACCAGGCCCTTGACCTCCTTGCGGCTGAGCTTTTCGTCCTCCGGGCCCCTTGGGGGCGGGAGCACGGTGGCCTTCCGGTTGGTGGGGGCGTGGTTCTCCACCTGGATCATGATGGCGGAGAGGGCCAGCAGGCCGATGAGCATGACCACCAGGTCGATGCCGCTGGAAAGCTTCACCTGTCCGAAGGTCAGGCGGGTGCTGCCCTCCATGGGGTCGAAGCCGATGGTGCCCAGGAGCAGGCCCAGGGCCCCGGCGGCCAAGCCCTTAAAGACATTCTCCCCGGAGGCAGAGCCGATAATGGTCATGGCGAAAAGCATGAGGATGGTGTATTCCGCGGGGCCAATCTCCAAGGCGTATTTGGCGATGGGCTCAGCCACGAAGATCAGCAGGACGGTGGCGAACATACAGCCAAACATGGAGGAAAACAGAGCCGTCTTGATGGCCTTGGTGGCCTGGCCCTTTTGGGCCATGGCATATCCGTCCATGACGGTGGCACTGGCCGCTGTGGTCCCTGGCGTGGCCAGGAGGATGGCGGAGACGCTGCCCCCGAAACAGCCGCCGTTGAAGGCCCCCAGACACATAACAATGGCCTGTGTGGGGGTAAGATAATAGGTAAAGGGGATCACCAGGGCGATGGCCATGGTGGCGGAGAGCCCGGGGATGGCACCCAGGATCAGGCCCACCGTCACGCCCCCCAGCAGGCAGGCCAATACGCCAGGCGTGAGAATATTGGCAACGCCATTGGCTAACATTTCTAGCATGGATGATCCCTCCTTTATGGCATATAGAGCTTGAGGCCGTAGGTGAACAGGCACCAGACCAGAATGGGCATGACGATGGAGACCCCGACAATGACAAATTTATTGCGCTGCCCCAGGAAGAGCATCAGGATGGCAAGCATCACCGCGTTCACCGGGATGTAGGGCAGGTAGTACATGGCCAGGGTGGCCGCCAGGACAATCAGCAGAACCACAGCGATGCGCCGCAGGCCCGTTAAGTTGAACGCATAGGTTTTTCGGCCATACGGCCGCTTCCTTCGGCAGAAGGCGCTGATCACCATGCCCACCGCCATCACCATTAAGATGTAACAGTACAGCGACGGGAGGGTCCTGGGGTTGGGAAAACCATCCGGATTCATGGTCCGAATCTGGCTGTCGATGAAAAAGACCCGGACAACGAGGGCGGCGATAAAAAACACCCCGCCAATGACGGCTTCGCCCTCAAACTCGCTGAGCTTCAACACCAGCTCGTTGTGCTCGTTGCGGGAAAGATGCTTGGACTTCACAAAATTCTCCTCCTCTACGATAGGATCTCTCAGATGTGTTTGGTTTCCCCGGTAGGATCACCCCCTTCGCCCCGGGATATTTGCACTTTGTGTGGAAAGCTATGGTTGCGGGTACAAATTCCATGTGCTATAATGAAGCAAGCGATTCGTTAGGCTGCAAACCGCTTTCCCTCCGTTGTTTTTACTATAACATTTGATTATGTCTCTCGTCCATCTCAGCTTTTTGAACAAACCATTCATTTATTTGTATCAAATGACAAACTGGTATCAGGCCGTCTGCCCTCCCTTCCGGGGGCTGCCGGCCAACAAGGAGGGGTCATCCATGAACCTGCTGCACCTGGAATACTTTCGGGAAGTGGCGATGATCGAACACGTCCAGCGCACCGGGGAAAAGCTCCACGTGAGCCCGTCGGCCATCAGCGCGGGCATCCGAAGCCTGGAACAGGAGCTGGGGGTCCAGCTCTTCGACCGGGTGGGGCGCAACATGCGCCTGAGCGAATACGGCAGGCAGTTCCTGCCCTATGTGGAGGAGGCCTTCGCCGCCCTGGACCATGGGGTGGAGGCCCTCCACGCCGCCCAGGGGCGCCACTCCAAAAACGTCCGCTTCTCTGTCCAGGACGGCGCCCTGTGGAACTACCTGCTCATCCCCTTCAGCGCCAAATATCCCGACATCAACATCCATCAGATCAGCCGGGAGCCAGACCGCCAGGGGAAGCTGATGGACCAGGCCAACCTGGATTTCATCCTCACCGACCTGAACCTGGACAACAGCAACCTAGAGCACTGCGAGCTCTTCCAGAGCGACCTGGTGGTGGGGGTCCCCAAGGGCCATCCCCTGGCCCAGCAGGGGGAAGTGAGCATCTTCGACCTGCAAAATGACCTCTTCCTCTTCCGCCCCAAGACCGACGCCTTCCAGCAGTACGTAGACCAAATCCTGGACGCCATCGGCTTCCAGCCCTCCAAAATCCGGGTGATGGAATACATGCTGCGCTTCCGTATGTTCCAGGAGGGGCCGGGGGTTATCATCACCACCCAGCGGATCATGGAGCGGGAGACCGCCCTATTCTCCCACGCCGCCTATCTGAAAATCCGGGAGTTCGCCGACTTCCCCCTGGTGAAAAAGCTCTATTGGAAAAAGTCGCCCCCCCTCTCCCCCAGCGCGGAAATCTTCCGGGACTACTTCCGGAAGGAAACCCAACACGGGGTGGGGAGCCCTGGATTTTTCTAAGGGGCAGCCCATCTATACCGGAAAAAACGAACAGGAACCGTGAGGCCCCTGCCGCCTCCGGTTCCTGTTTTCTTTCCCTCGGCCCCCCGCCCTGCCTTTCGTCAAAATCCTATCCCATTTCCCAGCCATCGTGTTGACATAGGCAGCGGTGTTTTGTATAATATAGACTAAAATTGCGGGTTTTTGTCACAATTTAGAACACGCAATGCTCAGCATCACAGCAGAATGTTTCGATTGGAGAATGTAACATGAAATTCCAAGGGTTGTCACCCCAAGAGGTAGAAGCAAGCCGAAAACAACACGGGAGCAATGCCCTGACCCAGCTCCCCCCGGACCCACTGTGGAAGAAGCTCCTGGAGGGCTTCAAGGACCCTATGATTATGATCCTCCTGGCCGCCCTGGTGATCCAGGTCATTTTGTTCTGCCTGGGGCAGGCAGAGTGGTTCGAGCCGGTGGGCATCCTCATCGCCATCCTCATTGCCAACGGCGTGGCCGCCGTCAGCGAGAGCAAGCAGGAGGGCAAGGCCTCCGCCTTGAAGGAGGAGGAGGAAGCCAAGGAGATGGTAAAAGTCATCCGCTCCGGCGCCTTGTGTGAAATCCACGTCAGCGACGTGGTGGTGGGGGACCTGGTCTACCTCCAAGCCGGCGATAAACTCCCCGCCGACGGCACCGTGGTGGAGGGGACCCTCTTCGTAGACCAAGCCGCCCTCAACGGCGAGACCGAGGAGGCCGAGAAAATCCCCTTGGAAGAGGGGGCCACTTACGATATTAAGGACCTGCTGAACAAATACTACGCCTATCGCGGCACCGTGGTCTGCGGCGGCGAGGGCTTCTTAGCAGTCAAGGTGGTGGGGGACAAGACTCTCTTTGGGGAACTGGCCCTGGAAGTCCAGGAGGACACCCGGGAGACCCCCCTCCAAGTGAAGCTGGGCAAACTGGCCAAGCAGATTTCCACCTTTGGCTATGTGGGCGCCATCGCCATTGTGGCTGGCATCCTGCTCAAAACCCTGCTCACCGGGGCAATGCCCAGCGGAATCTATGCGTGGATCCGGCTGGTGATGGACGCCATCACCGTGGCGGTGACCATCATCGTCTGCGCCGTCCCCGAAGGGCTGCCCATGCTCACCTCCATCCTCCTCTCCTTCCAGAGCCTGCGCATGGCCAAGGACAACGTCCTGGTGCGCAAGATCAACGGCCTGGAAACGGCGGGGAGCCTGAGCCTGCTCTTCAGCGACAAGACCGGCACCATCACCGAGGGCAAGCTCTCTGTGGTGGAGATGTCCACCGGCAACCTAGCCGTGTTCACGGACCTACAGTCCATCGCCCCAGCCCTGGCCGCCGATGTTGTCACCGGCACCGGGGTGAACAACAGCGCCGTGGTGTCCAATGACGCCATCATCGGCGGCAACAGCACAGACCGGGCCCTGATGGCCTTCCTGGTGGAGGCCCAGGCCACCCAGCAGATCAACAAAGAGGAAGTCCTCAGCTTCCACGCCTTTGACTCCAACAAAAAGTCCTCCAGCGTCACCCTCAACCGGGACGGCCAGAGCGTCACCTACATCAAGGGCGCACCGGAGAAGATCATCGAGCGCTGCACCCACTATGTGGACGAGACCGGCGCGGTGAAAGCCCTGGCAGGGCAGGACGCCCTCACCCACTATATCGACACCCAGGCAGGCCGCTCCATGCGCCTGCTGGCGGTGGCAAAGGTGGACGGCCCCTCCGACCAGGGGGACCTGACCTTGGTGTGTGTCATCAGCATCCGGGACAACGTGCGCAAGGAGGCCATTGAGGCCATCAAGGAAGTGCAGAACGCCGGCATCCAGGTGGTCATGGTCACCGGCGACCGGAAGGAAACCGCCGTGGCCATCGCCAAGGAGGCGGGATTGCTCACCAGCGACGGCGACGTGGCCCTCACCTCTGCCGAGCTGGCAGAGAAGAGCGACGAGGAATTGAAGGCCATCCTGCCCCGGCTGCGGGTGGTCTCCCGGGCCCTGCCCACAGACAAGAGCCGCCTGGTGCGGGTGGCCCAGGAATTGGACTACGTGGTGGGTATGACCGGCGACGGCGTCAACGACTCCCCCGCCCTGAAAAAGGCCGACGTGGGCTTTGCCATGGGCAGCGGCACCGAGGTGGCCAAGGAGGCCGGGGACATCACCATTCTGGACGACAACTTCTCCTCCATTGAAAAGGCCATTCTCTACGGCCGGACCATGTTTAAGAGCATCCGCAAGTTCCTGATTTTCCAGCTGACGGTCAACGTATCGGCGGTGCTCACCTGCTTCATTGGGCCCCTGCTGGGGGTGAACGTGGTGCTCACGGTGATCCAGCTGCTGCTGGTGAACCTGGCCATGGATACCCTGGCGGCCATCGCCTTTGGCAGTGAGCCGGCCTTGCGGGAATATATGAAGGACAAGCCCATCCCCCGCACCCAGGGCATCATCACCAAGGAGATGTTCACCCAAGTGCTCATCAGCGCCGCCTATATCACCGTGGCCTGCCTGGGCATCCTCTTCCTCCCCGCCATCCAGAGCCTCTTTGGGGACGTGGACATGACCTATCTGAAATCCGCCGTGTTCGCCACCTTCATGATGGCCATCACCTTCAACGGCTTCAACGCCCGGACCAGCCACATCAACCCCTTTGAAAACCTGGGCAGGAACCGGAACTTCCTCCTGGTGATGCTGGCCATCTTCCTGCTGCAATTCGTCTTTGTCACCTTCGGCGGGGACGTACTCAGCGTAGAGGCCCTCACCCCCCAGTCCTGGCTGGTGTGCCTCATCCTGGCCTTCCTGGTGATCCCCATTGACATGGTCCGCAAGGCCCTCACCCACCGGCCGTGACCGGCTCTCCTATGTCCCTTCCATCCCCCAATCCTACAAGCTGAAAAGGTGGACCCACTATGCTGCAACGCACCCCGTTGGTACAACTGGATGATTACTTTCTCCCGCTGGGACAGCGCAGTACGCCAGGGGTATACTTCGTCCGGCTCAACGGGTATAACCAGCAGGTCCATCACTTTATCCAGCGCTATTACACAGCCGCCCGGACTTCCGGGGTAATCCTGGAAGGGAAGCTGCAAAACCCCGACAACAACAACCTGGCCTACTATGGCGAGATCATGGGGATGGAGTTCCAGCTCAACATGGGCTTCCTCCTCACCAGCCTGAAAAAGTGGCTCCCCAGAATGAACGACAGCCAGCGCAGCAACGTGGCCGGGGCCATTTACGACACCCTGATGGACTTGAAAAAAAGCGGCAAAACGGACATGATGCTGAAAAACGCCTACATCAAGTTCATGTGCTGGCTCTATTACAAGTTTGAACGCATCGTCAACCACCTGGGGGAAGAGACCCTCCCCAAAATCCTCTACGACGGCAGCATTGGCAGCTACGAATTGCTGTTGATGAACGTGTTATCCCTGGCTGGCTGCGACATCCTTCTCCTGCAATACCAGGGGGACAGCGCGTACCAAAGGCTGGACCCCCAATCCAAGACCTCCCAGAACTTCACCCTGCCAGACTTCACCCCCTTCCCCCCAGGCTTTTCCCTCAAGCAGCTTCGGCAGGAGATGCAGGAGGCGGCCCAGCGGGAGCGCCTGTATGGGCCTAAGCCCCAGACTGCCAACTGCACCAACGCCTGGATCAGTGGCAAGGTTTTGGAGGATGTCCGCCGGGACTTTCCCTCCCGGGGCTCGGACCCCCAGTTCTTCTACAACTGCTTCTGCCGTATCACCGGGGTGGAGGACAAGCTCACCTATCAAAACGAGCTCTACCAGCTCCAATTGGAGCTGAAAACCACCAAGCGGCGGCTGGTCATCCTCAGCGGGGCCATCCCGCCCCCCACCATGGAGGAAATCAGCGGCATCCGCCGGAGGAACTACCAGGATCTAAACCAGCTGGTGTTGGACCTGTCCTCCAACCTCCAATACAGCGCCAGCCAGGAATTGCAGCGGCTGATGGTCCGGGCTTTCGTTGACCTGCTCTTGGAGGAGGGGCAGCGGGAGCCGGGGAAGCTGAACCGGCTGACCAACCGGGCTGTCTATCTGCTGTGCTGGCTGAAACGCTACCAGCAACAGCTATTTGGCCAGTGGAAGCTTCCAGAAATCGCCGCGTTCCTCTACCTGGGCGGCTGCAAGAACGAAAACGAAGCCCTGTTCTGCCGCTTCCTGGCCCGGCTGCCGGTGGACGTGCTGGTCTTTCAGCCCGACCGCAATGCAAGCTGCTGTTTGGAGGACCGATTGCTATATACGGTGAACCATCCCCTCTCCCTCACCG
>CAJUCB010000002.1:54662-72152 GCA_910584805.1 uncultured Oscillospiraceae bacterium
ACTTGGACAGCCTGATGTACCAGGACTCCGGCCTCTACCGGAACCAGCAGTACGCCAAGGGCAACGCCGTAACCTTACAGACCATCTATGAGGAAATCGCCATCCTCTGGGACCAGGAGCTGAAATACCGGCCTAACTTCGCCACCGCCCAGGAGGTGGTGACCATGCCGGTGATCTTCTCCAAGGTCTCCGGGGTGAAGGACGGAAATGTCCCCGCCTACTGGGCGGGCATCAAACAGCTGCTCACCCCAGACACCCATTTGATCTCCTCCGTCCCCCACCGCAGCGGCACAGAGCCCAACCCCATCAAGGCCTTTGCCACAGAGTTTTTCAAAAATGGGCGCCTGCAAAAGGGGAAGCTCAAGGCCCACAAGGCCTATCCCTATGGCTTCCTCCGGGAGGCCATGCAGGACCACCTGCTGGACAAGCTCCAACTTCTCATCGAGCAAGCCCTCATCAAGGGTACTTTCGAGAACGGGACGGAGTACACCATTGTCTCCACCGCCCTGAACCTGGACAAGTCCATCCTGCGCCTGGTGCAGAAGTTCGACTTTACCAAGAAAAACCCCAAGCTGGTGTATCTCATCCCCGGGGAGACGGTGCTCTCCCTAGAGGACACCATCCAGGCGGCGTTTTTGAACCTGGTGGGCTTTGACATCCTATTCTTCGTGCCCACAGGGTACCAGTGCGTGGAGCGTTTCTTCAACCGTCCGGTGGTGGAGGAACACCAGATCGGGGACTATCTCTACGACCTGCCCGTCCCGAATTTTGACACGATTTCACCCAATCCACGCCCCTCCTGGCGTGAGAAACTATTCAAGAGAGGTACCTGACATGGGACTTGATTTCACGAAATCCACAACACAGGCCGCCGCCCCCGCCCCGGAGGAATCCATGGAGCTGGCGGTGCAGGAATACGACATCGTGGCCGACCGGCAGCAGATGAACCAGACCTTGGTGAACTCCCAGGAGGTGGACGACCTGGTGAGCACCATTGAAATCGACAACATGGAAACCATCGTCACCTTCGGCGCCCACGCCGCCGAGGAAATCTCCAAGGCCTCCGACGTGGTCCTCAACAGCATGAACATGTCCCAGCTGGATGAGTCCAGCAAGATGCTCAACTCCCTGGCAAAAATCATGTCCAAGTTCGACATCGAGGAGGTCAAAGACAACCCCGGCCTCTTTGGCAAGCTCTTTGGGAACATGCGCCGGCAGCTGGACAAAATCCTCAGCAAGTACCACACCATGGGGGAAGAGGTGGACAAAATTTACGTCCAGCTCAAGCAGTATGAATCGGAAATCAAGCAGTCCAACCGCAAGCTGAACCAGATGTTTGACGCCAATGTGGAGTATTACCACCAGCTGGTGCGCTACATCCTGGCGGGGGAGCAGGGCTGCCGGGAAATCGAGGCCTACATCGCCCAGCGCCAGGCGGACATGGAGGCCAGCGGGGACAATTCCATCCAGTTTGAACTCACCAGCCTGAACCAGGCCCTGATGATGCTGGAACAGCGCACCCAGGACCTGCGCACCGCGGAGAATGTGGCCATGCAGTCCATCCCCATGATTAAGACCATGGAGTTCAGCAACATGAACCTGGTGCGGAAAATCAACTCCGCCTTTATCATCACCTTACCGGTGTTCAAGCAGGCCTTGGCCCAGGCCATCATGCTCAAGCGCCAGCGCATCCAGGCGGAGTCCATGGCGGCCCTGGACGCCAAAACCAACGAAATGCTCATCAAAAACGCCCGGAATACCGTGGAGCAGTCCAAGATGACCGCCCGCATGGCCTCCGGCAGCTCCATCAAAATCGAGACCTTGGAGACCACCTGGCGCACCATTGTCAACGGCATCGACGAGACCAAGGCCATCCAGGAGAACGCCCGGAAGCAGCGCATCGACGATCAAAAACGTCTGGAATCCATCAAGCAGGAATTCAACCAGATGTATCACATGCCCAACAAAAATTGACCACATCATAAGGAGGACGCAGTATGCCTATCAATCTGACCAAAGGACAAAAAGTAAACCTCAGCAAGGACAACCCCGGCCTGAAGAATATCATGGTGGGCCTGGGCTGGGACGTGAACGCCTTTGACTCCGGGGCGGACTTTGACCTGGACGCCTCCGCCTTCCTGGCCGGGGCCAACGGCAAGTGCCCCATGGACAAGGACTTCATCTTTTACGGCAACCTGGAGCATGAGAGCGGCGCGGTGAAGCACATGGGCGACAACCTCACCGGCGAGGGCGACGGGGACGACGAGCAGATCGAAGTGGACCTGAGCCTGGTGCCCGGGAACATCGAAAAAATCGCCTTTACCGTCACCATCTATGAGGCGGAGGCCCGGCGGCAGAATTTCGGCCAGGTGTCCAATGCCTATATCCATATCATGGACACCGCCACCAACACGGAGCTGCTGCGCTTCGATTTGGGGGAGGACTTCTCCATCGAAACCGCCGTGGTGGTGGGGGAGCTGTATAAGCACAACGGCGAGTGGAAGTTCAACGCCATTGGTAGCGGGTTCCAGGGCGGCCTGGCGGCCCTGTGTGCCCATTATGGCATCGACGCGGAATAAGGAGAGAACACCATGCCTGTAAACCTGACAAAAGGACAAAAAGTGAGCCTTACCAAGGGCAACCCCGGCCTGCGCAATGTGGTCGTTGGCCTGGGCTGGGACGTGAACCAGTTCGACACCGGCGGGGACTTTGACCTAGATGCCTCCGCCTTCCTCCTCGACGACAGCGGGAAGGTCTCCCGCCAGGAGGATTTCGTATTCTACGGCAACCTAGCCCATCCCTCCGGCAGCGTGGTCCACCAGGGGGACAACCTCACCGGCGTGGGGGACGGGGACGACGAGCAGATCAAGATCGACCTCAGCCTGGTGCCGGAGAACATCAGCAAGATCGCTTTTGTCGTGACCATTTACGACGCAGAGGGGCGGCGGCAGAATTTCGGCCAGGTGAACAACGCCTTCATCCGGATCTATGACGAGACCAACGGGGAAGAGCTGCTGCGCTATGACCTGGGGGAGGACTTCTCCATTGAGACCGCCGCCATCTTCGGCGAGCTCTACAAGCACGGCGGCGAGTGGAAATTCAACGCCATCGGCAGCGGCTACCAGGGCGGCCTGGCGGCCATCTGCGCCAGCTATGGCATAGATACAGAATAAAGAGAGGGAGGACACATCCAATGTCTGTGAAGCTACAAAAGGGGCAAAAGGTCAGCCTATCCAAGGAAAACGCCGGGCTCTCCACCGTGGTGGTGGGCCTGGGCTGGGATGAGGTGGAGCAGAAGCGCAAGGGCTTCTTCGCCCCCAAGCCCCAGCCCATCGACTGCGACGCCTTTGCCATCCTGCTGAAAAACGGCAAGCTGGTGGACAACAACGACGTGGTCTACTTCGGCAACCTCACCCACTACACCCAGTCCGTGCGCCACATGGGGGACAACCTCACCGGCGCCGGGGACGGGGACGACGAGCAGATCATCGTCGACCTGAACAGCGTCCCCGGCGAGTATGACCGCATCGTCATCGCGGTGAACATCTACCAGGCCCGGGAGCGCAATCAGCACTTCGGCATGATCCAAAACGCCTTCATCCGCCTGGTGGACGGGCGCAACAACAGCGAGATGTGCATTTACAACCTGACGGAAAACTACTCCAACCAGACAGCCATGCTCTTCGGCGAGGTGTACCGCCACAACGGCGAGTGGAAGTTCAACGCCGTAGGCCAGGGCACCACAGACAACAGCATCGGGGAGTTTGCCCGCCGGTATCTTTAACACGCAGCCTGACTTCAAATGGAGGGATCTGGGATCTCTCCATTTGGTCTTTGTTGCGATTTTAACCCTTGCGAGGTGGGTCATATGAACACAGCCATCCGTTACCGGCACAACCCCGGGGCCATCCGCTCCTTGGAGGACTTCCTCCGGGCCCATGGGGGCTATGCGGAGGGCCAGCGGGAGGTCTATTTCCTCCGGGCCCTAGGGGCGCTGCCCAACATGGCCGCTGCCGTCCAGGACATGGACCGCCTGGGGGGCCCCACGTACCTGCGCCTGCCGGAGGCATTGCCCAAGCTCACATCCCCAGAGGACACCGCCTTTTATACCGGGGCCTATGAGGCCTGGCGCGCCGGGGGACCCCTGCGGCTGCATCTAAGCTGCCGGGACCCCCTGTTCCCCCAGGTGCTGGCCCAGGCCACGGAGGACACTTTGGCTCAATACCAACGCGTCAAGGCCGGGGCCTCGGAGACCATTTTGAAAAATTTCGCTGTAAAGCTGTGGCACTGGACAGACAGCTTGCTGGGGGGCCTCCTCTCCCAATGGTCGCCCCAGGGCAGTCTAAAAGTAGTGGCGGAGAACGTCCAGAAGGAACAGCCCTACCTGTTCTTCTACCTGCTCACCCTCCTGGGCTGCGACGTATTACTGCTGAACACCCGGGGGGAAGTCCAGGTGGGGGACGTGCTGAAAAAGCTGTCCGCACCCCTGGCCCTGGGCCCCTATGGGGAACAACCCCTGCCCAGCTTCGCCCCCAGGGTACAGGCGGCCTCCCCTGCCCCCCAGCCAATACATACCCCTCAGCCCAGCCCTGCCAGAGCCACCCCAACCCTCACCATCCCGCCCCATCCCGCCCGGGCAAGGCGGGCAGCCCCCGCCCCGGTGGCATCCCCTGACCACGGGGCCCAGGAGAAGAGCTTTGAAGCCCTAGCCAGCCTAGCCTCCTCCATCGTGATGATCACTGTCCACGGGGACAAGGGCCAGCCCATCGCCACCGGCTCCGGGATCATGATCGGCCGGAAGGGCTTCCTCCTCACCAACTTCCACGTGATTCGGGGCGGGCGCTCCTTCTCCGTGCGCATTGAGGAGGACGAGACGGTGTACCCCACCGACGAGGTCATCAAGTACAACGCCGACCTGGACCTGGCGGTGCTGCGCATCCAGCGGGAGCTGCAGGTCCTGCCCATTTACGACGGGCGGAAAAAGCTGGTGCGGGGACAAAAGGTGGTGGCCATCGGCAGCCCCCTGGGCCTGTTCAACTCTGTGTCCGACGGCATCATCTCCGGCTTCCGCCAGATCAATGACGTGGACATGATCCAGTTCACCGCCCCCATCTCCCACGGGAGCTCCGGCGGGGCGGTACTGAACATGGCCGGGGAGCTCATCGGCATCAGCACCGCGGGCTTTGACCAGGGGCAGAACATCAACCTGGCCGTGGGCTATGAGAACATCCGCCTCTTCGCCCGGGGGTTTTACAGCTCATGACCACCCTGTTTACCGACCTGGACAATACCCTGCTCTACTCCCACCGCCACAGCACCCCGGAACCCAAGCGCTGGGTGGAACAGTTACAGGGAAAGCCCCAGGGCTTCCTGACGGAATCCACCCACCGCTTCTTTGCCCGGCAGGACTGGCTTTCCGTGGTCCCTGTCACCACCCGCACCCCCGCCCAGTTCGCCCGGCTGGCGGGGATGGTCCAGGGCTTCGGCTGGCGGGACGCCCTGGTGTGCAACGGGGCCATCCTCCTGCGGGATGGGCAGGCAGACCCGGCGTGGCAGGCGGAATCCGAAGCCCGCTCGGCGGCGGAGCAGCCGGCTTTTGACGCCGCATACGCCCTTGCCTGTGCCCTGGCGGGGGCGGAAAATCTGGTGTGCGTCCCCCCCTTCTTATTCTATGTCAAGGCCCAGGAGCCGGAGGCGGTCTTGCACAGCCTCCAAGCCCAGGCAGACACCAGCCAGCTGGTTCTGCTGGGGGACAGGCGAAAGGTCTACTGCTTCCCCCGCAGCCTGGACAAGGGGCAGGCAATCCGGCGCTACCGGGCCCGGTTTGGCCTGGGGGCCTGCATCGCCGCCGGGGACAGCGCCTTTGACCTGCCCATGCTAGAGGCGGCGGACCACTGCTTTTGTCCAGGGGCCATCGCCGGGCAGGTGGCCAACCCAAACAAAACCGTCTGCCGGGACGGCCTATTCTCCAACCTGCTCTGCGCGGGATTGGAGGCCCTGAGAAACGAGGAAACATGCATTGAAAAACCCGCAACAGAAGTTCAGCGTGGGGGCCCTGCTCTACACCCCCGCCCTGAACCCTAACATAGCCGAATCCGTGCTCCAAGGGCGGCTGGGGGGGCCCTACTCCCTGGCCCTGTGCCTAGAGGACACCATCTCCGACGACCTGATGGCGGCGGCGGAGGGGCAGGTGGTGAAGAGCCTACAACAGCTCTGGACTGCCACCCAGAGGCAAGCGCTGACCTTGCCCAAGCTCTTTCTCCGGGTGAAGGAGCCGGAACAGGTGGGGCGGCTGTTTGCCGCCGTGAAAGGCTATCAGAGCATCTTGACCGGCTTCATCTTCCCCAAGTATACCGTCACCAATGCCGCCGCCTACAACCAGGCCCTGGAAGCGGTGAACGGGCAGGCGGAACGCCCCTTGGCCATGATGCCCATTTTGGAGAGCCCGGACATCGTGGACCTCTCCGGCCGTCCGGAACGGCTGTTTGCCATCAAGGAACACATCGACGCCATGGGGGAGCTGGTGCTCAACGTCCGGGTGGGGGGCAATGACTTCTGCAACCAGTTCTCCGCCCGGCGGCACTACGACGAGACCATCTATGACATCCTGCCTGTGGCCCAGCTTTTGGGGGATATCCTAACCGTGTTCTCCCGGGACTATGTGGTCTCCGGGCCGGTGTGGGAGTTCTTTTCCAGCCACAACGACGAGTGGAAACAGGGGCTGCGCACCGAACTGAAACGGGACCGGCTCAACGGCTTCCTGGGGAAAACGGTGATCCACCCCAAACAGATCCCCGTGGTCAACGAAATGCTCAAGGTCACCAGCAAGGATTTGCAGGACGCCAAAGCCATCCTCAACTGGGACAGCAGCGGCCTGCAAGTGGGAAAAAGCTATGGAGGGGAGCGGATGAACGAGGTCCGAACCAACTACAACTGGGCGCAAAAGACCCTGTTGCTGGCGGAGCTCTACGGCATCGTATAGGACTATGAAACAACAGTTTGACGGAAATGACCTGATCCAGGTGGCCAAGCGGGAGAACAACCCCAAGCGCCATTACCTCTATGTGAACCCCCTACAGGGGAAGCACCTCCCCGTCTCCCCCAGCCGGTCCCTGGCCCTCTTTGCCAGCCTGGCGGAGGAGGCCGCCCAGCGCTTTGCCGGGGAACGGCTGCTGGTGGTGGGCTTTGCCGAAACCGCCACCGCCATTGGGGCCGCCCTGGCCTATGGGGCCGGCAATGTGGACTTCTATTGCAGCACCACCCGGGAGGCCCTCCCAGGGGCGGACTACCTCTTCTTCTCCGAGTCCCACAGCCATGCCAGGGAACAGAGGCTGGTGCTGGACCATCTGGCAGAGGTCTTGCCCCAGGTGGACCGGGTGGTGTTCGCCGAGGACGAGGTCACCACGGGGAATACCATCGCCCATTTGATCTCCGTCCTTCAGGGGGCTTTCCCTGCCCTGCCCCTGGGCTTTGGCATCCTCTCCCTGCTCAACAGCATGGAGGAAGCCCGGCTGCAGGCGTGGGAGGCCCAGGGCATCCCTGTGGGCTTCCTCCACCGCATCCCCCAGGCATACCGGGCGGAGGAGATCGCGGGCTATGCCTATCCCTCCTTGGCAGGAGTGGCCCCGGTGTATTCCCCTGCCCCTCTGCCTGTGGTGGAAATTGGCGGACGATGGGAGGCCCGGGTGGCGGGGCCCAGCGGGGACCTGCGGCGGCGCTGTGACGCCTTTGTGGCCCAGGCCCTTTCCCAGCTGACCCTCCCCGCCGGTGCCTCCTCCATCCTTGTGTTGGGAACGGAAGAGTGTATGTTCCCTGGCCTGCTGCTGGGCCAGGCCTTAGAGGAGCAGGACCCCCGCCGGGTGGTGCGCTTCCACGCCACCACCCGCAGCCCCATTGCAATCAGCCCGGACCCCGCCTATCCCCTCCATGCCCGGGACCCCCTGGACAGCGTGTATGAGGCGGGGCGGCGGACCTTCCTCTACAACCTGGCCGCCTATGACCAGGTCCTTCTGGTCACCGACGCGGAAGCCTGCACGAACCAAGGGCTTGCCAGCATCGTGGGGGCGTTGGAGCGCCACGGCAACCAAAACATCAGCTTGATCCAGTGGAGGGCAACATGAGAAGCAGCTATGACCCAGCAGAGGTGGAACTCCTGCTGAAAGACATCACCGGCCTGGTGGAGCCCCTCCCCGCCAGGGTGCGGGAGGAAAAGATTCAGAGCGGCACCCACTACTGTGAGATGCTCCCCCTGGAATACAAGCCCTCCCCCCGCTATATGGAAGCCTACTACCGTGCCCTGGACAGCTATGCCCAGGCCACCGCCGACGCCGTGGCCCTTCTGGCAGAGCGCTTGTACCAGCGCAAGGGGCCCAAGCTGGTGCTGGTCTCCCTGGCCCGGGCGGGCATCCCCATAGGTATCCTGCTGCGGCGGTATCTCCTCGCCACCCATCAAGTGGCGGTGAAGCACTACGCCATCTCCATTATCCGGGGACGGGGCATCGACCGCAACGCCATGGACCACATCCTGGCCCATCACGCCCCTGACAACCTACAATTCGTAGACGGCTGGACAGGGAAAGGGGCCATTCTGGGGCAGCTCCGGGAGGCCCTGGCAGACTACCCCGCTGTGGACGCCAGCCTGGGGGTGTTGGCAGACCCGGCAAACCTGACGGCGCTGTGTGGGACCCATGAGGATATCCTAATCCCCTCCTCCTGCCTCAACGCCACGGTGACGGGGCTATTGAGCCGGACCTTTTTGCGCGGCGACCTCATCGGCCCCCGGGATTTTCACGGGGCGGCCTATTATGGAGAACTGGCGGAGGAGGATTTGTCCCAGCAATTCCTGGAGCGCATTTCAGCATGCTTTGCCCCCAGCCTCCAAGCAGGGGACGCCACCCCCACAGGGCCCAAGGGGATCCAGGTGGTGGAGGCGGTGGCCGCCTGCTACGGCATAGGGGACATCAACCTCATCAAGCCGGGAATCGGGGAGGCCACCCGGGTTCTTCTCCGCCGCCTCCCCTGGAAAATCATCGTAAACCCGGCCTTTGATGGGGGGGACGCCCTGGGGCACCTGCGGCAGTTGGCGGCAGAGAAGCAGATCCCTTGGGAGCCTAGCCCGGTCCCCTTGGGAAACTACAAGGTCTGCGGGCTCATCAAGACCCTGTCTGATCTGTGAAGGGAAGGGAGCACCATGGAATTTCATGTGCCAAACAGGACCACACCCCCGCTGCGCCGGGAGTCGTTGGCCTCCTTAAATCAAACAACCACCCCGCCCCTGTCCAAGGACACAATCTTGCGCTTGAACAGGGCAGGCCAGGGCGGGCGGCCCCCCGCTGCCCCGCCCCCCCGCCGGGACACGCCCCCCCGGCAGCAGGCTCCGTCCAGGCCATCCCCCTCCCCTGCCCCGGCGGCGGCTCAGAACGCACCACCGCCTGTCGCCCCACCGGCGGTGGCCCCCATGGATCTCCCGCCTTTGCCCAATCCCCTGGGCAAGGGGCAAAAGACGGCCCTGCCGGTGCAGGCGGGTGGGAAGCTCCGGGTTTGCTTTGGGTGGAACGTCTCAGACCAGCGCTGCGACGTGGACGCCTCCGCCTTTCTGGTGGATGCACGCAGCCAGGTCCCCGGCGACGAGTGGTTCGTCTTTTACGGCCAGACCCAGAGCCCTGACGGCAGCGTCCGCCAGGAACCCGGCGGGCAGGACCGGGCATGCCTCTCGGTAGACCTGGGGCGGCTGGACCCCCAGGTTCAGAAAATTGTATTCGTCCTGACCATCGACCAGGCGTTTTCCAAAAACCTCCACTTCGGGATGCTGAAGGACGCCTACCTGCGGCTGCTGGACGAGAGGGGCCAGGTGCTTTTGAGCTACCAGCCAGAGGAGTATTATCCCACTGTGACCTCCATGACCCTTGGGGAACTGTACCGCCACAAGGGCCAATGGAAATTCAACCCCGTAGGGAATGGCGTCCACCAGGACCTGGCGGGACAGTGCGCCATTTACGGCGTGGAACTATGCTGATTGGGGAGGAAACCATGCTTACCTTTGAAACTTTGAATGAGCTGACCTTAAAGGTCACCTGCCAGGGCAACGACGTGCTCTTCACCAAGGCCGGGGCCTTCATCGCCGGGGAGAGCCCCCACAAAAACTACCGCTTTGAAAAGGTCCTCCTGGGCCCCCAGGAGAGCTTGGCCCAGGCGGCCCTGGGCTCCCTGATCCGCCGGGTGACGGGGGAAAACCTGCCCCTGATGAAGGTCACCATGAGCGGCGATTCCGTGACCTATTACGCCAACCTGGGGCAGCACGTGGTGATCTACCAGCTGGCCTATGGGGAGACCATCTCTGTGGAGTCGGAAAACATCCTGGCCTTCACCCAGGACTGCGACTACCAGGTCCGCTTTTTGGGCAAGGGCGTCCTGTCCCAGAAGGGGCTGGCCACCTCCACCCTCACGGGGAAGGGGAAAAACGCCTGCGTGGCCATCCTCTCCGACGGCAACCCCCTGGTGCTGAGCAACCAGACCAGCCGGGCCACCCTGGCGGTGGACCCCGACGCGGTAATCTGCTGGATCGGCCAGGGGCATTGCGACCCCCAGATCAAAACGGACCTGAACTGGAAAACCTTCATCGGCCAGGCCTCTGGGGAGTCCTACACCTTTGAGTGGGACGGCGGCCAGCCGGTGACGGTGGTGATCCAGCCCTCGGAACGCTCTGGGGGCATCCGGGTGGCCATGGACTAAACCCACGGGGCAAGTCGTATATTGACAGGGTGGAGACGATACAGTATAATCTAAGCAACTATATAAAACCATAATAAGGGAGACAGCGGCATGAAACAGTTTTTTGGTATGAGCCAACGCGGAAATTTGGAGGAAGCGGTCCGCGGGCTGCACAGCCCCCAATTTATAATGCTGTTATCAAACGACGCCCAGTTTGAAGCACACGTCCAGGCCCTAGAACGGCTCTTCCCCAACGTCCCCAGCATCGGCTGCATCGGGATGAGCTACCAGACAGGCATTGTGGAAAACGGCGTGGGGGTCATCGCCTTTTCCGACGGGGTCACCGCCGCGGCCAATGTGTTGGAGCACGTCTCCACCATGCCGGTGAAGTACATCCACCGCCTGGAACGGGATATGCAGCAGGTGGGCAGTTCCCGGGAGGACACCGTGTGCATCGACTTTTGCAGCGGCAACGACGCCTGTGTCCTCACCACCATCCATACCGCCCTGCGCAAGCAGGGTATCTCCCTTGTGGGGGGCACCGGCGACCAGGGGCGGGTCTCCGCCAACGGCCGGGTATACCCCGACGCGGTGGCCTATGGCCTGGTGCGCAACCTCCATGGCCGGGTGAAAACCTATAAGGAAAACATCTACCACCAGCTGGGGAACTACCGCTTCATCGCCTCCGGCACCGACCGCTCCAACTACATCCTGGGCTCCCTGAACGGCCGCCCTGCCAAGCAGGTCTATCAGAGCATCCTCCACGTCACCGACCAGGAAATCCTCACCCGCACCTTCCAAAATCCCTTTGGCAAGATCAACGGGAACGACACCTGCATCATCTCCATCAAGGACGTCCAGGGCAACGCCCTGGCCTGCTTCCGGCAGGTGAACGATTCCGACGTGCTCATCCTCCTGGAGCTGGGGGACTACCGGGCCATCACCCAGGACACCATCCGCCAAATCTGCCAGGACTTCCCCCGGCGCTCCGCTGTCTTCTCTGTGAACTGCCTGTTCCGTTACAAGCTCTTCTCCGAACAGGGCTATATGCAGGAATATCTCCGGGAAATGGCGGCCCTGGGCAACCACGCCGGACTGGTGGGCTATGGGGAACACTACAATGACCGCTTTGTCAACCAGTCCATGACCTGTGTGGTCTTTGAATAAGGGAGGATACACTCATGTTGTTTGCAGAAAAGACCCGGCAGAAGCCGGCCCCCCAGCGAGCCCCAGAAAAAACCGGGCTCTCCCCGGTGCTCCACGTAGCCGACAGCCTGAAGGGCTACCAGAAGGAGCTGGTGGAAAAGGAAGTGGCCTCCCTCTTTGAGCTGAGCCTGGTAAACAGCACCTTTTCCGGGGTGCTCAACGAGGCAGACCATTTCCAGGAAAAATTGCAGGAGCTGGGCGGCTCCTTCTCCCACATCGACAACACCGCGGAGGGCTTTTCCCAGGTGCGCGGCCAGGTGGCGGAGGCGGTGTCCGACGCCCAGGGGCAGATGGAGGCCCTGACGGCCACCTCCATGAAAATCCAGGCCTCCTATGAGGAGATGGCCGGGATTTTCAGCCAGCTCCAGGATGCCATCCAGGGGATCCAGAAGTGCATGGGGAAAATCGTGTCCATCGCCGACCAGACCAACATCCTGGCCATCAACGCCTCCATTGAGTCCGCCCGGGCCGGGGTGGAGGGACGGGGTTTCGCCGTGGTTGCGGAGCACGTGAAGCAACTGGCGGAGGAGATCGTGGTGCTGGCCAAGGAGGTCAACACCGGGGTCAACGACGTGGAGCTCCGGGCCGGAGAGCTCAGCGCCAGCATCAACACCTCCCAGCAGACCCTGGGCCAGGGCGTGGGCATCGTGGCCCAGACGGAGGAGAACTTCCGCCAGATCATCTCGGCGGCTGACGGGGCCACAGACGTGCAGTCGGCCATCTCCGGGGTGATCCAGGACTCCCAAGGGGAGCTGCAAAACATCCTCCAATTCTTCGACCAGATCAAGGACCAGTATCAAGAGGTCATCACCCACATCAAGCGGGCCAGCAACCTGGGGACCACCAAGAGCGCCATGTTCGAGGACATGGACAACATGATCTCCCAGCTGCCGCCGTTGGTGGAGGACGCCCAGGAGGGGCGGTAAACAGAAAAAGCAAAGCCGGGGCTGTGAAGCCCCGGCTTTTTTTCCGGCTTTCGCCTTGCGTGGTTGCTTACTGCTCCTTCTTCTTGGGGTTCAGGCAGGCAACGCCGCTTACCCATCGAATTACAAAAAACTTCCACGCTTTCCTCCCCGCATAGGGGAATGTTCCCCTGCAAATACTAGGCGTGTTCTCAAAAATATACCACAGGAGGTTTTTATAGATGAAAGCAACTGGCATCGTCCGGCGTATCGACGACTTAGGCCGGGTGGTCATCCCCAAGGAAATCCGCCGCACCATGCGGATTCGGGAGGGCGACCCGTCCCTTATATCATTGACACAGTGGGAGGGGTTCTGTTTGGGGATGGCGGAGTTGGGGAAACGGGTGGGGTGGGATACATAGGAGATACGCCATTGAAAATATCACAGAAATCGAATATACTATATTCAATCTGATAAATAAAAGGTGGTGTATCTCATGCAGGCAAACATTCCGCAGTCAATTGAGCAGATTGAGTCAAGAACAGAAGTGCAATCCTTCTTCTCTCCGTGCGGAACACCCACAACAAAAACAGCCATCCATTTATCTTTATGAGCCTGAAAGGATTGTTTTATGAAGAAACCGATGAAAAACGAACACGTGCAGTCAGAGAACACCTACCGGTCTATCCGAGGGTATGTGATCGAAGCGCAGCAGCAAGTCTATACTGCGGTCAACGCCGCTATGGTGACGGCTTATTGGAAGATCGGTAAGTCAATTTTTGAAGCCTGCGGTGAAACGGACCGGGCCGCTTATGGCAAGCAGGTGCTGCAATACATATCGGAACGGATGACCGCTGAGTTTGGGAAAGGGTTTACAGTCCGAAATTTACAGATGATGCGCAAGTTTTATTTGACGTTTCCAAATGCGAACGCACTGCGTTCGGAATTGAGCTGGACGCACTATCGACTTCTGATGCGGGTCAGCAACACCGAGGCGAGAATTTTCTACATGGAGGAAAGTGCGCGGGCTGGATGGAGTTCACGCCAGCTGGAACGGCAGATCAACACCATGTACTATCAGCGCATTCTGGCGAGCCGCGACAAGGAGAGTGTTGCGGCAGAAATTCAAAGCACAGAACCAAAGCCGGAGTATGAGCAAATCATCAAAGATCCCTATGTGCTGGAATTTCTGAATCTTCCGGCGAATGAACATTTCTATGAATCCAACTTAGAACAAGCGCTGATTGACCATTTGCAGAAATTCCTTCTGGAACTGGGCCGCGGATTTTCCTTTGTGGCAAGACAAAAGCATTTTAATGTGGACGGGCGCCATTTTTATATCGACTTGGTGTTTTACAACTATATTTTGAAGTGTTTTGTCCTGATTGATCTGAAGACAGGGGACCTTACCCATCAGGATATCGGGCAGATGCAGATGTATGTGAACTACTTCACCCGGTACATGATGAATGAGGGAGATAATCCGCCGGTGGGACTGCTTCTGTGTGCGCAGAAGAGCGACACATTGGTGCAGTTGACCTTGCCGGAGGACAACCGGCAGATTTACGCCGCAAAGTATATGCCCTATATGCCCACTGAGGAAGAATTGAAACGTGAGCTGAAGTTGGATGCATTTGAAAAGATGGAGGATATGTAAAAATCCTTTTTCTATTTGGATAAAAGAGAAAGAAACAGATGGAGGTGAGAAGAATGTCCCCGTGGGATAAACTTCAACAGTTTTTGGATGAATTGGAGCCCAAAATTCTGGAGCGTGGGAAAGAGTATTTTTATTCTGGCCGGATTGCGTGTTTAGAGTGGAATGAAACTTGCGTATCCGCCGAGGTGTCCGGCAGCGAAGCGGAACCGTATCAGGTAGAAATCGATCTTTCTGAGACAGGAGAGATTGAGGACTGGTACTGTGACTGTCCCTACAACTGGGGTCCTGTGTGCAAACATACGGCAGCGGTACTGCTGGCAGTCCTGGAAGGGGCGGAACAAACCCCGAAGAAAAAACACGGCAGGAGGACTTGTTCTGACACGCTCCATAAGCTGGTGGAGCAAGCAGAACAGCCGCAGCTTGTCCGGTTGATTTTGGACTACTGCGATAAAGACACTCAATTCCGGAATTATGTGCGATCCGAATGGGAGGACACCGGCGAATTGCTGTTTGAAGATATTCAGCGAAAAATTCAAGCGTCGATCTTCCTCAACACAGATGGAAACTATATTGACTGGAAGGGCTGTGACAACATCTGCTGCGATTTGGATTATGCTTTAGAGCAGGTCGATCACCGCATCCAGCAGGGGCGGTATGGCAGAATTCTGGATATCCTTACAAGTAGACCAACGGGCAGAGCAGCTTCTTGCGCTTTTGAGGGAGTATGATCCAAAGCTGACAAGCGGAAAAAAAGCATCCGATATGGAACGTCCAGAGACCTCCCTTGCACAAAGCAGTTTATTCACCGGGGCAATCCATGAACCACAAATGTTCTCTGAGCTTAAAAAGGAAATCGGGAGTGCAGATCGGATCGATATGCTGGTTTCCTTCATCAAATGGAGTGGACTACGTCTCATCATAGAGGAATTACGAGCATTTACTCAAAACGGTGGTCACATGCGGATCATTACCACATCCTATATGGGGGCTACCGATTTGAAGGCCGTCGAAGCGTTGCGAAAGCTCCCCAACACAGAGATTAAAATCAGCTATGATACGAAGCGTACCCGTCTCCATGCAAAGACGTATGTGTTTTACCGCGACTCCGGCTTCACCACTGCCTACGTAGGATCATCCAATCTTTCCAATGCTGCGATTTCCAGCGGCTTAGAGTGGAATATAAAAATAACGGCCACGGATTTACCCGATACCATTCAAAAAATTTCTGCCACGTTTGATAGCTACTGGAACTCTGCTGAATTTGAGTTTTACCATGAGAAAGAAAAGACGCGCCTATTTCAGGCGCTTCGTGCAGAGCAATTTGTGGGAGATGGAAATTCTCGCACCTTTGTGTTCGACATTCGCCCATATCCTTACCAGCAGGAGATTTTGGATAAGCTCCAGGCTGAGCGAGACGTGCATGGAATGTGTCGTAATTTAGTGGTGGCAGCAACTGGAACGGGTAAAACAGTGATTTCTGCTTTTGACTATCTGCGATTTTGCAAAGCCAATTTGGGAAGTGCAAATCGCTTGCTGTTTGTTGCGCATAGAGAAGAGATCCTAACGCAGAGCCGTGACACATTCCAGGGCGTGTTAAAGGACCCCAATTTTGGCGAGCTTTTTGTTGGCAGTTATCGACCCGAGACTGTGGATCATTTATTCATCTCGATTCAAACACTTTCACCCCAAAGTTCTGCT
The DNA here is from genome assembly GCA_910584805.1 of uncultured Oscillospiraceae bacterium. Classification (GTDB taxonomy): domain Bacteria; phylum Bacillota; class Clostridia; order Oscillospirales; family Oscillospiraceae; genus Evtepia. Next base: position 70,837 of record CAJUCB010000002.1, read on the forward strand.
CGGTCTGACTGCTACACCAGAGCGTATGGACGGAAAAAGTATTCTGGACTACTTCAATGGACGTATTGCTGCTGAAATTCGATTGCCGGAAGCCATTGACCGAAAACTCCTATGTCCCTTTCAATATTTTGGTGTTTCTGATACGGTTGAGCTCTCAGACTTGCGCTGGATACGTGGCGGATATGATAAGCATGACCTTTCCAATTTGTATGTTCTGAATCGGGTGGTAGCGGAACGTCGTGCTGACCATGTTATTACCGCATTGGATCACTATGTTACGGATATCAATGAAGTGAAAGGGCTTGGGTTTTGTGTATCTGTTGAACATGCACAGTTTATGGCCGAGTGGTTTAATGGACAGGGCATTCCCTCCATGGCCCTTGTAGGTAATTCCTCTGATGAGGAGCGTTATACCGCAAAAGCAAGATTAGTGAATGGAGAACTACGATTTATTTTCGTAGTGGATATCTATAATGAAGGGGTAGATATTCCTGAAGTCAATACGGTACTGTTCCTTCGCCCCACAGAGTCCCTAACGATTTTTTTGCAGCAGTTGGGACGTGGTCTCCGCTTGGCGGAAGGAAAGGAATGTTTAACGGTCCTCGATTTTATTGGACAGGCAAATCAGAACTATAACTTTGAGGAAAAGTTTGCTGCGCTGTTATCGAACACCACACACAGTGTCCAGTACGAGTTAAAAAATGGGTTCGTTTCTGCGCCGAAGGGTTGCTATATTCAGCTGGAGAAGAAAGCTGCGAAAGCAATTCTGGATAATATCAAACACTCTTTTGGACTAAGAACCGGATTGATTGGGCGTATTGCAACCTTTGAGGAGGACTCTGGACTACCACTCAATTTAGCAAATTTCTTGGAGTATTATCATTTGGATATACGCGCTATATACAAAAAAGATAGCTTTTCACGTTTGTGTGTTCTCGCTGGTGTGCGGGAGGATTTCGCGGAAGCAATAGAGCCAATATTGACCAAAGCCTTTTCTCGACTCTGTGTCATGGATTCCCGCCGTTGGATCAGGTTCCTCGTAGAATACCTTCCCCAACTAAATGAACTGGACTTTAACACTCTGTCACCTATTGAGAAGCGGATGATGCAGATGCTCTATGTTAGCGTTTGGGGTAAAGCAGCCGAAGATTGGAAGTCCGATGAGATGTTCACTGTACATATACCAGGGATCAGCTTTTGGTGGCGCTGGATTTCTTAAAGCCCGCTTCGGTTCGTGAAGGTGTGAAATGGTTGCCCGAAAAAAAGCTGGATGTTTTCTTTATTACACTCAATAAGTCGGACAAAGATTATTCCCC
>CAJUCB010000002.1:72162-77922 GCA_910584805.1 uncultured Oscillospiraceae bacterium
TATTCCCCCACGACCATGTATAAAGACTACTCTATCAATGAGCGTTTATTCCACTGGCAAAGCCAGAGCACAACAGGAGATACCTCAGCCACAGGGCAGCGATATATTCATCATCGGGAACAGGGTAGTCGTGTACTGCTCTTTGTGCGTGAGTTTAAGCAGGACTTAGCCGGAGCAGCACCGTACACCTTTCTTGGGACTGCAAGTTATGTTGGGCATCAGGGCAGCAAGCCTATGAACATTACATGGAAGTTGGACGCGCCTATTCCAGCGAGGTATTTGAAAAAGACGAATAAATTGACCGTGGGATAGGATTTTTATCTTTTTATGGTGTATTTCCATGAAAAGTCTTGAAAATTTATTATTCTTGATTTAATATAAAAGTATGTTCCTCCAAGACGAAGCGAATAAGGTGTTGTTAAGATGCTATGAATGGTAAAGACGGAGGTGTCATATGGATAATATTTCGTTGTTTGAGTTTTCTGCTGTGTCTCCCACACAGTCGCCCCTTGCAGCAAAGTTGGATATCGTTCACATGGAATTTGTACATTCTGAATCGCTCAGCTGGCAGGAGCTTTTTTCTGGATATGACACCCTTCACGCTATTACATATTCCTCCGGGATTGGTTTTATCTGCGATTTAATCGATTTATTTCAGCAGGCTGAAATCATCTTTGGCTGTGAAGAAGTTCTTTCCTATTCACTCCAGGAGATTATGGCTTACCAGTCTAAATTGTTAGACAGAATACGTGAAACAACAAGCAAAAGGAAGCTGGATTTAATTGGCCGTATCGAGGAACAATCCCTGTGCCTTTATGTTGCAAAAACGATTCTATCTCACGAAAAGCTCTATTTACTTTCAGCGAAGGACGGCAGGAGACGTGTCATTCTAGGCTCCGCGAATATGTCCTATTCTGCCTTTGCAGGGAAACAGAGGGAAAATATCTTCTACATGGATGGAGACGAAGCTTACGACTGGTACCTGGACTCTTATTGTAGCTTACGAGAAAGCAGCACAGATCAAATTGTCAAGGAAGCGCTACTGGTAGCAGATACAGGGGAAAACCTGGAGGAACTTCCTGTCGCAAGGACTGTTCGTATTCAAAAAGCAATGATCCTAGAGCCGTTAGAAGGGCAAAAGGAAGAAGTTCACTTCGCATTGGACGTAAAAAATCTAGCCCAAAACTTGGCACCATCAATACCGAAACCAGATAAAAAGGGGAAACTACTTCTATCCCCGGATAAGATCAAGTCCATTCGACGGCATATAGTGGAAGACCAAACAAGAAAAAAGAAGCATCGAAGTGAGTATCCCAAACTAGAAATCTTTTTGGCAGAACAACAGGTGCGTCTGAATGGAGAGCTGTTACACTTAACTCCGAAATCGGAAGAAATTCAAAATGATGTGATGTTGTTCTTAGACTACTTAGAGGGCTACGAAAAATTTCATGGCAATGTAGTAGAAATGCAGCAGAGGTATTACGAATTTGCAAACTGGTTTTTCTGCTCTCCTTTTATGGCTAGTATGCGGGATATGGCAGTAAGATATAACCAAAATCTGCTTCCTTATCCGGTGTTTGGGTTGATTTATGGACAAAGCAAGGCGGGAAAAACAAGTTTTTTAGAAACGTTATTGAAAATGATGATCGGACAAAAGACAAAAATGTCTGCGCCGGATTTCACTCGCTCTAGCATTGAGTCTTTAAAACGAACCGTGTGCGGTGCGCCAATCATTGTAGATGATCTGACGAACAAAAGATTCAATGATCATGCAATTGAGACAATAAAAAATGATGAGTTTGGAGTCGCGGACCAGTTGCTCTATTATCCAGCTGTGGTCATCAGTGCCAATGAGGATATAAGGTCAGTAGCTTCTGAGATTTCACGTCGCGCTGTAATCTGTCGCATTGAGGCCGGATTGACCAACACGGAAGTTATGCGAAGTAGTGTGGTGAGGACTGTCCAGCGAAAAGTTGGTACCGCATTCTATCGAGAATATCTTCGGCGGATGCTTGATATCATCCCTTATCTAGTAGAAGAAATGAGAGACGATGGAACAGAACATGCCCCAGATATCCTGGCGCACTCATCACAAGTCCTACTGGATATTTTTTCAGAATTTTCGGAACGAGAACTGCCTGATTATATTCGTCTGTTGACCCTAGACGATTATTTTAGTGAAAAGGTAACGGGAAAATATGCGATAACTATGATTGCAAAAGCATGGGAAGTCCGAAGAGATGCCTTTGAAATTTTTGAAGGAACCAATGAACTCTGCTACCACGCGGGAGATAAATGGGAAGTAAATTCTCTTGCGAAGGAATTACCGGAGACACTGGAAGTTCGTAAAACGTATGATCGTATCATTATGCGATTAGATACAGCAAGAGAGTTCTTTGGCATACCATTTAAGAAAACTTGGCTGCCATGGAAACGATAAACTAGGAATCAAAAACACTAGATTTATATAGTTCGGCTTGTTGTATCTTCTGCCCTGAATATTTATCTTATAGTTCCAATCCATGCACAGAAAGAAGCAATTTGATCCGTTGGATATCCCCAGTGATGACAGAAAGATCGTACCAGAGTATACCGGGCATAAAAATATCGCTGGGATATGAAGTGATTCTAAAGCTATTGTCAAGGGGAAATGTGAGAAAGAACAGGTTACTGGAAAAGCTCCAGCGACCTGTTCTTCTTTTTATAGTCTATTTAAGAATCTATGGCACCTATGATAAGGCGATAAGACACAATAAATTGCGCAAATTGAATAGTGGATAAAAAGAGACACGGTTTGCAGAACTCTGGCAGAATGAAGTTGCCACACACCATTCAAGAGGGAGACTTCAAACTATGTCTGAGAGATTCGCAATATTTCATTGTTAGACGTTCCATATTTCATTGTTAGACGTTCCATATTTAATTGTATGATTGTAGCATATTATAGAAGTTTCATTAAGCAATTTGATAATATCTGGGCGTTCTTGATCTCAGCTCTTTTTGTCAAGTTAGACAAAAGTTCTTTGAACTTCAGGGAAAGAGGAATTGTTTTCCGGAGACGGGTAGTGTATAATTTAATTTGTATTGGTATAGCTTCCAGCGTGGGGCTATATCCAAATAGGAGTTGCAACTAAAATAGACAAGGTCGAACGATAGGAAAGGTATAACTTTTGATGAAAATATTTGATAATATCACAGATATCGTCCGGGATGACTTGAAAGAAACGATACAGCGCGGCAGCAAAGTTTCCATAGCGGCCGCCTGCTTTTCCATATACGCCTATAATGAGTTGAAGTGCCAACTGGAACAGGTAGAAGAATTCCGTTTTATCTTTACTTCCCCGACCTTTGTTCAAGAGCGAGCCGAAAAGCAAAGACGGGAATTCTACATTCCAAGGCTTAACAGGGAAACTAGTCTATACGGTACAGAATTTGAAATCAAGCTACGCAACGAAATGACCCAACGGGCTGTTGCCAGGGAGTGTGCCGATTGGATCAGGCATAAAGCTATCTTTAAATCCAATGTTACCGGGGAAAATATGAGCGGATTTATGACGGTCGATTCCCGGGATGAGCAAACTGCCTATATGCCTCTGAATGGCTTTACTACGGTGGATATTGGCTGCGAACGTGGCAATAACAGCTATAATATGATCAACCGCATGGAAACGCCGTTCTCCACCCAGTATATGCAGCTGTTTGAAACACTCTGGAATGACCGTGAGAAGATGCAGGATGTGACCAATATGATCATCTCCAACATCAGTACGGCCTATAACGAAAACTCACCTGAGTTTATCTACTTTATGACACTGTACCATGTTTTCAGCGAGTTTTTGAACGATATTTCTGAGGATGTTCTACCCAACGAGGCGACCGGCTTTAAGCAGAGCAAAATCTGGAGTCTGCTTTATGATTTTCAGCGAGATGCTGTTCTTGCCATTATCAATAAATTGGAGCAGTATAACGGCTGCATCCTGGCAGACAGCGTAGGTTTGGGCAAAACCTTTACTGCTCTCGCTGTTATCAAATACTACGAAAATCGGAACAAATCTGTGCTTGTTCTCTGTCCCAAAAAGCTGGCGGAAAACTGGAATACCTACAAAGACAACTATGTCAATAATCCCATTGCCGCCGACCGGCTCAACTATGATGTGCTGTTTCATACGGACCTGTCCCGCTCCGGCGGCACTTCCAACGGGCTTGATCTTGACCGGCTGAACTGGGGGAACTATGACCTTGTTGTCATTGATGAATCCCACAATTTCCGCAATGGTGCCGGGACTCATGCCAACACACAGGAGAACCGTTATATCAGGCTAATGGACAGGGTAATTCGTGCGGGAGTACGCACCAAAGTGCTGATGCTGTCCGCAACACCGGTCAACAACCGCTTTACCGACCTTAAGAACCAGCTTGCCATCGCCTATGAGGGCAACCCGGAATTCATCAACGAAAAGCTGGAAACCAAGAAACCCATTGACGAGATTTTCCGTCAGGCTCAAAAATCGTTCAACGCATGGAGCAAACTCGATCCAGATGCACGCACCACCGATGCCCTGCTCCGTACATTGGACTTTGATTTCTTTGAACTGCTGGACAGTGTGACCATTGCCCGTTCCAGGCGGCATATCGAGAAATATTATGATACTGCGGCAATCGGACAATTCCCGGAGCGATTGAAGCCGATTTCCCTACGCCCCAGTATGACTGATCTGTCCAGCGCCATCAACTACAACCAGATATTTGAGCTGCTGACCCAGCTGAGTTTGTGTATTTATACACCGTCAAACTATATTTTTCCAAGCAAGATTGCCAAGTATATCGACCTGACCCACAACAAAGGCAACAATCTTACCCAACAGGGGCGTGAACAGGGGATCCGGAGGTTGATGAGTATCAACCTCTTAAAGCGGCTGGAAAGCTCCGTATACTCGTTTCATCTGACGCTCACCCGGATTCTTGATTTGATTACCAGCACAATCAAAGCCATTGATGACTTTGAAAAGTATGGCAGAGCCGACATTGATATGGTTGAGGCCGAGGATGACCTTGATATGGAGGACAGCAGTACCGATTATTTCACCGTGGGCAAAAAGGTGAAGATCGACCTAGCTGATATGGATTACAAAACCTGGATCAGCGAACTGCAAAAGGATGCAGAGAACCTGGAGCTGCTGACTTTGATGATTGCCGATATCACGCCGGAACACGATCTGAAACTTCAAAATCTCTTGAAACTGCTGGACGAGAAAATGCGCAGTCCCATCAATGAGGGCAATAAGAAGGTGCTGATCTTCTCGGCATTCTCCGATACGGCGGAGTATCTGTATGACCAGGTGGCCGGATATGTCAAAAAGAAGTATGGTTTGGATACGGCTGTCATTACCGGAAGTATTGACGGACGCACGACCATCAAGGGATTGAAAGCCACCCTGAACAATGTGCTGACCTGCTTCTCTCCCATCTCCAAGGGGCGGGATGTGCTGATGCCGGGCAGCACAAAGGAAATCGATATTCTTATCGCCACTGACTGTATTTCTGAAGGCCAGAATTTGCAGGACTGCGACTATCTGGTCAATTACGACATTCACTGGAACCCTGTGCGTATTATCCAGCGTTTTGGGCGTATTGACCGCATTGGCAGCAAAAACAAGGTGATCCAGCTGGTGAACTTCTGGCCGGATATGACGCTGGACGAGTACATCAACCTGAAATCCCGCGTGGAGACCCGGATGAAGATTTCTGTTATGACCTCCA
>CAJUCB010000003.1:0-8802 GCA_910584805.1 uncultured Oscillospiraceae bacterium
GAAATCTTCCAGGGGCTGGGTCAGCTATATGTCTCCGATGCCCGCATGAAGGACAACATTGACCAGGCCGGTGGTGACGGCACCGCTGAGTTTATCCACCGCGCCATAGAATTCTACTGTACCGCTCACTAAGCGCCAAAACGCCCGTCCGGCTTCATCGGACGGGCGTTGATTCATTCTGTAGACGTGGAAGCAGACTCCCCACTGGAAGGCACTTCGGGGGCTGGGGTACTCTCCCCACCAGACGCCACCGCTTCTGTACTCCCCTCCGTGTTCCGCTTCTCCTCCTCTTCCAAGGCGCTCTCCACATCCTCCGGGTCCTCCTTCGGACGGCGCATGGCCATAGCCATCTTGTACCCCTCTGGGTCGTTGTCCATCAAATACTTGAGGTCCTCCGGGGGCACCCGGTCTCCCTTCATAATGGAAGCTGCAATCTTTTGGCAAATGCGCAGCACCTTGAGCGCTTTGTCCATCGCATCCAGCTCTTTCTTCTTGCTTTCCATAGAGCTCAGGCAGTCGTTCATGCGATCCTGCCGCCGCTGCTCCCGTTCCATGTCCTGTTCCCATAGTTTACGGTTCTGCTCTTCCAGCCAGGATAGGGCCTGCCGGGAGAGGCTAAGCTTGTCGGCAGGAGGTTGGGCCTTGGACTGGGTGGGTTTGGTTTGGGCAGCGGTGGGCTGCCCCTCTGTCTTATTTGCCATGGCCTTGGTCAACTGTTCATTCCGGCGCATTTCCCGTGTGCTGCGCAGTTCCATGTCCACCGCTCCCTTCTCGTGTATTCTTTACCTATTTTATCGGAAGGGTTTGGGCCCTGGTTAAGTCCGCAGCCCCAAAAAAGCAGCGGATGGACCCAATTCATCGGTCCATCCGCTCTATTTCATATCGTTTATCCTGGCTGACGTCGGGTTTGGATGGCATTGAGCAGGTGGTGGGCCACCTCGTCCTTGCCCATCAGGGGCAGTTCTTCCGCCCCGTCAGCGGTGATAACCGTGACCACGTTGGTGTCCACGCCGAAGCCGGCTCCGGCCACCTTCAGGTTGTTGGCCACAATCATGTCTAGCTTCTTCCGCTCCAGCTTGGCCTGGGAGTTTTGGAGCATATCCTTGGTCTCCATGGAAAAGCCACAGACAAACAGCCCCGGATGGCGATGCTCCGCCACCCAGCCCAAAATATCACTGGTACGGGCCAGAGGGATGGAAAGTTCCCCCTCTTTCTTCTTCATCTTATCCTCGGCCACCTGGGCAGGGCGGTAGTCCGCCACCGCTGCGGCCTTGATGAGAATGTCCGTCTCCGGCAAGGCCTCCTGTATGGCGGAGAGCATGTCCGCCGCGGTGGTCACCGGGCGTAGGTCCACAAAGGGCACCGGGTCCAAATCCACCGGGCCAGAGATCAATGTCACCTGGGCCCCCCGCAGCATCGCTTCCCGGGCAATGGCATACCCCATCCGTCCGGTGCTATGGTTGGTGAGGTAGCGCACAGGGTCCAGGGACTCCTGGGTGGGGCCAGCGGTCACGGTAACCCGAACCCCCTCCAAATCCTTTTCCCGGGCAATCTCCCGGGCAATGTGGTCCAGAAGCACCTCTGGGTCCGGCAGTTTGCCACTGCCCACAGCGTGGCAGGCCAGCATCCCGCTGGCAGGCTCGATGATACCGAAGCCGTAACGCCGCAGGAGGGTGATGTTGTCCTGGGTGACGGGGTTCTCCAACATGGCAGTGTTCATGGCCGGAGCCACCAGCTTCCGGCAGCGGGCCGCCAGGACGGTGGTGGTGAGCATATCGTCGGCAATGCCATGGGCCAGCTTGGCAATGACATTGGCCGTGGCCGGGGCGATGAGGATCAGGTCCGCCGCTGTGGCCAAGGAGATGTGGGCAATGTCATATTGGAAGTCCCTGGCGAAGGTATCCACCACGCAACGGTTGTTGCTGAGGGACTCAAACGTCAGAGGGGTGATAAACTGGGTGGCATTCTCCGTCATAATCACATGGACATCCGCCCCGGCTTTCACCAAGGCGCTGGCCACGTTGGGCATCTTATAGGCGGCGATACCGCCGGTGACGCACAGGAGCACGCACTTTCCTTTCAGGTTTTCCATGCTCACTCCATGTCTTTCAGCAGGCCGTGCTTTTCATAGGTAGTCACCCGGCTGATCTGATTCTTCTCATCCACAAAGACGACTGTGGGGTGGTAATCGTTCTGGATTTCCTGGGGCGTCATCTGGGCATAGGACATAATGATGATCTTGTCCCCGGTGCTGACACAGCGGGCCGCCGCGCCGTTGAGGCAGATCATCCCGGAACCCCGCTCCCCGGCGATGGTATAGGTCTCAAAGCGGCTGCCGTTGTCGATGTCCACAATCTGGACCTTTTCATACTCCAAAATCCCCGAAGCGTCCAGCAGGTCCTGGTCCACAGTGATGGAGCCCACATAGTTCAGCTCAGCCTGCACCACAGTGGCCCGGTGAATCTTTCCCTTGAGCATTTCGATGGTCATAGGGCACTCTCCTCCACAACAAAGTTATCAATGAGACGGGTCTTTCCTATATAAACGGCCATAGCCACCAGGACATTGCCCTGGATGCGCTCCACCGGCTCCATGGTCACGCCGTCCACGGCGGACACATAGTCGATCCGGGCCAAGGGCTCCGCCTGAATATGGGCTTCCATGGCGGACACCAGCTTTTGGGCATCCCGCTCCCCCTCCTGGATCAGCTTCTGCCCCAGGAACACCGCCTGGGAGAGCACCAGCGCCGCTTTGCGCTGCGCCTGGTCCAGATAGGTGTTCCGGGAGGATTTCGCTAAGCCGTCCGCTTCCCGGACGATGGGACATCCCACGATCTCAATGCCATAGGACAGCTCCCGCACCATCCGGCGGATGATGGCCAACTGCTGGGCATCTTTTTGTCCAAAGAAGGCCTTGTCCGGGGTGACGATGTTGAAGAGCTTGGAAACCACGGTACACACCCCTTTGAAGTGGGTGGGACGGGTCTGGCCACACAGTTGCTTGGGCATGTCGGACTGTATCTCCACAAAGGTGGCAGCATTGGGGACGTACATCTCCTCCACCGCGGGGTGGAACACCAGGTCGCAGCCGTGTTCCTCCAACAGGGCGCAGTCCCGGTCAAAGTCCCGGGGGTAGGCCTCCAAGTCCTCCCCGGGGCCAAACTGGGTGGGGTTGACAAAATCCGAAGCCACCACCCGGTCGCACAGGGAAACCGCCTTGTCCACCAGGCTGGCGTGGCCCTCATGGAGGTAGCCCATGGTGGGCACCAGGCCCACCGTGAGGCCCTCCTTCTTCCACGCCGCCACCTGGGCGCGGACCTCTGCTATGGTCGTTGCAATCTTCATGTCGTTATCCTCGCACTACCGAAAATGGAATGGGCTCCTGGCGGCCGTATTCCCGATCCAGGATGTTCAGGGTATCGTCGGAGCAATCACTTTTGACATAGGCATACTCCTGGCTGGGGAAGGTCCCCGCCTGGACCTCCTGGTGATAGGCCGCGAAAGCGTCCTTCATCACCTGGCCTACGTTGGCAAAGGTCTTAACGAACTTGGGCCGCCAGTCCCCCATCCCCAACATGTCCTGCATCACCAGCACCTGGCCGTCGCAGCCGTCCCCGGCCCCGATGCCAATGGTGATGATGTCCAGCTTGCTGGTAATCAGCGCCGCCAGTTTGGGGGGCACACATTCCAGCACCACGGCGAACGCCCCGGCTTCCTGGACTGCCAAGGCATCTTCCAGCACCCGCCGGGCGCTCTCCTCCCCCTTGCCCTGGACCTTAAAGCCCCCAAAGGCATGGTGGGACTGGGGTGTCATGCCCACATGTCCGCAGACAGGGATGCCTGCGGCAGTGATGGCCCGGATCTGCTCCGCCACGTCCTTGCCGCCCTCCAACTTCACCGCGTCCGCCAGAGTCTCCTTCATGAGACGGCCCGCATTGGTGAGGGCCTGTTCCGGGGAGACCTGGTAGCTCATAAAGGGCATATCCATCACCACGAAGGCGTTCTGGCAGCCCCGGGCCACACTGCGGCCATAGACGATCATCTCCTCCATGGTCACAGGGATGGTGTCGGTGTAGCCCTGCATGGTCATGCCCAGGCTGTCCCCCACCAGGACCATATTCACGCCAGCCTGGTCGATGAGGCGTGCGGTGGAGTAGTCATAGCAGGTCAATTGGGAGATGCGCTCCCCTTTGGCCTTCATCTCGGCCAGTGTAGCAACTGAGTTCTTCATCTCGATCCTCCATTTAATATCTTATCCATGGGTGTGTAGTCCGCTTCTGGGTGCTTTTCTCTGGCCAGCTCTGTGAGCTTTTGGGATGCCCCCCGGTACAACATCTCTGCGGCCGGATCAGGCAGGATGGAGAGATGTTTTTCCACTGTGTGGATGTCGCAACGCTCCACCGGGCCGGTAAGGGCCGCCACAGGACCCGCCTGAAGCAGATGGGCCAGGTTGGCGTTCATCAGTGGAGCCAGGGCTTGGAGGGCCTCCTCCTGGGAAAAGCCGCAGCCCCCCAACAGGTCTAAGCTCACCTTGCCCAGGGCGCACACCAAGTTGCTGGCCACAGCGCAGGCCGCATGGTAGCGCAGCTTCGCCTCAGGGGCCAGAATCCTCACTCGGGAGCCTAAGGAAGCAAGGGTTTCCGCCCACCACTGCAGATGGGGCCCCTCCCCTTCCAAGCAGAAAAAAGCACCCGGCAGTTCCTGATAGGCAGTGTCTTTCCTGCTTATCGGAAACAGCGGGTGGATCGAATAGTAGTAGGCGCCGCCGCCCTCCCGGCCGGAAAGGGCCTCCTGGGCAGTCAGTGCGCCGCTGCAATGACAGATCTGTTTTCCTCGAATCTCCAACGCCCCCAGCTGCGCAAACACAGCGGGGATTGCCCCATCTGGAACGGTACAAAAGAGCGCATCACTTGCCTGAACCAATGACGATAGGTCGTCAAACACCTTCGTTTCAGTAAATCGCGCCGCTTCCTGGGCTGAGTCTCGATGCCTGCTGTAGTAGCCGGTCACCGGAATGCCGCCTTGGGTGAAGAATTTCCCCAGAGAGAAGCCCACTTTTCCTGCTCCAATGAATCCAATTTTCATCGTATCACCCTTCCTGTCTGCCGGGTGATGCTTTCCTGGCCCGTTTGGGGCGGAGATGGAGGAAATTTGCCGGTACAGCTTCCAATTCGGAATACCATCCGCTTCTGGTCCCCTTGGGCACAGCTGGGCACAAGGGGACCGACGCCGCTATTGTACCATCCACATTGCGTTCTGTAAAGTACCAAACTTCAGATTTTTTGATAAATCCCGCGGAATTTCCTGCCAATTCTCTGGACAAAAGTCACGATTTCCGGCAGTGGTCACAGCCATCTTGTGAGATAGACCATATCTACCAGTTGTATTCCCCCCTCCCAAATTGGATGGTCATAGTGGTCCAGGAAGAAATTTTCCACCACATGGCTGCGCCGGAAACCGCAGTGTTCATAGAAGGGCAGGGTCAGAGGGCTGTCCCCAGTACCCACCTGTAGGCAATCATACCTCCCCCGATAGGTACGGATGATGAAATCCACCATCGTCTTACCGTACCCCTTCCCCTGGGCCTCCGGGGCCACAGCCAGATTCTTGAGTTCCAAGACCCCTTCTCCCTCATCGGTGACTACACACACCGCCTTGACTCCCCTATGGTGGAGGGCATACATGGTCCCCCGGTAAAGATATCTGTCGAGCATGTTCTCCTGTTCGTCTGCCAGGAGGAGAAGGTCCAGGTATTGTTTTTTGTTTTCCTTCACTTCGATGATCCGCATTGGTTCCTCCTTGCATAGAAAAATGGACCTCCCGTCTGCCAGGAGGTCCATTTCTGTTGACTGATCTGTTCTCAGGAACGGCTGATGTAATTCACAGGGTTCACACGGCTAGAGCTGGAACTGCTGGTCCAGAGCTCCAAGTGCAGATGGTTGCCAGTGGAGCTACCAGTGGAGCCCACGTAACCAATAACCTGACCCTGGTTCACCGAGGAACCTGCGGAAACGGCACGGGAGGACATGTGGCAATAGACTGTCCGGCTGCCGTCGGCATGGGCAATGGCCACATAGTTGCCGTAAGAGGAACCATAGGTGGAGATAACCACCACGCCGCCCTTGGCCGCCTTGATAGGCGTACCGCCGGGAGCGGGGATATCAGCACCGGTATGGAGCTCACGCCCATGGAAGGGGCAATTCCGATACCCAAAGGGGGAACTGATACTAGTGTATCCGGGCAAGGGCCAGATATATCCACCGCTGTAGTTGGTACCACCGCTGCTGCCGCTGCTAGAACTGCTGCCGCTGCTGCTGGAAGAACCGCTGTTAGAGGGCTTGTTGGCCGCTGCCTGCTGCTGGGCACGCAGACGGGCGGCTTCCTCTTCCTTCCGGCGCTGCTCCTCCAGCTGCTTGGCATAGGTGGCTTCCGCCTGCTTCAGCTGGTCGGCAACCTCTTTGGCAGCGTCTTCGTTGTCCTCCATCTGTTTGGCATAGCTGTTATAGTCGGCGTTGATCTGGGCAAGGGCCGCTTCCACCTTTTTCTCCTCCGCCTGGAGGTCGTTGCGCTGGTTCGCCAGATTGTTGCGGGCCTGCTCCTGGTCGGTCTTGCTCTGCTCTAAGTCGGCCTTGGCATCGGCTACGGCCTGGCGGGCATCGGCCAGCTCATCCATCACCACGTTGTCGTAGTCCATAATTTCATGGACCATGGAGAGCCGGTCCAGCAGGTCAGAGAAATCCTGGGCATCGAAGATCACAGACCAGTAGGAGACGTCACCCGTCTCTTCCATGCGGCGGATCCGCTGGCAGAAATCCTCATAATACTTGGCCTCTTTCTCCTGGGCCTGGGCCAACTCGCCTTCTTTCTGGACGATCATCTGGGCCAACTGGGCGATGGCCTGCTCAGAAACCTTGATCTCCTCTTGGAGCACATTGATCTTCTGCTCTAATAGGCGCTTCTGGTCTGCAGCGGCGTTCTTGGAGTTGGAAAGCTTGTCCAACTGGGATTGCAGGTTTGCCTTCTGCGTCGCCAAGCTAGAAGCCTGGTTCTTCAACCCGTTGATCTGATCCTTGGTTACGGCGGCACCTGCTACGGGCACTGCCACGGCCATGACCACAAATACAAGGGCAAGCAACGTGGTCACGCCGCGTTTGGCCCATTCCTTACAATGTAACTGCATTTGTTTTGGTTCACCTCTCGATCTTTGGATTAGGGGCATATACTTACGGGATAACTATAACATACTTTTCCAATAGATTCAAGAGAGAGTTGCAAAATTGTCACAAAATCGTAACATTCCACCCTTTTTACTCCTCCAAGAAGAGGATCCCCAGGGTACCAGGGCCGCAGTGGGAGGTCACGGTGCAGCCGGTGCGGGTGTAAAAAATCTCCTGGATGGGGGCAATGTTCCGGATCAGAGCGGAGAGGTTTTTCTCCTGCTCTGGGGTGAGCGCGTTGGAGGTGGTGACAAAGAAATAATCCGGCCGGATCTTCTTGCCGCTCATGCGCTCGGTGATGTATTTCTCATAAACTTTTGCTATGTTCCCCCGGTACTTCTTACAGACTTCCAGCTTCCCCTCCCGCATCTCAATGCAGGGCTTCAGGTTCAGCAGGTTGGCGCCGAAGGCAGTGACACCTGTGCAGCGGCCACCCTTCCACATATACTCTAAGGTGTCGATGACAAAGCTGACGTTCACCTTGGGGATCAAGTCCTCCATGGCCTGGGCAATGGTGGCGGCGTCCTTCCCCTCGTCCCGGAGCTTACAGGCCACCAGAAGCATCTGTCCAATGCCGGTGGTGAGCTTACGGGTGTCGATGGGATACACCCCCTCCAACTCCGCCGCCGCAATCATAGCGTTCTGATAGGTAGCGGAGAGGTCGGAGCTGATGTCCAGATGGACTACCTCATACCCCGCCTCCACCAAGGGGGTAAAGAAGCTGGTGAACTCCTGGGGGCTGACGGCAGCGGTACGGGGCAGGGTCTTGTCCTTGGCATATCGTTCAAAGATCATATCCTGGTGAAAGTCCACGCCATCCAAATAGTTCTCTTCCCCCAAGAGCACATGGAGGGGGACAACTTTAATGTTGAAACGCTCTAAAAGTTCCTGGGGCAGATCACAGGTACTATCTGCGGTGATGCACACAGGTTTGCTCATGATAACACTCCTTTTGGTTCTATTTTCCCTGGTTTTTTCGGTATTTCTACTAATTTTATCCATTATACCTGTATCTGTCCGCAATTTCAATAGAAATTCATCCCAGCCCCCAAAATTTTATTCAAGCACAGGGCGGGGCATTTTTTCTCAAAAAAGCCCCGCCCCTGGAAGCGGCTCCCTCCAACGCTTTAGGCCTTTTCCGGGGGATAGAACGTCACCTGGTCGTTTTGATCCACCAGGCCCAAAAAGACCTCCTTAGGGCTGTGGTAGCCCTGGTTTTTCAACTGCTCCTTCAACCAGTGCTCCTCCTTTCCCATGCGCCGGAGGTTCTCCCCCAGCACCCGTCCCTCCATGATGATCTCCGTGAAAAAAGTAGCCTGCTGGGTCTCTAGGTGCAGGTCCCGGGGAGTAGCTGGACGGTCTGGCTCCGCCGGGAGGATGGACAGCGCCCCGTTGTGCTCAAACACCGCTGTGTAAACCTGTCCCAGGTCAAAATACCCCTGCTGGCGGCACAGGGCCAAAAACTCGCTCAAATCCAGCCTGGCCTTTTTCATGTTCTCTCGATAAAGCTTCCCGTTGTGGAACAGGATAGTGGGGGCGCCCTCAATGAACTTCCGGCTGCGCTGGAAGCGCTGGGTGATCAGGCT
>CAJUCB010000003.1:8826-24978 GCA_910584805.1 uncultured Oscillospiraceae bacterium
CCGTCAGGACCCCGTACACCGCGATGGCGATGGTGGGCTTGAGAGGGTCCTCCAACTCCGTGGCCAGCTCCGCGGCGATGGAGCCCACGGTAATGCCTGTGATATAGTCAAAGGCATCCAGCTGGGCAATCTGCCGGTGGCCCATGAGCTTGGCCACCACGAACATATAAATAAATGAGAAGAGCGACATCAGCGCTGTATAGATCAAATCCAAAACGATCCCCTCCTTTCCCTCTAGGATTTCCCTGGACTGAGAAAAATATATCCCTTTGTCCATCCCAAAACAAGGAGAGCGGCCGGCGCTGGTCTCCCCCAGCCGCCGGCCGCTCTCTGTGATCTCACATTAGTGTTCAAGAGCCTCGTCCTTCTTCTTCGTCACCACCAGAGTACCGTCCGCGTTGTACAACGGGGTGAATCCACCAAAGTCACTAAACAGGTAATTCACACCGGTCTCCCAGTCCACCAAATGCCGCAGAGCCATGGCAGAACCTTTGACAAAATGGATCTCAAAACGATTTTCTTCTCTATCTTTCATCATGTTTTCCTCCCAGTTTACACACTTTTTACTTCATCAAAAAGAGCATCAGCCCCGCCACGGCTCCCGCAAAGGCCGTAAAAGCCGCGACCACGAATACCTTCTGATAGGGGCGCTTTCCCCGCTCTTCGGCCTTTTCCAGCTCGTCCAGCTGCCGGCCCTCAGAGAACGCCACGATTTCACGGTAGGTCTGGACGTCATGGAGCTTCTTCTGCTTCTCCACCCGGTTGGCAAAATACAGCCCGACGAGCCAGAGCGCAACCCATAAAATCGTCCCTGGCGTGCCTAGATAGAGCACCATGGGCACCGCCGCCGCCACCGTCAAGAGGAGCAGTATGGCAAAGATTGTGCCATCTCGGTTGAAGGTCTTGATGTCCTCTTGCTTGATCTGTTCTTTCATTTCTTCCAAATCTCCTTTCACCAAAGTATCCAGAGAAACCTGAAAAAGGGAACTGAGCAGCAGCAGGCTTTTCACATCCGGGTAGCTCCTGTCATTCTCCCAGTTGGAGATGGTCTGGCGTGTGACATATATCTTCTCCGCCAGCTCATCCTGGGTCAGAGCCGCCTGGCTCCTGTACTTTTTGATCTGTTCGCTAAATTCCATTTTTCTTGTCCTCCTTTGGCTCCCAGCATAGCTGTTTGGGCCAGATTTGTCTATCAAACCTATTTTACATCCGGTTTTTCCCTTGATACACAAGGACTTTTACATCATCTCACCATTTCTGTGCCTCGCCCCCCAGCCGGTAGAACATTCCGAAATGAGCGATTGACAAGCGCCGCCGTAAATCGTACAATGGGGACAGCGACATGAGGGAACGGAATCCCTGCAAATTATTGGAGGTGTGGAAATGAAATTTTCCAGCAAAGTAAAAAAGTGCTCGCTCTCCCCGATGCGTAAATTTCACCCCTACGCTGTGGCCGCCCAGGAGAAGGGCCGTAAGATCTATCACCTGAACATCGGCCAGCCTGATATTGAGACGCCGCCCCAGTACTTTGAGGCCGTGCGTAACTTCCAGCTCCCAGTGTTGGAGTACGCCCCCTCCCCCGGTATGCCGGAGCTCATCGACGCCATTCAGGACTACTACGCCAAGCTGAACATGAACTTCGCCAAGGATGAAATCCTCATCACCACCGGCGGCAGTGAGGCCCTCTCCATCGTGCTTCAGTGCATCCTAGATGACGGGGACGAGATTCTCATCCCCGAACCCTTCTATCCCAACTACAGCACCATGGTCAACACCACCGGCGCTTCCATCCACCCCATCCCCACGTCTCCCGAAGAGGGATACCACTACGCCGACCGGGCTAAGATCGAGGCAGAGATCAACGAACACACCCGGGCCATCATCTGCACCAACCCCGGCAACCCCACCGGCGTGGTCCTCACCCCGGAGGAGCAGCGGCTCATGTGTGACATCGCCAAGGAACATGACCTGTTCATCATCGGTGACGAGGCCTATCGTGAGTTCGTCTACGCCGGGGAGCCCCTGCAATCCTTTGGCGAGTATGCCGACGCGGCAGAAAACGTGGTGGTCATCGACACCGTGTCCAAGCGTTTCTCCGCCTGCGGCGCCCGTATCGGCTGCATCCTCACCCGGAACCACGAGCTCCTAGCCGAGGCTATGAAATATTGCCAGGCCCGTCTCTCTGTGGCCACCCTGGACCAGGTGGCCTCTGCCGCCCTGTACAACGTGGGGCCGGAGTATTTCGCCGCCGTCCGGGATGAGTATAAACGCCGCCGGGACACCGTGGTGGAAAAGCTCCAAAAAATCCCCGGCGTGGTATGCACCTGCCCCAAGGGCGCCTTCTATCTCATGGCCGCCCTGCCGGTGGACGATGCCGACAGCTTCCAGCAGTGGCTGCTGGAAGAGTTTGAGGACAAGGGTGACACCGTGATGTTCGCCCCCGGTGAACCCTTCTACGGCACCCCCGGTAAGGGTAAGAATGAAATCCGTATTGCCTACGTACTCAAGCAGGCCGACCTGGAACGGGCCATGGACCTGCTGGCCCTGGGCATCGAAGCTTACAACAAGAGAACGTAATCTCTTCTACATCCACTGCAAAAACCGCCACTTCGTTGCAAACGTAACGAAGTGGCGGCTTTTCTGTTGCGTGGAAGGGTTCCCAGCCTCAGCCCTGGCACTTGGTCAGGAGCTTCTCCCAGTTTTCATCCACGTTGTGCTGGGTCTCCTCAATCATCCACTCATTGCCCGGCTTGAACATGTGGCGGAAACGGCCTTGGAGGCGGAGGTACTCCTCCACCGGACGCTTCTTCTTGGGCTCATAGCTCAGCCGCCATACGCCGTTCTCCACCTCAAAGAGGGGCCACACGCAGGTTTCCACCGCCAAATTGCAGATTTCCGGCAGCTTCTCCGTGGGATACTCCCAGCCTCGGGGGCAGGGCGCCATTACATTGAGAAAGCTGGGGCCTGGGGTGTAGATGGCTTTCTTGGCCTTGGTGTACAGGTCCCGGAAATTGCCGATGAAAGTGGTCTGGGCCACATAGGGGACATTGTGGGCGGCGATGATATCCGTCAGGTTCTTCTTATTCTGCTTCTTGCCGGGAATCTCCGACCCCACCGGGGAGGTGGTGGCATTGGCAAAGCGGGGGGTAGAGGAGGCCCGCTGGATGCCGGTATTCATATAGGCCTCGTTGTCATAGCACACATAGGTCAGGTCATGGCCCCGCTCCATCGCGCCGGAAAGGGACTGGAACCCGATGTCGTAGGTGCCGCCGTCGCCGCCGAAGGTGATGAACTTCACCGTACCGTCGATCTTCCCCTTCCGTTTCAGGGCGTTGTAGGCAGCCTCTACACCGGAAAGGCTGGCCCCGGCACTTTCAAAGGCGGTATGGATGTAGCTGTCCTCATACGCCGTATAGGGGTAAAGGAAGGAGCTGACCTCCAAGCAGCCGGTGGCGTTGCCCACCACGGCCCGGTCCTCCTCCCGCAGGGCCCGGAGGACCCCCCGCACGGCGATCCCCGCCCCGCAGCCGGCGCAGAGCCGGTGGCCAGGGGCAAAGCGCTCCTTTTTTTCCAGCGTGTGTTTGAAATGATAGGTTCGTTCCATGGTCGCTTACCCCCTCTGTCCCAAGTGCGTATAGGTGGGGCCCAGGTCCCCCCCGGCGGCGATTTCCGCCAGACGGTCATAGACCCCCATAAAATGTTCCGGGGTGATATCCCGCCCGCCCAAACCGTAGACATAACCCACGGTACGGGGGCGATGCTCCAAGTCATACAGGGCCGCCCGAACCTCCGCAAAGAGGGGGCCCCCCTGGGCAGAAAAGCTCTCGGCCTTATCCATGATCGCCAGGGCCTTGACGTGCTGTAAGGCCTGGGCCAACTCCTCCGCCGGGAAGGGGCGGAACACCCGAATCTTCACCAAGCCTGCCTGAATGCCTTTTTCCCGGAGCAGGTCCACCGCCATTTTTGCGGTGCCAGCGCTGGAACCAATGAGAACCAGAGCCAGCTCCGCGTCCTCCATCCGGTATTCCTCAAAGAGGCCGTATTTGCGCCCGGTGAGGGCCTCAAACTGTTCAGCCACTTCCAGAATACGTTTCTTGGCCCCCTTCATGGCCTCCGCCTGCTGAACCTTGTGCTCCATATAGTGGCAGCCCAGGTCATAGGGGCCGATGGCCAGGGGGTTTTCTTTTTTCAATAAGTAGTTCTCCGGGGTATACTCCCCTACGAAGTCCTTCACGGACTGCTCGTCCAGGAGGGTAATGTTCTCCAAGGCATGGCTGGTGATGAAGCCATCCTGGCAGACCATCACCGGCAGACGCACCTCGGGGTGCTCCCCAATGGGCATGGCCTGTAGGAAGTTGTCATAGGCCTCCTGGTTGTTCTCGGCATAAATTTGAATCCAACCCGCGTCCCGGATTCCCATAGAGTCGGAGTGGTCGTTGTTGATGTTGATGGGCCCTGACAGCGCCCGGTTCACACAGGCCAAGGTGATGGGCAGGCGGCTGGAAGAGGCCACATACATCATCTCATACATCAAGGCCAAGCCGCAGGAGGAGGTAGCTGTCACCGAGCGGGCCCCGGCGGCCTGGGCACCGATGCAGGCGGACATAGAGCTGTGCTCCGATTCCACTGGCACGAACTCGGTGTTTACCTCACCGTTGGCCACATACTGGGCAAAATATTGGGGAATCTCCGTGGAGGGGGTGATGGGGAAAGCCGCCATCACGTCAGGGTCGATCTGTTTCATGGCAAAGGCGATGG
This sequence comes from uncultured Oscillospiraceae bacterium, assembly GCA_910584805.1. GTDB lineage: Bacteria > Bacillota > Clostridia > Oscillospirales > Oscillospiraceae > Evtepia. Next base: position 13,585 of record CAJUCB010000003.1, read on the forward strand.
CCTCGTTGCCGGAGAGACGGTCGTTGTAATTCATAGCTGTCCACCCTCCTTCATGGTGATGGCGTCGAAGGGGCAGACCTCCGCGCAGATACCGCAGCCCTTACAGTGTTCATAGTCGATGCCCGCTAGGTTCCCCTGCTCCACTGGCAGGGAGCTGTCCGGACAGTAGGGCACACACAGGAGACATTGGCGGCACTTCTCCTGGTCCAGCACCGGGGTATTGGTCCGCCAAGCTCCGGTGTTCACCAGTTTAGAGGTAGCAGGCTCGAAAATCTCGCCGCCTAAGGTCATCTCCTGCCAGGTGCTGTGTTCGTTGATATCCTTTGCTCTCAAACTCATCCCGCCTGCACCTCCTCCCATGCTTTCACCAGGGCAGCCATATTCCCGGCCACCACCTGGGGCTTTGTGGCAAATTTATGTTGGAAGCTCTCCTCCATGTCACTCTTGAACTGCTGCTCCTCCAACACCCCGCTGACCTTCACCGCCGCGCTGAGCATGGGGGTGTTGGGGAAATTCTTCCCCAAGGTCTCCTCGGAGATGCGCCGGGCGTCAATGGTACATACCCGCCCCTGCCAGCCTGGGAGCTTTTGGCGAATCTCCGCCGGGGTCTTGCTGGTGTTGACGATGACCGCCCCGTGGTCTTTCAGGCCGTGGGTTACGTCCACGGTGTCCAACAGGGTCTCGTCTACCACCACCACATAGTCCGGCTGCTCAATGTTGCAGTGGACGCTGCACCGGGCGGTGCTGATGCGGTTATAGGCAGTGATGGGCGCACCCATACGCTCCGGGCCGTATTCCGGGAACCCCTGGACATAGCGCCCTGCGTGAAAGGCAGCATCTGCCAGGAGGAGGCAGGCGGTCTTTGCCCCCTGTCCGCCCCGGCCATGCCACCGAAACTCGATCAAGCCATCCTTTTTCATGGTCTTACCTCCTCTGTTCAAAAAAAGCCTTCGTCCCTGTAAAAGGACGAAGGCTAAAAACGCTTCGCTGTACCACCTGTTACCTGCGTACCAACATACGCGCTCCCTATAACGGGGGAACACCGGCATAACCTACTGGGCAAACGCGGTTCGGCATGCAGCTCCGGAGGGATCTTCCCCTTTGCCTACTACCTCCGGGTTCCCACCATCCCCGGATCTCTGCGGGATTCTGCAAAGCTTACTGTCTCCATCATTGCTGTTCTCATTGATTCTGGGCCAACGCACCTGAAACAGGTGGTGGTTATTGCTATTATACCACCGCTTTTCTCCCTGTCAAGCGGCAATTTTTCCTGTTTTTTGGGTGATGGAACGCCTGTTTTCGTCAGTCCTCCTCCATGCCCCCTGCCTGGCCGGAGAAAATCCAGGGGGCGGGTTGGACTTCGATCTCGTCCTTGCGGCCCACCTTGGAGACCTCCAACTGCATGACCTCTGTAGGCTTGATGCCGTTTTCCCAGAGCATGCCGGGGATGTGGCTCATGTAGCTGAACTCCAAGGTATAGATCACCACCCGGATTTTGGGGTTCACATGCACCAGGGTCCTGAGCTCCATGTTCAGCTTGTCCGATGCCACCAGGAATGCCACGTCGGGCACAGGCCAGCGGTGGGAATAGCTCTCCATATCGCTGACGATCCGGACGTTGCGCAGGCCGAAGCGGACCAGGTTCTCCTCCATGGTCTGGTGGTCCCCTTCCTTATACTCCACAGCCACTACCTGGCCCTTCCGCGCGGCAATGGCAGCCTCTACTGCAATGCTCTCCCCAGAGACCACACAGATGTTCTCCGTCTCGTTGAGGTGAAGCTTATTCATAATCACCGCCCGAATCTCCGGAGCCACATAGCGGATGGAGCCGGGGGAAAAGCTGCTGTTGTCCAGCCCCGTGGGGTAGGCACTGTGGGCATGGGGGTTCTCAATGAGCATGGCAGCGGAGACGTTCACCCCCCGGTCGATCATCTCCGAGAGAAGGTTGTGCTTCATGGGGCCGCTGGGCTCAGAGCCCTCGTTGTACCACACCTGGCAGTCCCCCATGCCGTTGTCCCACATATTATAAAAAATCTCTGGGTGGTTCCCGTCGGTAAAAACCAGCACGGAAGGGTTGGCCTGAACCGCAGCCATCAGGTTTTTGTCACGCCCGGTGACATCCAGGATACGGATAGAGGCCAGGTCGATGTCAGCATTATCGGAAAAATATTTCAGCCATGCCAAGATGCTCTCATTGTTGAAAATGCTCATAAAACGCTCCTTTCCCGGAGAACGGGATTCTCTCACGCTTCCCATGGGGGCTTGTCCCCTGCACTTTGGGAAATACCCTCCTATTTTAAGGCCAGCAGGGGGTTCTGTCAAGGGTCAGCTTATCCCCTGGGCCAACTCCTCTTCCACGGTAAGCCGGGGCAGCCACCAAACCCTGGTCATAGCTGCCCAAGGGCACGGTGGTCAATTGTGTGCCAAAGCCCCCTCCCCCTTCCCCCTGAAAAATCCATCGAAGGCGGTAGAACAATAAAAAATAAAGCGCGGTCTCTCCCCGCATGAAGCACAGCGGAAGGGGAGATACTGGAAACAGTATCACGAAAGCGAGGGACCGCTATGGGACGGCTAAGCAAGGTAGAGATCAGCGGCGTGAACACCTCCAAGCTCCCGGTGCTCACCAGGGACGAGGCCAAGGCCCTGTTCCTCCGGGTCCGGGAGGGGGACGAGGAGGCCCGGCAAACCCTCATCCAGGGGAATCTGCGCCTGGTGCTCAGCGTCATCAAAAAGTTCGACGGGCGCAACGAAAACCCCGATGACCTCTTCCAGGTGGGCTGCGTGGGGCTGATCAAGGGCATCGACAACTTCAATGTGGATTTGGACGTGTTTCCCAGCACTTACTTGGTCCCCATGATCATCGGTGAGATCCGCCGCTACCTCCGGGACAACAGTGCTGTGCGGGTCTCCCGCTCCATGCGGGACACCGCCTATAAAGTCCTCCAAGCCAAGGAGCGTTATATGGCCGAGCACCAGCGGGAGCCCAGCATTGAGGAAATTGCCAAGCTGCTGGACATCAAACGGGAGGACGTGGTATTCGCCTTGGACGCCATCGTAGACCCGGTCTCCCTCTATGAGCCGGTGTACTCCGACGCTGGGGATACGATATGCGTCATGGATCAGGTGAAGGACCAGAAGAACACCTCGGACAGTTGGCTGGAACAGATCGCCCTAAAAGAGGCCATGGACCGCCTCAGCGACCGGGAAAAGACCATCCTGAACCTGCGCTTTTTTGAGGGCAAGACCCAGATGGAGGTCTCCCAGCGCATTGGCATCTCCCAGGCCCAGATTTCCAGGCTAGAGAAAAACGCCATTCAAAAAATCAAGCGGGAGTTGTGAACAGTTCCCCACGGCAGGTGCATTACAGCCCTCCAAGCTTCGACTGTTAAACTGCTCAAAAGGCGCTGCCCACGCAATAGGGCAGCGCCTTTTTTCTATTCTCCAAGGGGAAACAACAGCTCCGCCGTCCCGCCCTGTTCCGTATTAAATAGCCGCAGCTCCCCACCGTGGTCCTTGGCCACCTGGCGGGCGTAGCACAGGCCCCAGCCGGTGTGGCCATCCTGGGGACGGCTGGCATCGCTGGTATAGAGGCCGCGCCCAGCCCGGGCAAGGGCCTCCGGGGTGAAGCCAGGCCCGGTGTCAGTTACCGATACCGTCAAATGCTCCCCCTCTGCCCGCACAGACAAGCCCACCTTGCCCCCGCTCCCCGCATAGCGGACGGCGTTATCCAGCAGGTTCAATACCGCCCGGTTCACCGCCTCCTGGCGCAGGGGCAGCAGCAAGGCCGGTGGCTCCTCGGCCTGGAATTGGATATCCTTGGGGCCACACAAACCCTCCCCTGCCGTCCGCCAAAGCTGGAACAGCGCCAGGAGGGAGACAGGCTGCACCGGTTCCTCCCCGCCATCCCCAGCAGAAAGGGCACGCAGACGGCCCAGGTAGTCCTCCAAACGCTCTGCCCCCCGGAGGATGGCGTCCACACTCCCCTGCTGGGCAGCGCTCAAGGCTTCCTCTGCCAACAACTCCCCGTTGCCACTGATGATGGTCAGGGGGGTCTTTAAGTCGTGGGTCAGCGCCGCCAACTCCCTCCGGCTTTGCTGCTCCATGGCCCACTGACGCTCTAGGGAGTCCGCCAAGCTCTCCCGCAAAAGGTCCATGGCCTCCAAGGCCTCCCCCAACTCCCGGACCCTAGCTCCGCCTGTGAATCGTTCGTTCAGACGCTGATGGGCAATGGCCTGGGTGGCAGCGGTGATGGTCTTTGCGTCCTGCCGGAGCAGGCGGGTATAGCGGCGGGTATTCAGTCCCGCCAGCAACCCCCACATCCCAGCCAGCAACGCCAGCATACTGCCCAGAAAGTCCGGCAGGACCTTTTCCAGAGCAGGGTCAGCGTAAGGATTGGAATAATCATACTGTAGGACACACACCGCCCCCTCCGGCAAGGAAACTATCTGATGGTGCTGGTAGTATGGGAAGTGTCCCGTCTTCTCCCCGTCTATGGCCTGGCGTGCATAGTCTGCATGGCGGCGGTCCATGCCGCCACTGTCTTTCAGATCTCCATCTGCATCGAACACCGCCCAGCGATAGTAGTGGGGAATGACCTCTGTGTCAAACTCCCTACTCAGCACTTCCGCCGTGGATTGCACTTGGCCGGCGGCGTAGGCAGCCGGAAGCACAAAGCCCAGGTTGACCAGCATGGCGAAACAGAGCCACCAGAGCAGAAGGGTTACTAGAAGTATCCCCCCTGTGGAAAGCAGGTAACACCAAAGCAGGGCCGTCAGCCTCAGGGGCCGCTTCACTGGCTTTTCCACTTGTACCCCACCCCCCATACCGTCTCAATGGGTGCCTGTCCCACCGCCCGAAGCTTGGCGCGGATATTTTTGATATGCTCCGTAATGGCGGTGTTGTCCCCTGTGCCATCGAAGCCAAACACCGCCTCATATAGCTGCTCCTTGGTGAAGGTCTGGCCCGGACGGAGGGCCAAGTGCTGGCAGATTTCGTACTCGCTCTTGGTCAAACGGATGGCTTGGCCCTGGCAGGACACCGTCCGCCCAGAGAGGTCAAATTCCAGCTCTCCCCGGCGCAGGCAGTGCTGTGGCGTGCGAGACTGGCGGCGCAAGTGGGCATTCACCCTGGCCCGCAGCTCCGCCAAGCGGAAGGGCTTGGTCAAATAGTCGTCTCCTCCCAGCCCCAGGCCCGACACCACATCCTCCTCCCCAGTCTTGGCCGTGAGAAAGAGGATGGGACCGTCTGCCAGTGCCCGGATGCGGCGGCAGGTGGCAAAGCCGTCCTCACCAGGCATCATCACGTCTAGGAGGATACAGTCCGCCCAACGGCAGTGCGCTTCCTGGACCTCGTCCCCCTGAGAGAGAACCGTTACCTGGTGCCCATCCCGTTCTAGGGCCGTTTTCAGCAGGGCCCGGAGGTCGGCGTCGTCATCCACTGCAAGAATATGGGCCATAGCGCATCCCTCAATTCATCAGAAAATAGATCCCCCAGGAGAGGGCATAGAGAATATAAATGTGGGCGGGGTAAAACACATAGAAGAACGCTTTGTGCCCACCGCCCCGCTCACCATTATAGAATAGCATGGGCACCGCCGCAAGGGCACCGTACCACTCATAGTACATGGTGAACATCTGGGTCCAGTGGAAGTCCGGCATAGCCGAAACCATAACGCCCACATACACCAGATCGTACAGCAGCTCCACCGCCACAAAGGCTGCCACCTGCCAGCGCCTGTTTTTTCGGAACAGGTAGAGGACGATGCCCACGAGAAGAACCGGGATACATGCGTCGGGGTTGGTATTCCAGGTAGGAATCAGGGGCAGGCCCGCCACCACCAGGGGCAGGCGGAGTACAGGGACGTTCGTCACCAGGGCGGTGAAGATAAATGGCCAGGCCAAGGGCAGAATCACCGCCAGCAGGCCCCGGACAATACGCTTCTGTCCCAGCCAGTCGATCCCCTGATAGATTACCATGAGGATGGCGAAAGCGGTCATCATGCCATTCATGGGGTAGAACCCGTCCGGCCGCCGCAGCAGGCCAAAGACGTTCATGGCCACCAGCAGGGCACTCATCCCCACCGAGACCAGATAGACCTTGAGAAAATACTTCCTCCGGTTCCGGGTCTTGGAAAAGCCCTCCACCAGGCAGAAGAGGAAGAGCGGCGCGGCCAAGCGTCCCAGCATACTGAACGCCTCTGGGATCACCCCCGTAAAGCCCAGGATGTAGTGGATGTGGTCCAGAACCATGAGGATCAGGGCCATCCATTTTAATCCAGTCCCTGACAATCCCCGGCTTCCTGTCTCCGCCCGCGCGGTCAATGCAGTTGCTTCCATAGTCGTAGCTCCTTTCTTGTTTCTGCTCCTATGGTAAGGGGAAATTATCAGGAAAGTCTAAGCAATGAAAATCTTTTTAGAAAAACCACCGGTTCAATCTGACTGAACCGGTGGTCAATTTATCCCACGCTTTCTGCTTGTTTACGCTTCCTTTCCGGCAGCTGTGCTAGGATGATGGCACCGAACATGAGCACGCAGCCCAGCACTTCCCGGCTGGACATACTCTGCTGCAAGATCAGCCACCCCGCCAAAACAGAGATCACGGACTCCAAGCTCAGCACCAGGCTGGCCACAGTGGGGTTGACCCCCCTCTGGCCAATGATCTGCAAGGTGTACGCCACCCCGGAGGACAGTGCGCCGGCATACAGGATGGGCCCCCAGGAAGCCAGAAAATCCTGAAGCGCCGGAACACCCTCCGCTGCCAGCATGGCCACGGTGGAGAGGAGCCCCGCCACAAAGAACTGGATGCAGGACATCTTCACCCCATCCACTTTAGGGCTGAAATAGTCAATCACCATAATGTGGACGGAGAAAGCCACAGCGCACAGGAGCACCAAGAAATCCCCCTTTTGTAGGGTCAGGGAACCACTCATGCACAGCAGGTACAGGCCGAACACCGCCACCACCACGCTAATCCACAGCTTGACGCCCACCTTCTTCCGAAAGAATAGGCCCAGGATGGGGACAATGACGATATACAGGGCGGTGATAAAGCCGGCCTTGCCCACCGTGGTGTATTGAATGCCCAGCTGTTGCAGGCAGGAGGCCACCCCCAAGGCTAGGCCGCAGCACACGCCCCCCAGGATCAGGGTTTTACCACTGTTACCCTGTTCCTCTTGGCGCTTTTCCGGGCTTTTCATCCGTCCAAAGACCAGCACCACAGGGATCAGGGTCAGGCCGCCCACAAAGGAACGGGCCGTGTTGAAGGCAAAGGGGCCGATGCGGTCCATCCCCACCGCCTGGGCCACAAAGGCCGTGCCCCAAATTAAGGCGGTGAGAAAAAGTATCAGTAGGTTTTTTCCAGGTAGGTTCTTCATTCGGTTTTGCTTCTCTCTACTTTTTGATGATAATGGTATTTTGATCCTTATAGATGGCGTTGGGGGGGATCACGCCGCGGACACTGGAAGTGGGATAGACCGTGCTGTGGGGGCCAATCACGGTCCCAGGATTCAGGACACTGTTGCAGCCCACCTCCACATAGTCCCCCAATAGGGCCCCCACCTTTTTGCGCCCGGTGGGGATCTGCTCCCGGCCGTCCTTCACCACCACCAGGGTCTTGTCACTTTTCACGTTGGAGGTGATGGACCCGGCGCCCATGTGGGCATGGCTGCCCAGGATGGAGTCCCCCACGTAGTTATAGTGGGGAGTCTGAACAAAATCAAAGAGCACCACGTTTTTCAGCTCCACAGAGTTGCCCACCACGGCTTTTTTCCCCACAATGGCGCTGCCCCGGATAAAGGCACAGTGGCGGATCTCCGCCTCGTGGTCAATGATACAGGGGCCACCGATGTAGGCAGAGGGGAACACCTTGGCATCCTTGGCAATCCAGACATCCTCTTCTGGATGGTCAAATTCTTCTGCCGGGAGTGTGGCCCCCAAACGGAGGATAAAGTCACTGAGCTCCCCCAGCACCTCCCAGGGATAGGTTTTCCCCCCAAACAGTGGGGCGGCGATGGTGTCATCTAAGTGGAACAGTTCAGCAATGGTCATCATCCGTTTTTCTCCTCTGCCGCAAGGCCCCGCTCCCGCATCACTGCCAGGACAGAGTCCACGCATGCCTCGCAGGTTTCATGGTCGGGGGCCTCTACCATCACCCGAACCACCGGTTCTGTGCCGCTCTTACGCAGGAGAATGCGGCCCTGGTCCCCCAGTTTTTCCGCAACCTCCCGCACAGCGTTCTTTACCGCAAAGTCGTTGATTGCCATGTCCTTATCCCGGACCCGCAGATTTTTCAACACCTGAGGATAAACCTGGAAGCCCTGGGTCAGCTTGGACAGGGGCAGCTTCTTGCTGAGCATGGCCTGCATGAGCTTGATGGCCGTAAGCAAGCCGTCGCCGGTGTTGGCGTACTTACCAAAGATGATATGCCCCGACTGCTCCCCGCCGATGAGGTGGCCGTTGGCGCGCATATTCTCATAGACATACTTGTCGCCCACGTCGGTCTTTTCATACCCGATTCCCGCCGCGTCCAGGGCCTTATAGAGGCCGAAGTTGGACATGATGGTGGTGACGATGGTGTTATTCTCTAGCTTATCCCGCTCCTTCATGTAACAGCCGTAGACGTAGAGGATACCGTCACCGTCCACCAGCTTCCCCTGCTCGTCCACCGCCAGGCAGCGGTCGGCATCGCCGTCGAAGGCAAAGCCAATGTCCATGTGGTTCTCCAACACATATTTCTGCAATTGCTCAATGTGGGTGGACCCACAGTTTTCATTGATATTCAGGCCATTGGGGGTGTTGCTGAGCACATGGGTTTCTGCCCCCAAGGTCTCAAACACACTTTTGGCGATCATCCAGGTGCTGCCGTTGGCGCAGTCCAGGGCCACCTTCATGTCCTTATAGGAGTGGGTGGCCAGGCTGATGAGATACCCGATGTAGCGGTTCCGGCCGGAGGCGTAGTCAATCACCCGGCCGATGTTCTCCCCGGTGGCGTAAGCCAATTCCCGCTTGCTGTCCAGGTATTTTTCCAACTGGTCAATGACCTCCTGCTCCATCTTCTCCCCGTGGCGGTTGATGAGCTTAATGCCGTTGTCAAAATAGGGGTTGTGGCTGGCGGAGATCATAATGCCGCAGTCGAACTCGTCCACCTTGGCGATATACGACACGCTGGGGGTGGTGGTGACGTGCATCAGGCAGGCGTCCGCACCGGAGGCCGTGATCCCGGCGGCCAGGGCGCACTCAAACATATAGCTGGACCGTCTGGTGTCCTTGCCGATAACGATCTGGGCCTTATGATCCTGGCCGTAGTACCAGCCTAAAAAACGGCCCACACGAAAGGCGTGGTCAACGGTCAGGTCCACATTGGCCTCGCCGCGGAAGCCATCGGTGCCAAAAAATTTTGACATAGTTCATCTCTCCAATAACTATGAAATAGGGAACATCTCCCAATGCTTAGGGTTTTTTATTATACCTTATTGGGTGGGGGGCTGTCAAATCCGGGAAACATCTGGCACGCCTCTGGACGTGTCAGGTCAGCAAAATGCTGCACCGACCCACAGCCCTTGAACCCGCCCCTTCCCTATGATAAAATCATCCCAGGAAAAGGAATTTTGAAGGGAGCTTTGCTATGAGGAATGTGGTTTTATATATTGCAATGAGCCTTGACGGATACATCGCGGACAACAAAGGGGGCGTAGATTGGCTGACTGGACACAGTACCCAGGAGACAACCATAGACTCCTATTCCTCCTTTGTCCCCACGGTTGACACCGTAGTGATGGGCTGGAACAGCTACCGCCAAATCACAGAGGAACTATCCCCGAAGGAATGGCCCTATCCAGACTTGACAAGCTATGTCATCACCCATAGGAAATTGCCCTCCACAGACCATATAATATTTGTACAAGATGACCCTTGCAGCGTGATCAAACGCTTAAAGGCTGAGGCAGGAAAGTCGATCTGGGTCTGTGGCGGCAGCCAGATTATCCAGCCCCTAGTCGCGTGCGACCTCATCGATGAATATGATATTTCCATCATCCCAACGCTCCTGGGCTCCGGTATCCGGCTTTTCAGGGAGAACTTTGGGGAAATCCCATTAAAACTGCTCCGCACCCAAGCCAGCAACGGGATTATGGAACTGGTCTATGGGCGCAGATAATACCGCTGGACAGCGGAAAAGAGACGTACAGGCAACCCTGCACGTCTCTTTTTGATCCATTACAGCTTTTCTTTGACCTTAGCAGCCTTACCCACGCGGTCACGCAGATAATACAGCTTAGCCCGGCGGACCTTACCTCTGCGGACGGTCTCCACCTTTTCAATCACAGGGCTGTAGAGGGGGAACACCTTTTCCACGCCCACGCCATAGGAGATACGGCGGACGGTGAAGGTCTCGTTGATGCCGCCATGCTTCTTGGCAATGACGGTGCCCTCGAACACCTGGATACGCTCGCGGTTGCCTTCCTTAACCTTCAGGTGGACACGCACGGTGTCACCCACGGTGACGGAGGGGGCTTCCTTCTCTGGCATGTTCTTCTCAATAAAGCTCTTCATGAGATCCATAGTCTGTTTTCCTCCTGTTATACAGGTGTTCGTGAGGACTGTTCGCCGCAGTTCCAGCGGCGCCCCAGAGGACCACCCTTATTTCATAGACCAACGTGTATTCTATCAGCTATCCCATGGGCTTGTCAAGCAAAATTTTACCGCTTTCCCCTTGTTTTATGAATGCTGTGATGTTTTCCTGGTTGAGGACGAAGTCATAGCTGTTCAAGTCCCCCCGGCGGGTCCAGCCGATGGTGTTCCAAAAAGCGTTGCCGCCGTCGTTGCGGGTATAGGCCACCAGGGTGATTTTGTTGATCTGCTCCCGTTTCAGCGCCTCCATGGCAAAGACCACCATGCGCTTGCCGATCCCCTGGCGGCGGCAGCTGGGGTCCACGCAGACATGGTAGAAGCTCCCCTGGCGGCCGTCGTGGCCACAGAGGATTCCCCCCACAATCCGCTCTCCTGCCAAGGCCACCACGCTGGTGTCCGGGTTGCGGCGGAGGAAGCGCGTCACATTCTCCCGGGTGTCGTCGATACTGCGGATGCCAAAGCCCTCAATGCGTGTCCAGAGCGCATAGAGCTGGTCATAATCCTTGGGGTCCATGGTGCGCAGGGTGATGGTCATGCTGCCGCCTTTCTCTGCCGTGGGGCAGTTTGTAACGTAGGTATTCACTATAGCAGATTTTACCGCCGATGTAAAGGGTGGGAATAAAGGGAGAGGAAGGCTTCAATCCATCCCCTCTTGGAACAGCTGATAGGCCACCGCCGCCAGAGGGACCCCCAATAGCATCCCCACCACCCCCAGCACGCCGCCGCCGATGGTCACCGCCGCCAGCACCCACAGTCCCGGCAGCCCCAC
>CAJUCB010000003.1:24988-25862 GCA_910584805.1 uncultured Oscillospiraceae bacterium
GGTAGATCAGGTTCCCCTCCACCTGTTGGAGCAGGAGCAGGAACGCCAAGAACAGCAGGGCCTTAGCCGGAGAGACGGTCAAGAGCATCACCGCCCCAAGCCCCCCGCCAAGATAGGCCCCCGCCACAGGAATGAGGGCCGCAAAGCCGGTCAGGGCCCCGATCATCCCCGCGTAAGGCAGGCGCAGGAGCAGCATGCCCCCGGTACACAGCAGGCCCAGAATCACCGCCTCGGCACACTGCCCCGTGATATAACTGCGAAAACATTGGTGGGCAATCCGGGCCACGCTGTGTACTTTCTCCCACCAGGCAGGTTTCAGCCAGCGCCGGGCAAGGCCTTCCCCCTGTTGGAGCAATGCCTCCTTGTTTGCCAGGAGATAGACAGAAAACACCAGGCCGATCACCCCTGCCCCCACCCAAGACAACAAAGAGGACAGGGCTTCTGCCAAGGTTTCCGCCGCGCCCCCCAGACCGGAGGTGAGCACTTGCAGGCCCTGGTTCAGCAGCGCGTCCCAATCTGCCTGGCCCAGGGCTTCCATAACGGCTGGGGGCAACAGGCCGTCCCGGCGGGCCGCCGCTGTCACCTGGCGGAACAGCCCCGGCAGCTCCCCCAGCAGCACCTGGACACAAGCGCTCAACTCCGGGAGCACCAGGCACACCAGCAGCCCCACCCCTCCGGCCAAAGCCAGGTAGGCCCCCAGCATACACAGCGGACGGCGCAACACTTCCAGCCCCTGCCACCGCCAGCGCCCCTCCCAACAGCTCATGGGGATGTTCACCACATAGGCAATCCCACAGCCCACGAACAGGGGCAGCGCCGCATGGAGCACCATCCCCACCAGGGATGCCGCCCCCGGCCAACAGCGGATGCACAA
>CAJUCB010000003.1:25872-42365 GCA_910584805.1 uncultured Oscillospiraceae bacterium
GCACAAATACAGCAGGAATATGCTCACCCCCGCCCGGAAGCAGACCTTCCACGGCAAGTCCATGGCCTCCCCTCCCTCCATCGGCTCTTTCCCTCACTGATATGAGCCCATGGGGAAAAATAGAAGCCCCACCCCAGCAGGGGCCGCCCACGTTTCTCCCCTCTCGGTCAGGCTGTGTTATGAGAACACAGAGAACAATGCCCCGTCGATCTCCCAGAGGTCATCCATGGGAACCCTCGTCCCGTCTGCCAGGAGAATATACCGTGCATAGGGGTCCAGCTTCTTCACCACACCCCTGGTGGTGAGATAGGCGCCGCCCGCTTTCCGGCCATCCTCCTGGAAATAGCATAGCTGCACCTCCGGCTCCTCCTCTAAATGGGCCAGGAGGAATTGCAGCTTGCGGTCTAAGCACGCCTGTTCCTCCTCCCCCAGCTCCCGCCGCTCCTCTGTCTGCCTGGCCACCTCCTGGATCACCCCATGGTGTCCCGTCAGGGCCGCAAAAGGAGAGAACTGCGCCGCCCGGTCCTGGGTGGACATACGAGGGTGCTTCTTGGACGTGGGGTGGGGTAGGTGTAGGATATCGTCATATCGTCCGCTCATGCCCGGTGCCCTCCCACTTGCCCGTTCCGCTCCCGGGTGGTGGCCCCCTCCAGGAGGTCCATCCCCTTGAGGACCGCATTCTTTCCAAAGCGTTTCTTCAACGCCAGCATGGTGGTTTGTAGCTGCCGCTCCTGGGCAAGGGCAGCATCCCGCTCCGCCCGCTGCCGTTCCAGGGCGGCATAATCTGTGAACAGGTCCATTTGTTCCCCAGCCTCAGGCTGCGGAACAGCGGACACCGGCACCACCCGCTCCGCCGTGAGGTAGACCCGCCGCACCAAAAGGCTTTTGTCTGTAATACGGTCAAACAGCGCCAGAACTGCCGCCATGATCTCCTTCGTGGAGGCGGTGGGCTGTTCCAGCCGTGCGGTGCCGTGGGCATGTTTGGGGACAGCGCGGCCATAGAAGTCCCGGGTGACTTCTCCCTGGTATGGGATGTTCCCTTGGGACCCTTTGAGGCTTTCCCGGTCATAGCCTAGGGTCAGGGTCACCCGATCCGTGACCAGTTCCTTGTCCACCAGGTCCAGGACTAACCATTCCGTCATCTCCCGCACAATCAGCTGGGCCTTTTCCCAGGGGTAGGGGGATTGCAATACCTGCCCTGTCCCGATACTATTGGACTTTGGCTTGTATGCCTTGATGTCCGCCATGGTACAGGGCTCCCAGCCCCAGGCGTGGTCGATGAGCAGCTCGGCATTGACCCCGAAGAGCTTGTACAAGAGCTCCTCATTGTAGCGCTCCCCCTCCCCGCCGATGGAGCAGCGGGCCACGTCGCCCATGGTGTAAAGGCCGTGTTGGTTCAGCTTCCTGGCATAGTTGCGGCCCACCCGCCAGAAATCTGTCAACGGCTGGTGATCCCACAGCAGGCGGCGGTAGCTGCCCTCGTCCAGCTCTGCAATGCGCACGCCGTCCTTGTCGGCAGGGATGCGTTTGGCATAAATATCCATGGCCACCTTGGCCAGGTACAGGTTTGGCCCAATGCCTGCCGTGGCGGTAATCCCGGTCTCCCGGAGGACATGGGCAATCATCCGCCGGGCCAGGGCGTGGGCAGAGCATTGGTAGAGCTTCAAATAGCTGGTGGCGTCGATGAACACCTCGTCGATGGAATAGACATGGATGTCCTCCGGCGCGACATAGTGAAGATAGATGCGATAAATTTCCCCGCTGCATGCCAGATAGCGGGCCATCTGGGGCGGCGCGACGATATAGTCCAAGGCCAACTCCGGGGAAGCTTTCAACGCTGCGTCATCCCAGGAGGCATCGTGAAACTTCCCCCCTGGCGCCTTGCACCGCCGCTGGTTGTTGATCTCCTCCACCTTCTGGATCACCTCAAACAGCCGGGGGCGGCCAGGGATGCCATACGCTTTCAGGGCCGGAGAGACGGCCAGGCAGATGGTCTTTTCCGTCCGGCTCAGGTCCGCCACCACCAGGTTCGTGGACATAGGGTCCAAGCCCCGCTCCCGGCATTCCACGGAGGCGTAAAAGGATTTCAGATCAATGGCGATATAGCACTTGTTGTTCACCACCGCTCCCTCCCCTGGGGATATCAGGGACCACACCCGTCCGTCCCCGTTTTTCTCCCCATATTATACCCGGGACGCGGCTGCGGGGTCAACGGAAACCCAGGGGGAAATCTCTGGAAGAAGTGGTTTGCTGTCCTGAAAACAGTATCCCCCCTGCCATACCAAACGGGCGGTGCCTGACAGACACCGCCCGTTTTTTGTTTCATATTGGTTTTGAGCCGCTGGGGCCCTCTGTGGAGCCCTTCCCTCAGCGGCTGCAGTGGGAACCGTGATGCCCGTAGTTATTCCCACCAGTGGACCAATGGTGGGAGCCGCCCGTGCTCCCATTCTGATAATACCCGTTACAGCCATTGCAGTTACCGGTGCAATTCGGCGTGCCGTAAGGGCAGTCATAGCCAGCGCAGCCATTACAATTACCCGTGCAATTCGGCACACCATAAGGGCAGTCATAGCCAGCACAGCCATTACAATTACCCGTGCAATTCGGCACACCATAAGGGCAGTCATAGCCAATGCAGCCATTACAATTGCCCGTGCAGTTCGGGGTGCCGTAAGGGCAGTGGTAGCCGGGAACCGTGTTGTTCGTCTCCCCGTGGTGGGTCTCGTGGTGGCGGCACAGGCGCAAGAAGGTCGCCGCACTCTGCTCAATGGAGTAGCTTCCATGGGGACCGAAAGCACCATTGCCTACGCCATTCATCACCTTGATGTTGGCCACGGCGGCAATGCTGTCCTTGGCCCAGGAGGCTACGGTATTGCTGTCTGTAAAATAGCCAGACAATGCCGCACCAGCCCCCGCCTCAGACAGACTATTGCCGGTGGCCTTGCTGGCACGGGTCAGCATGACTGCCGCCTCCTGGCGGGTGATGCTGCCCTGGGGATCAAAGGTCCCTGTCCCCTTGCCGTTGACGATGCCAAGCTCCTTGGCAATGGTGGCCGTCAGGGCGTCCTCGCCATTGCCGCAGTCTGTAAAGGCATAGCGGACCTTGCCATCCGCCCCACAGGGCAGCTTGGCTTGGGCCTGGGCACAAAACGTGGCGTAGTCCAGGTCGCTCTGGATGGCCGCATAGCACAGGGCCATCCGGCAAAAGTCGATCCTGGTGATGGGGCTGCGGTAATCCTCTGGCAGGCTGCTGCTGAGCAGGCCCAGCTCCTCTGCCTGAAGGATCTCCGCCTTCGCCCAATCAGAACATTGATGGGAATGGTTTCCATGGTTCCAATGCCGGTAGCTGGCAAACGCCGCAGGGGTTAGGAGCACAGCCACCAGAAGGACCACGAAAATCCGCCGACATACTTTCATCATAACACCCTTTCTGTTCAAACCATTGATACAAATTCTCTGTCCTGTTAAGAGCCTAAATACGCTTTGTGGAACACCTTCTTTCCCTTCTTGATTACGACACCCTCTCCGGAAAGCTGCTGGGCGGTCAAGCTGGTGTCCAGGCTGGTGATCTTTTCTCCGTCCACCATCACGCCTCCCTGCTGGATCAGGCGGCGGGCCTCGCCCTTGGAGGGCACCAGGCCACACTTTAACATCAGCTCCATGATGGAGATGATGCCATCGTTCAAGTCTCCGGCCTCTAGGGCAGTTGCCGGCATATTGGAGCGGTCCCCGCCATTGGAGAAGAGGGCGCGGGCGGTTTCCTGGGCCTTTTGGGCCTCCTCTTCCCCATGGACCAGCTTGGTCAGTTCATAGGCCAGGATTTCCTTGGCTGCGTTGAGCTGGCTGCCCTCCCAGCCGTCCATCTTGTCGATCTCCTCCAAGGGCAGGAAGGTGAGCATTCGGATACACTTCAAGACGTCGCTGTCCCCCACGCTGCGCCAATACTGGTAGAACTCATAGGGGGAGGTCTTGTTGGGGTCCAGCCACACAGCACCCTTAGCGGTCTTACCCATCTTATTGCCCTCGCTGTTGAGCAGCAGGGTGATGGTCATGGCGTAGGCGTCCTTCCCCAGCTTGCGGCGGATCAGCTCCGTGCCGCCCAGCATGTTGCTCCACTGGTCGTCGCCGCCAAACTGCATGTTGCAGCCCAGGGTCTGGAACATGTGATAGAAGTCGTAGGACTGCATAATCATGTAGTTGAACTCCAAGAAGGAGAGGCCCTTTTCCATGCGCTGCTTGTAGCACTCCGCCCGAAGCATGTTGTTCACGGAGAAGCAGGCCCCCACCTCCCGCAGCAGCTCCACATAGTTCAGCTTCAGCAGCCAGTCGGCGTTGTTCACCATGATGGCCTTGCCTTCGCCAAACTCAATAAAGCGCTCCATCTGCTTTTTGAAGCAATCGCAATTGTGCTGGATGGTCTCCGGAGTCATCACCTGGCGCATGTCTGTCCGTCCAGAGGGGTCGCCCACCATGCCGGTACCGCCGCCGATCAGGGCGATGGGGCGGTTCCCCGCCATTTGCAGCCGCTTCATCAGGCACAGGGCCATGAAGTGGCCCACATGCAGGCTGTCCGCCGTGGGGTCAAAGCCAATATAGAACACGGCCTTCCCATTGTTCACCAGTTCCCGGATTTCCACTTCATCTGTGACCTGGGCGATCAGGCCACGGGCTTTCAATTCCTCATAGATCTGCATCGGTTTCTTCTCTCCTTTTTCTCATTCGGATTCAATCTAATCTCAGCCCCGCGCCGCCCGGTAGGCCTCAGCCTCTTGCAGCAGTGCTTCCGCCCCCTCCAAAATCGCGGCAGAGACGGTGGCACCGCCGGTGAGCCGGGCCAGTTCCTGGCGGCGGCCGTCCCGGTCCAGCACCAATACCTCCGTATAGGTCCGGCCCTTCCGCTCCTCCTTCTGTACGGAGAAATGGGCGTCTGCCATGGCGGCGATCTGGGCCAGGTGGGTGACACACAACACCTGGCTGCCGGCGGACAAGGCACTCATTTTTTCTGCCACCTTCCCGGCCGCCCGGCCGCTGATCCCGGCGTCTACCTCGTCGAAGATGAGAGTCATGATGCTGTCGTTTTCCGCCAGGACGTTTTTCAGCGCCAACATGATGCGGCTGAGCTCACCCCCAGAGGCCACTTTGGCGATGGGCTTCAAGTCCTCCCCTACGTTGGCAGACATGAGGAAGCGGACCTCATCCATCCCCGTCTCGTCCAGGCCTAGCTGCCCGGCTTTGGGGGCAAAGTCTGTTTCAAAGCGAACCTTGGGCATATCCAACTGCCGCAGCTCCGTCTGGATGCGCTCCCGCAGGGCCTGGGCCGCCACCTTGCGCTGTTCTGAAAGGGCCTGGGCCTTATCCCGGACCCCTTCCAGCAGCTTGGCCTGCTTTTTTTCCAGCTTCGCGATACTCTCGTCCGCCAGCTGGATGCGCTCCAACTCCTCCCGGCTGCGTTCCAGATAGTCCAGCATTTCCGTCGTGGTGGCGCCGTACTTCTTTTTCAGGCGGTAGAGCAGGTCCAGGCGGCTTTCCACCTCATCCAGCTCCTGGGGGGAGAAATCAAAACCCCGGCGCAGCTCCCGCAGGCGTTCCGTGGCGTCCTCCACGCCACACCGCAGCTCCGTCAGCACCCCAGCCAGTTCCCCTAGCTCCTCTGACAGCGCCGAGACCCGGGAGAGCTGGGCTTCCGCCTCTCCCATAAGCCCTACAGCGCCGTCCCCGTCGTCACCGCCGAAAAGGGCCAGGCTGGCCCCTTCCACCGCGGCCATAAGCTGGTCGGCACTGCGCAGGAGGGCCTTGCGCTCTGCAAGCTCCTCCTCCTCCCCGGCGCGGAGGTCTGCCCGTTCCAGCTCTGCTATCTGGAATTGGAGGGAATCAATCCGACGGGCTTTCTCCGCCTCGTCCATCTCCAAGGCAGCCAGTTGGCGGCGCAGGGTGGATAGGGCCTCATAGTCCTTCCGGTACCCCTCCACCGCCTGCGCCAGGCCACCGAAGCTGTCCAGATAGCCCAGGTGGCAGGTCTCGTCCAGGAGCTGTTGTCCGTCGTGTTGGCCGTGGATGTCGATCAACTGCCCCCCTAGGGCCTTTAATTGCAGCACGGTACAGGGTACGCCCCCCACCCGGCAGATATTTTTCCCATCCCCCTGAATTTTCCGGGAGATCAACAGCTCCCCGTTCTCGTCTGGGGCGATGCCGGTCTCCTCAAACCAGGGCAGCTGGGGCAGGTCCCGGAACAGGGCCGTCACCAGGGCGGACTTCTCCCCGCTGCGGATCAGGTCCCGGCTGGTGCGCTCCCCCATCACCGCGCCGATGGCATCAATGATGATGGATTTCCCCGCGCCGGTCTCGCCGGTCAGCACGTTGAAGCCAGGCCCGAAGGAGAGATCCGCCTGGTCGATGAGGGCGATATTTTCAATGTGGAGCAGAGAAAGCAAGGTCTCCATCCCCCTTCTTGATGGCTGAAGTCCTCGGGTATCGGGACTTCGCTTAATTTTCCAGTTTATCCAACATCTTCACAATGGACAGGCACAAATCCTCTGCATCCTTGGTGGTGCGCATGATGAGGATGCCCGTGTCGTCCCCCGCCAGGCTGCCCACCATGTTTGGAATCTGCATCCCGTCCAGCGCCGAGCAGGCGGCGGAGGCCAGACCGGGCATGGTCTTGAGCACCACGATGTTCTGGGCGCTGTCGAAGGTCGTCACACTCTCCCGGAAGATATTGTTCAGACGGCCCGCCACGTTCAGAGAGCTTTTCCGTTCACTGACAGCGTAGCGGTAGGTACCCTGTCCGGTGAGCTCTTTGACCAAGTGGAGCTCCTTGATGTCCCGGGAAATGGTGGCCTGGGTGGATTTCATTCCCTTCTCCCGCAGCTTGTCCAGCAATTGATCCTGGGTCTCTATATCATATTCCTGGATGATGGAAAGGATCTCAGCGTGTCGTTTGGCCTTCATAGTCTGATCCTCCTCTCGAGCTTGCGGTTGAGCACCTCATAGAAACTTTTGTCTGACAGCTTCACCAGGCGCAGGGAGCGGCGGGAACGGGCCACCTGCACGGTGTCCCCCGGGTAGAGCTTAAAGGCCTTGCCTCCGTCCACCGAGAGGTACGCCGTCTTTCGGCTGTTCTTGGGCAGCACCACATCAATAAGCCGGTTCCTATCCAACACCATGGCTTTGGCTTGCAGGGTGTGGGCACTGATGGGTGTCATGATGATGTTCTCTGCCATCGGCTCCACAATGGGCCCTCCGGCGGAGAGGGAATAGGCGGTGGAACCGGTGGGGGTGGCCATGATGACCCCGTCCCCATAGGTGTTGCAAATCCGGCTCTTGTCTCCAAAAATCTGCAAGTCGATCACCCGGGCCACAGCGCCCTTGGTGATCACCGCGTCGTTGAGGGCTGTGCTGCGAAAAAGCGCCCGCCCGTCCCGCAGGACCTTCACATCCAGGAGCATCCGGTTTTCCATGGCGTACTCGCCGCCAATGAGGCGTTTGAGCTTGGATATTTCGTTTTGCTCCAACTCCGCCATGAAGCCCACACTGCCCATATTCACGCCGATGATGGGTACCCCAAAGCTGCTGGCGTCCTTGGCCGCGTGGAGGATGGTGCCATCCCCCCCAAAGCAGACCAGGAAATTCGCGTCTGGCAGCTCCGCCTTCATCTCCTTGATCTTGATGCCCGAGGGTAAGGTATTAAAGTGAGACGGTTCCACAGGAAATGGGAAGCAAAACTCACAGCTTGCCCCAGCAGCCGTGAGCAAACGCTGGGCTTCTCCCGCCGCTTTCAGGCCCTTGTCTCGGAAGGGGTTGGGGCACAAAATGATCTTCATGGTGCGGTCTCCTCCAAGTTCTGGTGCGATGCCTCCACCAATGCTTTCAGGTCCCCCTGGTAAGGGGGCTGCTCCCGCACGGTCAGATGGCCCAAATATTCAATGTTGCCCTCCGGCCCCCGGATGGGGGAAAAGGTCACATCTTTCACAAAAAAATCACAGTCCGCCGCGTGGCGCAAAAACTGTTCTAGGACTTCCAGGTGTACTGCCCGGTCCCGGACGACCCCCTTCTTCCCCACCTTTTCTCTCCCCGCCTCAAACTGGGGCTTGATGAGGCAGACCAGCTCCCCACGTTCCTTCATCAAAGGGCGCAGGGCAGGCAGGATCAGCCGCAGGGAGATAAAGGAGACATCCACGCTGCCAAAATCCAGCGGTTCGGGGATCTGCTCCTGGGTGAGGTAGCGGACATTGGTGCGCTCCATACACACCACTCGGGGATCCTGCCGCAGGCTCCAAGCCAGTTGGCCATAGCCCACATCCACAGCGTATACCTTTGCCGCGCCGTTTTGGAGCATACAGTCAGTAAAGCCCCCGGTGGAGGCCCCGGCGTCAATGGCCACAGCCCCTTCCAGGGCTGGAAGCTGAAAGCAGGACATGGCCTTTTCCAGCTTGAGGCCCCCCCGGCTCACATAGCGCAAGGTCTGGCCCCGGATTTCCAACTGGGCGTCCTCCGGGACAGAGGCCCCGGCCTTATCCATGCGTTTGTCCGCCCAAAAAACCTGGCCGGCCATAATGATGGCCTGGGCTTTCTGCCGGCTCTCTGCCAGCCCCCGCTCAGTGAGCAGGACATCCAGACGTTTTTTCGCTGCCATAGGTGGCCACCTCCCGGGCTTTTTGATAAAGGGATTCCAAATCCAAACCGCAGCGCTCCCGCAGCTGTGGGACGGTCCCGTGGGGGACAAAGCCGTCCCCACAGGAGCACAGCGCCGCCCGTTTCAGGGGGATGCCTGCCGCCGCGGCCGCGGCCAAGAGGCCCTCCCCAGGGCTGCCCGGTTCCGCGCACTCCTGGGCCACCAGCAGCCGCCCAGTCTCTTTGAGGGAGCGAAGCACCGCCTCCTTGGGCAGCGGCGTAATTTGGTTCAGCTTCACCACCTGGGCAGAGATGCCCTCCCGCCGCAGCCGCTGGGCTGTTTGGAGGATGCTGCCGGTCAGGGTCCCAAAGCTCACCAGAGTGAGGTCGCTGCCCTCTTGGAGGACGCAGGCTGGGTCCTGGCTGTGGTCCCCGCTGTAGTGGTTCTCCCCTCCCCGGGGATAGCGCACTGCCACAGGACCGGAGAGCTCATAGATTGCCCGCCGCAGCATGGCAGAGAGCTCGTCCAAGCTGGCTGGACACAGCACGGTGATCCCCGGTATGGTATTTAAGAACGCGGCATCAAACAGGCCATGGTGGGTCTCTCCGTCGTCCCCTACCAGGCCAGCCCGGTCCACACAAAATACCACGTGGAGCTTGTCAATGGCTACATCGTGGATCAGCATATCATAGCCGCGCTGAAGGAAAGTGGAGTACACGGCAAAGACAGGGATCAACCCCTGTTTGGCCATACCCGCCGCCATAGTCACTGCGTGGCCCTCAGCAATCCCCACATCGAAAAACCGCTTGGGGAATTGTTCGGCAAAGCCAGCCAGGCCGGTTCCACCGGTCATGGCGGCAGTAATTGCACAGATGCTGCCTTTCAGCAGTGCGCCATCCTCCACCTGGAAGGGGCCCGTGCCATGGAAGGTATCCGGCGTCCGCTCCGCCGGGCCATAGCCCTTGCCCTTGGTGGTTTTGACGTGGAGAAGCACAGGGCCATCCACGGCGGCGGCATAACGCAGGATACGGGTCAATCCCTTTACATCGTGCCCGTCTACCGGGCCCATATACCGAAAGCCCATGTTCTCAAACATACCGCCGGGCAGCATGCTGGCCTTAATGCCCTCCTTGACCTTGTGCAGGAAGCGGTAGAGCGCCCGCCCCGGTGGGGTGGCCAACATGATCTTGCGATAAATCTCCTTGGCTTGGAGGTATTGGGGTTTCAGCCGCTGACGGGCCAAATGCTGGGCAACGCCCCCCATACTGGCGTCGATGGACATACCGTTGTCGTTGAGGATGACCACCATGGGCTCCTCCCGCTGCCCGGCCATGGAGAGGCCCTCATAGGCCAAGCCCCCGGTGAGGGAGCCGTCTCCCAGCAGGGCCACCACCCGGTAGTCCTCCTGCTGCCGGGTCCGGGCGATGGCCATCCCCAGCGCGGTGGATACCGCCGTGGAGGCATGGCCGGAAATGCAGGCATCGTGCTTGGACTCCGAGGGCTTGGGAAAGCCCGCAATGCCCCCCAGGGCCCGCAAGGTCTCCATGCGCCCGTTGCGCCCGGTAAGCATTTTGTGTACATAGCACTGGTGCCCCACGTCAAAGACCAGACGGTCCCGCCCGGTGTCGTAGACCCGGTGGAGGGCCACCGTCAGCTCCACCACCCCCAGGTTGGAGGCCAGATGCCCTCCCGTCTGGGACACCACATCCACGACCCGGTGGCGCAAGTCCTGGCAGAGCTCCTCCGCCTCCCGGTCGCTGATTCCATATAGAGAAGGGAATTCCTCCCGTTGGTTCAAAACTAGCCGCCTCCTTACTTGGTCCGGCTGGCCAGCTGCCGGGCAAGGCTACAGAGAAATTCGCTGCCAGGATAGGGCTGCAACTGCTCCACCGCCTCCTGGGTCAGAGACTGAATCAGCCCCTGGCAGGCCTCCACGCCTTTCAGCGCCACGAAGGTGGATTTTTCCTTTTCCTGGTCAGAGCCGATGGGTTTCCCCAGCTCCACTTCGTCCCCCATGACATCCAGCACATCGTCCCGAATCTGGAACGCCAGCCCGATCTTTCTGGCATAGGCTGCCGCGGCATCCTCCTGGGCCTGGGTGCTTCCGGCGGCAATGGCCCCCAGCCGGGCGGCCGCCTCAATCATACAGCCGGTTTTCAAGGATTCTATGGCAATGATCTCCTGGTAGTCCAGGGCCTTCCCCTCCCCCAGCAGGTCTAGGACTTGGCCCCCTACCATCCCCGCAGGGCCGGCGGCCTTGGCCAAGCAGGCCGTCCCCCGGCAGACCTGTTCTGGGGAGAGCTCCGCGCCGCTGAGCACGGCAAAGGCCTCGGTGAGCAGGCCGTCCCCGGCCAATACCGCCAGGGCTTCCCCATAAACCTTGTGGCAGGTGGGCTTGCCCCGGCGCAGGTCGTCGTCATCCATACAGGGCAGGTCGTCGTGAATCAGGGAATAGGTATGGACCATTTCCAAAGCACAGGCAAAGGGAAGCGCCGGTTCCATCTCACCGCCAAACAGGCGGCAGACCTCCAAAACCAGCACCGGGCGGATGCGCTTTCCCCCGGAAAGCAGGCTATAGCCCATGGCCTCCTTCAACTGGCCGTGGGCAGGGAAACGTTGAACACAGGCCGCCAAGGCCTCCTCTATGCGCGCCTGGCCGGCGGCAAGTTGTTGGGAAAACTCCATACACTCACTCCTTGGGTAGGAAGGGGACTTCTTCCAGCTCGCCGGTCTCCGCCAGGCGCAGCTTCATCACCTTCTGCTCTGCCTTGTCCAGCAGGGTCGTACACTGCTTCATCAGCTTGGCCCCCTCCTCATAGAGGGATAGGGACTGCTCCAAGGGCTGTTCCCCTGCCTCCAACTGGGCCACAATGGCTTCCAGGCGGGCCATGGCCTCCTCGAAGCTCAGCTTTTTTTCTGCCATGTGTGTTTCTCCTTTCCCTGGGTGGTACAGTGCAGGGTCCCATCTGCCAGGCGGACCTGAAGGGCCTCCCCCAGCGCCACCTGTTCTATGGTAGAGACGACGATGCCGTCGTCTGTCTGCGTGATAGCATAGCCCCGGCCTAAGACCTTAAATGGGCTCAAGGCGTCCAGCCCTGCGGCCAGACGGCCCAAACGCTCCCGCTCTGCCCCTAAGCGCCGCTCCCCAATGTGGAACAAACGCTGGTGCAGATAATCCAGGGCCATCCGCTTCTCCTGGACGGACCGGAGGGGTGAGCGCAGGAAGGGGCTGCTGGCCAAACGGTCCAGATGCTCCCGCCGGCCTTGTAGGCTCCGCTCCATCCCCTTTTGCAGCCGGGCATACTGGTGGAGCAGGGTTTCCCGCAGCTCCGCCTGGTCTGGCACCGCCAGCTCCGCCCCGTTGGAGGGGGTAGCGGCCCGCAGGTCCGCCACGAAGTCGGCAATGGTCACGTCTGGCTCATGGCCCACAGCAGAGATCACCGGGATGTGGGAGCGGTAAATGGCCCGGGCCACCCCCTCATCGTTGAAGGCCCATAGGTCCTCCATGGAGCCGCCGCCCCGGCCAGTGATGATCAGGTCTGCCGCCTGACAGGCGTTCACCAGGTCCAAGGCCTGGGTGATCTCCCCTGGGGCCTCCTCCCCCTGGACCCGCACCGGGACCACCAGCACCTTGGCCAAGGGATAGCGGGCCCCCAAAATGCGCAGCATGTCCCGCACTGCGGCACCGGCGGGGGAAGTCACCAGGGCGATGGTATGGGGATACGCTGGAATGGGCTTTTTATGGGCGGGATCAAACAAGCCCTCTTGATACAGCCGGTTTTTCAACTGCTCAAAAGCCGCCGCCAAATCCCCTACCCCGTCCGGGACCATGGTGCTGCAATAGAGCTGATAGGCACCGTCCCGGGGGAACACGGATACCCGGCCGGACACAATCACCTTCATCCCGTTTTCTGGGCGGAAACGCAGGGACGCCGCCTCCCGCCGGAACATGACACAGCGGACGCTGCTCTCCGCGTCCTTGAGGGAAAAATAGTGGTGGCCGGAGGGATACATTTTATAATTGGAAATCTCACTGCGCACCAGGACTTGGGACAGCAGTACGTCCCGATCCAACAGCTGCTTGACATAGCGGTTCAGCGCGGTGACAGAAATGGGTTCAGTCATGATTCTCTTCCTCTTGCTGCCGCCTCCACGTGAGGACAGCCACACCCATGGCGTTATCTGTAGAGAACCGGGGCGGGGCAAAGACAGCATGGCAAGCCCTGGTCATGGCCTCCCGCAGCAGGGCGTTGGAGGCCACGCCACCGGCGCAAAGCACCGGCAGGCCGGGGTACGCCTCCAAAGCCTGCTTGGTGGCAGTTTCCACCGCCCGGATGATACATTGGAGCACATACCAGCAGATATCCTCCGTGGCCCTTCCCTGTTCCGCCAGGGCGTTCATTTTATTTTCGATGCCGGAGAGGGAAAAGCTCCGTGCTTTCACCTTCACCGGGAAGCTCTCCTTCTTCTGGGCCTGTAAGGAGAGGGCATCCACCGCCTTTCCCGCCGGGAACGCCAGCCCCAGGCGTTTCCCTGTCCGGTCGATGAGCTGCCCGGCGGAGATATCCGAGCTGCCCCCAATCACGGTCCCCTGGACGCTGGCCCCCTCCGGCTGCACATACAACAGCTCCGTGGTGCCCCCGGAGAGGTGCCACACCAGGTGGGGCCGGTCCAGCAGGTCCAGCCGCCCGGCAGACCAGGCTGCGGCAGCAATGTGCCCCTGCTGGTGAGAGCAGGGGTAAAAGGGCAGGGAGAGGATTTGGGCCATCCCCTGCCCCTGGGCGCTCCCCGCCAGGAAGCAGGGCATATAGGAGCCCTCCACCTCCCGGGGGCGGGTGCTGGCACCGATGGCAGAGAGCTTGTCCGGCAGGCCTGTTCCTTTTAAGGCGGCGAGGATTTCCGGCAGGCGCTTCACATGCTGGAATAGGGCCTCACTCTGCCGCAGGCCCAGGGAGCCCTGGGGGACTTCCAGGAGCTTCCCCACGTTGTCCCCCTGGGTCCCGTCAAACCAGGCGGCGGAGGTGGTGTAGTTGCTGGTGTCCAGCCCCAGTACCCCGGCCATGCTCAGAGCTCCTCCTGTTCTGTCCCCGACTTTTGGGAAACCTCATCGGGAAATTCCTCCCGGATAAAGGCCCCCAGGATGCCGTTGACGAAGGAGACCACCTTCTCGTCCTCATACTTCTTGGCAATCTCCACAGCGTCGTTGATGGCCGCCGCCTTGGGGATTTCCGGCATATACAAGATTTCATACATTGCCACCCGCATAATGGCTGTGGCGGTGCGGGGGATGCGGGAGAAGGCCCAGTTCTTGGCGTGACGGCTGATATACTGGTCCAGCTCTGGGCCATGGCCCGCCACACCGTGGACCAAATTCTGAATATATTGGAGCTGTTTTTCGTTGGGATATTCCTGATACAGCTCGTCCTCCTCTCCCCAGGCCAGGAAAGCCTCCCGGTCCAGCCGCCGTTCCAAAAGCTGGTCGGCAGACTGGGTGGAAAAGCCCAGGGAATAGGAACAATGGATGGCAATTTCGCGTGCGGTGGATCTGGTCATAGTCGGCCCCTCCTGCTATGGACGCAAGGCCGCTGCCCACAGCGGCCTGCATATACTAACTTACTGCTATTATATACATGAATATACAAAAAAGATAGACACTTTCCGCCTGAATTTTTCAAAAGTTTTGCCGCCTTGTTTGTCAAAAAGCGACCCCCTGTCCCAAAAAGAGGCCTACGGCAGATCGCGCCGCAGGCCTCATGTCTGACAGGGTCCTCAATCTTCCTTTTTCTCAAAGGCGATGCCGCCCACCCGGACGTTGACCGCCGCCACATGCAAGCCCGTGATGGCCTCCACGCTGCTCATCACCGCCTCCTGCACCTTTTCCGCCACCTGGGGGATGATGCTGCCATAGCGGATCTCAATGGACACGCTCACGGTGATGTTGTCCTCTTCCCAATGGATGGAAATCCCCTTGGAGAGTTTTTTTCGCCCCAAAAGCTGTTCGCTCATGGTGCCGCCGGTGAGACCAATGACACCCTCCACCTCCATGGTGGCAGCCCCGGCGATGGTCTCCAAGACCTCCTCGGAGATGTACACGTCGCCAAACTCCTCCCTGCGGGAGTAGTATTCTCTGCTTTCGCTCATAGCAATATCCTCCAAACTCTTCCACCGCCCAGGGGCGGGAAAAGACGAATCAGCCCATAAAATTGACCAAGTTTATTGATATATTCTATTATATCATATCACGGGAAGGGGGGCAAGTCCCCCCTTCCCGATTTCTCCAAAATTCCCCTCAGCCCTGGTGCTTCTGGGCTGCCAGAAGGGTGTTTTTCATGAGCATGGCCCGAGTCATGGGGCCTACGCCCCCGGGCACCGGTGTAATGGCGGAAGCCATGGCGGAGACAGCCGTGTAGTCCACGTCCCCACAGAGCTTTCCCGCCTCGTTGCGGTTCATGGCCACGTCAATGACCACTGCGCCGGGCTTGATCATATCTGCGGTGACCATGTTCACCTTACCCACAGCAGCCACTAGGATATCCGCCTGGCGGCAGATTTCCTTCAGGTTTGTGGTCCGGGAATGGCAGACGGTTACAGTACCGTGCTTTTGCAGCAGCAGCAGGGCCATGGGCTTGCCCACGATGTTGGAGCGGCCGATGACCACACAGTGCTTCCCCTTGGGATCGATGCCGTATTCCGCCAAAATCTCCATGATGCCATAGGGGGTGCAGGGCAGGAAGCCCTCCTTCCCCACCAGCAGGGCCCCCATGTTCATGGGGTGGAAGCCGTCCACGTCCTTTTCCGGGGAAATGGCCATGAGTACCGCTTCCTCGTCGATGCCGTCAGGCAGGGGGAGCTGGCAGAGGATGCCGTCGATCTCCTCCCGGCCGTTGAGCTGGTGGATAAGGTCGATGAGCGCCTCTTGGGTGGTGGAGGCAGGCAGGGCGTATTCCTCACTGAAAAAGCCGCACTCCTCACAGTCCTTCCGCTTGCTGTTGACATATACCCGGCTGGCGGGGTTATCCCCCACAATGATTACCGCCAGGCCTGGGGTACGGGCCAGGGCAGCCGCCTCTTTCTTCACGTTCTCTTTGCATTTGGCCGCCAG
The DNA here is from genome assembly GCA_910584805.1 of uncultured Oscillospiraceae bacterium. Classification (GTDB taxonomy): domain Bacteria; phylum Bacillota; class Clostridia; order Oscillospirales; family Oscillospiraceae; genus Evtepia. The sequence continues at coordinate 41,586 of CAJUCB010000003.1, forward strand.
GGCCTTTCCGTCCAAAATCGTTGCCATAGTGATCTCCTATCTTGTTTCCTGGTTTGGCTTCTCTTCTTTGATTGGTCTGTGTCGGTTTACGTATAGCGCCCCTGGGTCTGGACGGCTTTTCAGCTTCCAGACCAGCAGGAGCAAGGCCAGCACACAACTGGCAAAGCCTAACAGTTGGGAGACACGGAGGCCCGTGTCGAAAAAATACAAGCTGTCCGTCCGCAGGCCCTCAATGAGCCCCCGGCCAAAGCCATACCAGGCAAGGTAGAGCAAAAACAGCATTCCATCAAACTTGCGCAGGCCTTTCCTCAGCACCAGGAGCAACAGGAAAAAGCCCAACAGGTTCCACAAGGACTCATAGAGGAAGGTGGGGTGGACCTCCCAATAGCCCTGGGCCGTCTCAATCCCCATGCGCCAGGGCAAGTCTGTCTCCCCACCGTAGGCCTCCACGTTGACGAAGTTCCCCCAGCGCCCGGCAATCTGCCCAATGAGCAGGCCGAAAGTACACAGGTCCACCATGGCGGGGAAGGGAATCTTTTTGTGCCGGGATACCAAAAAGACGATAAGGGTCCCCGCCAGGATGCCCCCATAAATGGCCAACCCGCCCTTGTGGATGTTCACGCAGGCCGCCCAGTCGATCCCCCCGCCGGCTTTCACATACAGGGAGGGGTTGAAGATGATATAGTATAGCCTGGCCCCAATGATCCCACCGGGGAGGGCAAACAGGAGCACATCCAAAAAGTCGTTGCCCCGGATGCCCAGGCGGGGCCCTGTCCTCAT
>CAJUCB010000003.1:42375-58994 GCA_910584805.1 uncultured Oscillospiraceae bacterium
ATACAAAAGAACACTGCCAGCACAGCCCCTAGGGCGATGATGACCCCATACCAGTAAATCTGAAAGCTGCCCAGGGAGAGGGCCACCCGGTCTAAGTGGAAGGTCAGTCCCAGGCCGGGGAACGCAACGGTATTCACGCCTTCCCCTCCCCTGGACGGATCACCGTCAGGGCCGTCTGCTCCGGGCGGACCCAGTCCCGGAGGAAGCTCTCCGCGTCCCGGCGCTCTAGGGAAGCAAAGATGTCAGGGAAGGTCCAGGGGTCCTGTCCAGAGAAATAGCCCCGGGCCTGCTCCACACAGAGGTTTTCCAAGGAGTTCAGGCTGCGCACATAGCTGCCATAGGCGGACTTCTTTAAGCGCTGGAAGAGGGCTTCGTCCAGCCCTTCCCGCCCGATCCGCGCACCCTCTTCCAGGATGGCATCCCGCACTGCCTCCGGGTCCTTACTCTCCCCCCCGGCCACCAGGAAAGCACAGCCGGGATAGTCCATATATCCACAGTAAAAGCCGCTGTTGATGAGCCCCTGGGCATAGAGCTTGGCGTAAAGGGGGCTGGAAGCGCCCACCAAGGCCTCCAAGGCCAACTCTCCCAGAATCTTTTGGTGTAGCTGTTCCGCGCCGTCCCCTGCGGCCTTCCCCTTTATCCCCAGCTGCATCAGAGGCGCGGAGACCGCCATGGTTTTGCCATTCTCCCGGAGGCAAACCAGCTCCGGCTCATCCGCCCCACAGTCTCTCGGGATGGGCTCCTTTTTCTCCTGGGGCAAAATCTCACGGGCCATGGCACAGACCCGCTCCGGGTCCACATTTCCCGCCACGCACAGGGTCATGTTGGCGGGGGTATAGAACGCCTCATGGCAGTCATACAGGGTTTGGGCGGTGATATCCGCGATGGACTCCACCGTCCCGGCCACAGAGTTGCGCACAGGATGGTTTTTATACAGAGCTTCCAACAGCAGATGAAACACCTGCCAGTCCGGATTATCCTCAATCATGCGGATTTCCTGCCCGATGATGCCCTGCTCTTTTTCCACACTCTCCTGGGTGAAATAGGGCACGGAGACAAAGGAGAGCAGGGTGCGTAGGTTCTCCCAAAAGTGGTCGGTGCAGGAAAAGTGGTAACCGGTGATGGCGGTGCTGGTGAAAGCATTGGGGGAGGCCCCAGTAGCGGAGAGGGTTTGCAGGGCATTCCCCTCCGGGGTGTCGAACATCTTATGTTCCAGGTAGTGGGCAATGCCCATGGGGGTATCCAACCACTTGCCATTGAGCTGGAAGCGGGTATCCATCCCCCCGTAGCGGGTGGCAAAGAACGCGTAGCACTGTCCAAAATCCGGCTTGGGAAAGACGAATACCCGCAGGCCGTTTTCCAAAGCCTCCTCGTAAAGGGTCTCCCCTATGGTCTGATACTCAATCTTACGCATCCGTCAGTCCTCCTCTCCCCGCAGGGTGTATATGCTGTCCAGTTGAATGCTTTGGGCGCTGGCCACCACCTGTTGGAGGGTAACGGCCTCCGCCGCCTGGGCCAATTCCTCTGGCGTGTAGCTGGTGCCGGTGACAAAGCGGTTGAGCCAGTACTCTTCCAGCTTGCCCTGGGAATCCAGCGTGGTACGCAGGCTGCCCGCCACCGTGCGCCGGGCGGACTCCAATTCTTCCTGGGTGATCTCCCCCTGGCGGCAGGCCTCCAACTGGGCCAAAATTTCCTCCTCCGCTTTTTGAAAGTCCTCAAACTTTACACCGGAGTACACCGTCATGATGCCCTTACTCAAACCCAAGGCCGCTGAGGCGAAGTAGCACAGGGACAGCCGTTCCCGCACATTCAGGAAGAGCTTTGCATTCGTGCTGCCGCCATAGAGGGCGTGGAGGACCATCACCGGGGCGGTGGCCTCCAACTCCCGCACACTGCCCCCCAGGCGGAAGCCCAAAATCAGCTTGCCCTGGGTAACGTCCAAGCGGTCAGAGAAGCGGCGCAGATCGCCCTGGGGCTTCGCCAGGGCCAGGGTCTGGGGCATGGGCTGCCGGGGCGTTTGGGGCAGCTCTGCGAACGCAGCCCGGAACGCCTGCTCCACCCGCTCCGGTTCAGCGCTGCCGCAATAGTACAAGTACATGGGCGCCGTCTCCAACAACGTCCGGTAGCGCTGGTACAGGGCTTCCCCGGTGATGGTCTGGGCGCTCTCCTCACTGCCGTAACGGTTCACCCCATAGGCCTCCCCCTGGCACATCTGGCTGCGCAGGCGGGAGAGGGCGTATTGCAATTTGTCGTTGATCTCCCCACGGATTTTATCAATGAGATTTGCCTTCTCACTGTCCACATACTCCGGCAGGAACGCGTCCCCCTCCCCGGCGGGATGGAGGACCATCTCCCCCAGCATGGAGGCGGCCTCCTCCAAAATGCTGGACTGGCCGGGGACGAATGCGTCGTCCAACACACTGGCCCAGAAGCCAAGGCACTGGACCTCCCCCTTTTTCCGGACAATGGGCTCCAAGCTCATACCATAGAGCTCGTCCAGCCCGGCGGAAATGGCCTCTAGGTCTGGGTACTGTCGGGTGCCCCGGCGCAGGACTTTGGGCAAGAGAGCATTAAGCGCGGCGGTCTCCTCCCGCAAGGGCTCCAGGAACGTGACCGCCAGCATGGAGGTCTTAAACTTACTGGTGCGCAACAGGCGCAGGGTGACACCAGGGGCCAAGGTGCGTTCTATCATAGGAAAGGTCCTCCTTTGGGTCATGCCAATATCGTGGCTCTTATTCTACCATATTTTAGAGGAAAAAGTAAAGCTGCAAAAAACATCGGCGGGGTACGGCGTCTCTACGGCAATCCTATCCAAAAAAGACGGTTTTGATACAATTTCCTCTTGACAAACGGAGCCATTTAGGGTAGGATAGCTACTGTTGTAAAGGAGAACAGCTTTACACGCCATACACAGGGAGGCACGCCCATGAAAAGTCAAGCCTATCGCATGGCCATGCTCTATGATTTCTACGGCGACCTGCTCACCCAGCGGCAAAAAGAGTTCTTCGACCTATACTACAATGACGACCTCTCCCTGGCGGAGATCGCGGAAAATTACGATATCACCCGCCAGGGTGTGCGGGATATCATCGTCCGGGCAGAGCGCACCTTGGAGGACATCGAGGAAAAAACCGGCCTCATCCAGCGCCATCAACACACCCGGAGCTGTACCGCTGTCCTCCACGAGCTGTGCGACCAGCTCCAAGCCCTGAACCGGGCAAAGCTGGAAAGCAACAAGGAAGTGCAAGTGCTGTGTATGCAGCTGCGGAAAGCCATTGAAGCGCTGGAAAAGGATTGACTATGGCATTTGAAGGTTTAACAGAAAAGCTCTCCTCCGCATTCAAAAAGCTGCGGGGCAAAGGCCGCCTGTCTGAGGCCGACGTCAAGGAGGCCATGCGGGAAATCCGCCTGGCCCTGCTCGAGGCCGACGTCAGCTACAAGGTCGTCAAGGATTTCATCAAAAGCGTCACCGAAAAGGCTGTGGGCAGCGAGGTGTTGGAAAGCCTCACCCCCGCCCAGGCCATCGTAAAAATCGTCAACCAGGAGCTAACCGAACTCATGGGCGGGGGCAGCGCTAAAATCAACATCGCCTCCCAGCCCCCCACCGTTGTGATGATGGTGGGACTCCAAGGTGCCGGTAAGACCACCAACGCCGCCAAGCTGGCCGCCCTGATGCGCAAGCAAAACAGCAAGCGCCCCCTACTGGTGGCCTGTGATATCTACCGTCCCGCTGCCATCCAGCAGTTGGAGGTGGTGGGCAAGCAGTTGGATCTGCCGGTATTCCAGATGGGCCAGGAGAATCCTGTGACTATCGCCAAGGAGGCCATTGCCCACGCAAAAAAACACGGCAACGACATGGTGTTCCTGGATACCGCTGGCCGGCTCCACATCGACGAGGAGCTGATGGCGGAGCTGCAAAGCATCAAGGAGGAGGTCTCCCCCAGCGAGATTTTGCTGGTGGTAGACGCCATGATCGGCCAGGACGCGGTGAATGCCGCCAAAGCCTTTGACGACGCCCTGGAAATCGACGGCGTGGTCCTCACCAAGCTGGACGGCGACGCCCGAGGTGGTGCTGCCCTCTCCATCAAGGCCGTCACCGGCAAGCCCATCAAATTTGTGGGCACTGGGGAAAAGCTGGACAACATCGAGGTTTTCCATCCCGACCGCATGGCCTCCCGGATTTTGGGCATGGGCGACGTGCTCTCCCTGATTGAAAAGGCAGAGCAGCAGTTCGACATGGAAAAGGCCCAGGAGCTGGCGGAGAAGCTGAAGAAGAACCGTTTCACTCTTCAGGATTATTACGACCAGATTGCCCAGGTCCAGGGGATGGGTTCGGTGGATGAGCTCTTGGGCATGATGCCGGGGATGAACGCCAAGGCTCTGGAAGGCGTGACCGTGGATGAAAAGATTTTGGCCCACACCCAGGCGATCATCCTCTCCATGACCCCCCAGGAGCGGGAGAACCCCTCCCTGCTCAATAGCAGCCGGAAGAAGCGCATTGCCGCTGGCTGTGGGCTTCAGGTGGTGGACGTGAACCGTCTGCTCAAGGAGTTCAATATGATGCAACAGCTCACCAAACAGATGGGCAAGCTGTCCGGCAAGCGCCGGAAGGGTAAGTTCGGGAAATTCCCCGGCGGTATGCCCTTTCACATGTAACGATTGGTTCCCGTGTCCACACGGTTCCATAGAAAGAATGAACACTTTTGGAGGTGAAGGAACATGGTTAAGATTAGACTTCGCAGAATGGGTTCCAAGAAGAATCCCTTCTATCGCATCGTGGTTGCCGACTCCCGTTATCCCCGCAACGGTCGCTTCATCGAAGAGATCGGCACATACGATCCCCTGCAGGAGCCCGCAGCCATCAAGGTGGACGCCGAGCGTGCTCAGGCATGGATCAAGACCGGCGCTCAGCCCACTGAGACTGTCAAGGCTCTGCTGAAAAAAGCCAACGCCATCTGATTTGGAGGGCACATGAAGGACTTGCTCACTTATATCGCCCAAAATCTGGTGGAACATCCCCAGGCCGTGGACGTACAGGAGACGGAAGCGGACGGTAACGTTGTCCTTGAGCTCCGGGTCGATCCCAATGATATGGGAAAGGTCATCGGCCGTCAGGGCCGCATTGCGAAGGAAATCCGCACATTGATGCGCTCTGTCGCCCAGCGTCAGGGCAAGAAGGTTTCCGTCGAAATCGTAGATTGAGATTGCTGTATGCCAACTTGGATGGCTACAGGCTGTGAAAAATGGCGGCGCGGTAGCACTGCCATTTTTTCTGTCCAAAGGAGGGGTTTCTTTGAAGCATCGCTATCTGGAAGCGGGAAAAATCGTCAACACCCATGGCATCGCCGGGGAGGTCAAAATTCTCCCCTGGGCCGATGAGCCGACCTTTCTGCTGCCCTTTGAAACGCTGTATATCGACCAGCAGCCGGTGAAGCTGCGCTCTGCCCGGGTCCACAAGAACTGCGTCCTGGCGAAGTTTGAGGGGGTGGACGACGTCAACGCCGCTATGCGACTCCGGGACAAGGTGGTCTACATCGACCGGGAGGACGTGGAGCTGGAAGAAGGGGCTTTCTTTCTGGCAGACCTCATGGGGCTAGAGGTCCGGGACGCCGCCAGCGGCGAAGTCCTGGGACACATCCACGACGTGCTCACTCCCCCGGCCAGCAACGTCTACGTGGTCAAGGGTGGGGCCCAGGAGCACATGATCCCCGCCGTGCCGGAGTTCATCCAAGAGACCAACGTGGACGAGGGCTATGTCCTAGTCCGCCTCATCGAAGGGATGTGACCCCATGGACTTTCGTTATCACATCCATATCATGACCCTCTTCCCTAACGTGGTGGGGGACATGCTCTGTGAATCCATCCTGGGACGGGCCCAGGAACGGAATATCATCCGCATTGACTGCCACCAGATCCGGGATTACACCCGCAACAAGCAGCGGCAGGTGGACGACTATCCCTACGGCGGCGGCCATGGTGCCGTGATGCAGGCCGATCCCCTGTACCACTGCTGGAAGCACATCTGTGACGAGGCCGGGGGGCCCATCCACACCATCTACCTCTCCCCTGCCGGGACGGTGTTCAAACAGGCGGATGCCAAACGCCTACAACAGGAGTACAACAGCCTGATCCTGGTCTGCGGCCACTACGAGGGGATTGACCAGCGCTTTATTGACGAGTGCGTGGACGAGGAAATCTCCTTGGGAGATTTTGTGCTCACCGGCGGGGAGATTCCCGCTATGGCCCTGGCGGACGCTGTGTGCCGTCTGGTTCCCGGTGTCCTCTCAGACCCCGAGTGCTTCACCGATGAGAGCCATTGGGACGGGCTTTTGGAATACCCCCAATACTCCCGGCCAGAGGTCTGGCATGCGCGGACAGTCCCCCCTATCCTCCTCTCTGGGCACCACGCCAACGTGGCCAAGTGGCGGCGGAAGCAGGCCATCCTGCGCACACGGGAGCGACGGCCGGATATGTACGCTGCCCTGGACCTCAGCTCCAAGGCAGATCAGAAGCTACTGAAAGAGTTAGAGGCGGAGGAAAAGGATCGCTAAATGGCAGCAGGCGGTTTTGTCTGCTGCCATTTTTCCTGGCGCAACCTGTAGTTTACATTTGGAACGCGAAATATGCTGGCCATTTTGCTCTGGGGGCGGTATTATGGATAGGAACCAAGGGTTCAGAATGGAGGTCTTGTCATGACATTTGGTGAAAAGCTATCCAAAGCACGGAAAGAAAACAACTATACCCAGGAGCAGCTTGCAGATATACTCGGTGTCTCCCGGCAGTCCATCAGCAAGTGGGAGAGCGATGTGACTTATCCAGAAACAGACAAGCTAATCCGCCTCAGCGAGCTGTTCCACTGCTCCCTGGACTACCTGCTCAAGGACGGGGAACCCCAAAGGGGCAGCCCTGGGGCAGCCACCTGCGCCCCCTCCCCTGCCCCGATCATCAGGACCAGGGAATGGAAGGAGATGAAAAGCCAGAACACCCTGTGGGGCCTGCCCCTCTGGGCCATCGGGCAAAACGTCACCGCTGTGGTAGCCATTGGGATGCGGGCCCGTGGGGTCATTGCCATCGGGATGTGTGCCACAGGCCTGCTCTCCTTTGGCATGCTCTCCCTGGGTATTTTGTCCTTTGGCTTGCTCTCCCTAGGCCTTTTGTCTGTGGGTTGTTTTTCTATCGGCATCCTGGCAGTGGGGGCCCTCAGCCTGGGCTTCTTTGCCTTGGGCTCTGTGGCCGCCGGCGGGCTCTGCGCTGGGGCCGTTGCTCTGGGAAAGTACGCCGCCACCGGGGACTATGCCTACGGCATGGTGGCCATCGGCAAGAGCCAGGCCACTGGCAGCCTATACCAGAGTCTTGGACATCTGAGCAGCACAGACCATGCCACGGTCACTGCCCTGCTGGATGCCAACGTCCCCGCCGCCCTCTCCTGGGCCAAGGCGCTGTTCCAACTCTTTCTCTAACATACACAAGGCCCCGGCAGAGGAAGTTCCTCCGCCGGGGCCTGTTATACTTACTTATTGACCACGTAATTCTGATCGGTAAGCTCGTTATACTTGCCGCGCTTGACATAGGTGGTATGGAGATACTCATGGGAGGCATGGCCACCGGGAGCGCCCCACTCCTCATAGAATTCCATCAGAGAGGGGTTCTCATGGGACTTACGCAGCTTCTTACGCTCGTCCTCGCCATAGATCGCATCGGACCGCTTCTGACGGACGATGTCGATGTTCTCTCTGGGCCGGGGCTGGCCGCCCCCGGTGATGCAGCCGCCGGGGCAGCCCATAACCTCGATGAAGTGATAGGGGGAGGTGCCGTCGGCCACCTGGTTCATCAGCTTCCGGGCTCCGGCGAAGCCGCTGGTGACAGCGATCTTGACCTCCATGCCCTCTGCCGCCTTCCACTCCGGCTTCACGTCCTCCAGGACAATGGTAGCCTCGCGGACCTGCTCCAAGCCCACAATGGGGGAAACGTGGAGGTTGTGGAAGGGCAGCTCACGACCGGTGATGATCTCATACACGGTACGCAGAGCGGCTTCCATCACGCCACCGGTCACGCCGAAGATATCTGCCGCGCCGCTGGAGAGGCCCAGGGGTGCGTCGAACTCCTCGTCAGGCAGGGAGAGGAAGTCAATGCCCATGATCTTGATCAGGTCTGCCAGCTCACGGGTGGTGAGCACCGCGTCAACGTTGGGCACACCGTCGTTACACATCTCTGGACGGGCACATTCCGTCTTTTTGGCGGTGCAGGGCATGATGGAGACCACATAGATATCCTCCGGCTTTTTCCCGATCTTCTTGGCATCGTAGCTCTTGGCCACCGCACCGAACATCTCATGGGGGGACTTGCAGGTGGAAAGGTGATCCAGCTCATCGGGGAAATAGTGCTCAATAAACTGAACCCAGCCAGGAGAGCAGGAGGTCATCATGGGCAGCACCGCACTGCCGCCGCTGACCACAGATTGGAGACGGGAAAGGAACTCTGTCCCCTCCTCCATGATGGTCAGGTCGGCACCCCAGTTGGTGTCGAACACATCGTCAAAGCCCAGGCTGCGCAGGGCAGCGGCCAGCTTGCCGGTCTCACAGGTACCGGCGGGGAGGCCGAAGCACTCGCCAATACCCACGCGGACGGCGGGAGCGGGTTGGACAATAACATGCTTGTTGGGGTCCCGGAGGGCTTCCAGGACTCTGTCCCTGTGGCTGGTCTCCTTCAGGGCGCCCACAGGACATACCACCACGCACTGGCCGCAGAAAGCGCAGGAGGTGTTGCCCAGAGGCAGGCCGAAGGCCGGGGTAATCACAGTCTGGAAGCCGCGGTTCTCCGCCGTCAAGATAGCGGTGGTCTGGATGTTCTTACACGCGCTCACGCAGCGGCGGCACAGGATGCACTTGTTGGGGTCTCTGGTGATGGACTCGCTGATATCGATGGGACGCAGCACCCGCTCCCCCTCGTAGGGGGAGTCCTCCACGCCCAGCTCCCGGCCCAGGGCCTGGAACTCGCAGTCCTGGTTCCGCACGCAGGTGAGGCACTTCTTATCATGGTTGGAGAGGAGCAGCTCGTACATCGCCCGGCGGCCCTCCTGGGCACGCTTGCTGTTGGTCTCGATGACCATACCGTCTCTGGCCTCAACCATGCAGGAGGCTTGCAGGTTCTTTGCCGGGGGGCTCAACTGCTCCACCACACAGATGCGGCAGGCGCCGTACTTGTGGACCCCTTCCAGGTAGCACAGCTTCGGGATGTGGATGCCGTTGCGCTCTGCGGCCTGCAAAATGGTGCTGCCTGCCGGCGCAACACATTCCTTCCCGTTGATCGTTAGTTTGATATCTGCCATAGTTCTTACCTCCTGTCACAGCGCAGGCAACGGCTGGCCTCAGCACGGGCATCCAGCTCGTGCATGCCAAGGTTCCGTTCCCAGAAGTTCGCTTTGGCCTGCTCCGCATCCATACGGCGGGTGAGGAAGCGGTCATGGGGGATAATGTCGCCCTCGATATGGTAATCGGTGATCTCCTGCTCGAAGCCCTTGGCCAGTTCGCCGGTGCCGCCCAGGTACTTGTCGATACCGGCAGCCGCCACTTTGGCCTCATACACAGCATGGACGATATCCTTGGGTCCGCGGTGGGCGTCGCCGCCCACGAACACGCCGGGGACAGATGTAGCCTGGCTGTACTGGTCTGCGATGATACGGTCGCCGTCCAGGTTGACGGTGCCGCGAATGAACTTGGTATCCGGGGTCTGGGAAATGGCGGGGATGGCAATGTCGAACTCCTCCACATAGCTCTCACCACTGGGGGATGCCTTCCGGCGCCCGGAGCTGTCGAACTGGCCCAGCTTCTGCTTCATGATGCAGATGCTCGTGAGCTGGCCATTGGTCCCGATGAACTCGATGGGGTTGGCCAGGGTACGGATGGTGACACCTTCTTCGATAGCGTCGGCGATCTCCACCTTATCTGCGGGCATATCCTCCTCGGCACGGCGGTAGAGGATAACCACTTCCTTGGCGCCCAGACGCACAGCGGTACGGGCAGAGTCGATGGCGGTGTTGCCGCCGCCGATAACAGCCACCTTCTTGCCGGTGAAGTCCAGGTCCCGCTTCATGATGACCCGCTTTAGGAAGTCCAGGCCGTTGACGATGCCGTTCAAACGTTCGCCGGGGATGCCCAAGCTCAAGGTCTTCTGGGCGCCGATGGCAATAAAGATGGCGTCGTAATTCTTCTGCAGGGACTTGAAGGAGAGGTCCACGCCGATCTTGGTGTTCATAATCATATTCACACCAGTGCGCTGGATGTTGCTGATCTCCCGCTCAATGATGTCCAGGGGCAGACGGTAGTCGGGGATACCGATGGTCATGATACCGCCCAAGCGGTCCTCGGCCTCGTACACGTCCACCTGATAGCCCAGACGGGCCAGGTAATAGGCGCAGGTCAGGCCGGCAGGGCCGGAACCCACGATGGCCACCTTCTTGTCCAGCTTGGCCACAGGCTTTAGGTCCTCGTCGGAGGGGAAGCCGTGGGCGTAAGCCCAGTCAGTGGCGAAACGCTTCAGCTCACAGATGTTCATGGCCTCGTCCACGGTGCCGCGGCGGCAGCGCTCCTCGCAGGGGTGGGTGCAGACACGGCCGCAAATGCCAGAGAAGGGGTTATCCCGCAGCATAACCCGGGCAGCACCCATATAATCGCCGGTGGCAATCAAGCTCATGTAACCGGGGATATTGATGCCGGCGGGACAGGTGTTCTCGCAGGGGCTGGACACCAAGTCGCTACAGACACCGGCCACGCAGTACTTCTCCACGATGTGCTCCACGTACTCTGCGCGGAAGTACTTCAGGGTGGAGAGCACGGGGTTGGGGGCCGTCTGGCCCAGGCCGCACATAGCGGTGTCCTGGATGATCTTGCCCAGGTGCTCCAAGGTCTCAATGTCTCTGGGCTGGCCTTCCCCGGCTACGATGCGGTTGAGGATTTCCAGCATCCGCTTGGTGCCCACCCGGCAGGCAGTACATTTGCCGCAGGATTCCTCCTGGATGAAGTCCAGGTAGAAGCGGGCGGTATCCACCATGCAGGTGTCCTCGTCCATGACGATCAAGCCGCCGGAACCCACAATGGAGCCCAGGGCTGCCAGGGATTCATAATCCAGGGGCGTGTTGATATTTTCCGCGGTGATACAGCCGCCGGAAGGGCCGCCGGTCTGGGCGGATTTGAACTTTTTCCCGTTGGGGATGCCGCCGCCGATGGAATAAATTACCTCGGACAGAGGCGTGCCCATGGGCACCTCCACCAGGCCGGTGTTGACGATGTTGCCGGAGAGGGCGAACACCTTGGTGCCGGGGCTCTTCTCTGTGCCGAACTGGCGGAACCAGTCGGCCCCATTGAGCATGATGGCGGGAACGGTGGCCAAGGTCTCCACGTTGTTGATGATGGTGGGCTTGCCAAAGAGGCCGCTCTGGAAGGGGAAGGGCGGCTTCTGCCGGGGCTCACCGCGCTGGCCCTCCACGGAGGCCATCAGGGCCGTCTCCTCGCCGCAGACGAAGGCGCCTGCGCCGATGCGGATTTCAATGTCAAAGTTAAAGCCGGAGCCCATGATATCCTCGCCCAGCAGGCCCTCTTCCCGGGCCATTTCCAGGGCTGCTTTCAAACGCTCCACGGCAATGGGATACTCTGCACGGATGTACACAACGCCATGCTGGGCGCCGATGGCGTAACCGCCAATGAGCATACCCTCAATGACGCTGTGGGGATCGCCCTCAAAGACGGAGCGGTCCATAAATGCGCCGGGGGCGCCCTCGTCGGCGTTACAAATGATGTACTTCTCCTCGCCAGCCTCACGGGCAGCTGCCTCCCACTTCACGCCGGTGGGGAAGCCAGCGCCGCCGCGGCCACGCAGGCAGGAGCGCTTCATTTCGTTGACCACCTGGGCCCGGTCGCCCTTTTCCAGAATCCGGGCCAAGGCCAGATAGCCGTCCTTGGCCACGTAGCTGTTGATGCAGTTGACGTCGATGAGGCCGCAGTTGCGCAGGGCAATCCGGACTTGATCCCGGAAGAAGGCCACCTCATGGATGTTGGACACCCGCTTGCGCTGGATGCTGTCATAGAAGGTGTAATCCAGCACCGGCTCGCCGCCGATGAAGTGCTTCTGCACCACGTCCTTCACCCGTTCAGGGGTCATTTCAGTATAATAGGTCTCATCCGGCAGGATGTACACCACAGGACCCACGGCACAGGTACCCATGCAGCCGCGCTCGATCACGGCCACCTGGTCGGTCAAGCCAGCCTTTTCCAGTTCCTCCACCATAGCGTCGCGGACATCCTTACAGCCGGAGGACATGCAGCCTGTACCATAGCAGATCATGCACAGGTGGCTGTACTGGCCCATTTTTTCCTCGTATTCCTTTTTCATGGTTTCCAGGTCAGCGATACTTCTAATCATGCTCCAGCACCTCCTTCCAATGCTTCCTCAACCGGCTCGGCATACAGGGACAGGATGCCCCTGAGCTTGGCAGGCGTCACCTGCTTGTAGACATCGTCGTCCACCATCATGGCGGGGGCCAGGCCGCAAGCGCCAATACAGCGGGCGATCTCAAAGGTAAACTGGCCATCTTCTGTGGTGCCGCCCACATCCACGTCCAGCTCCCGCCGGATGGCATCCACCACCTTCTTGCCGCCGCGGACGTAACAAGCAGTCCCCTGGCACATCCGGATGGTATGCTTGCCCCGCTTCTGGGTGGAGAAGAATGAGTAGAAGCTCACAACTCCGCTGACCTCAGACAGGGGCAGATCCATACCGTCTGCGATGAACTCCTGCAGCTCCATGGGGAGATAGCCAAAGATCTCCTGGGCTGCGTGGAGCACCATGATCAGAGACCCTTCCTTTTCCCTGTACTGCTCGATGACATTGGCCACGGCGTCGTACAGAGCCTTTTCGTCTGCACCGCAAGTACGGCAGACGGCATCTGGTCTTTCGTTCATAGTTTTCCTCCTTTTTCCCACAGGCAATGGATGTACGCCTGCAGAAGTAGTCTTCAGAGCCTACTGCGGCTCAAAACACAATCGCGTCGGTCAATTCACGGAAAGCGCAACGCCTCCGTCACCCATAAAAGCATGGGGCCTCCGCCAAACTCATGGGCAAAGACGGCGGACTCTATTCAAATTTGTAAATGGCCCCATCGTACTGTATTCTATTATAGGTTCCCTTTATGTCTTTGTCAATTATAAATATGACCAGAATGCCATTTTCTCGGAAAAGAAAATCATTGGATTACTATATATTCAGTAGAAATCGGAAACTATTCCACGAAATACTTTCTTTTTGGGGGAGCCGATGCAAACCGGGAGCCACCAACTTGCAAATTGGAAACTCCCGGTTTGGGCAAGGAAAGGAATATATGAAATCGAAAATAGAAAATAAATTGGGTCGTAACCCCGGTTTCCCCCACCCCTCTCCCCGTTCAGCAGGCAAAGGGCTGGGCACTGATTGCATCTGCAGCCCGGGAAAGGGTGGAGGCAAAGGCCTCCAGGTCAAAGCCGGGCACTGTGCCGAAGAGCTGCTGCAAGCGGGCGTGGAGCGCGATTTGCACCCGTTCCGCCAACGCCTTCCCCCGGTCCTCCAGATGGATAATCCAGGAGCGCCGGTCATTCATGTCCAGCTCTGTGGTGAGGAAGCCCTTCCTGCGCAGGGATTCCACCATCCGGCAGATGGACGAAATCGACAGGTGCAGCTTGGTCCCCTGTAACTGCTTCTGAGTTCGGGCGTCTGGATGCATGGCCAAGTGGACCAAAACCAGCATCTCATTCTCTGAGAGCTGCTGTTCCTGCCCAATGGCCGAGAGCACCATGCGATATTGCTCGGTTAGGGTGAAACAGGCATTGACCAGCGTAATCGAACCATCCTCCGCACTCAGCCAAGAACCACTGGAATACATAGGAACCACCTCCTCATGGAATGAACAAAGCCCCAACAGAGCAGGGCCACTTGTTTTCTATGTTAGAATCATACCATAGACAAGCCAGTTTTGCAAGATGCAAAATATTCAATTTCATTATTTCAAGAAATCCTGCCTTTTTCTCACGAAACTCCTTCAATTTGAATGAAATCCTTCATACTTGATACAACTCAAGCTTCCTTTCCCCTATGCAGCAAAAAAGTGGTTCCCCCTGCCAGGAAACCATCCTGGGACCTATAGGGAAACCACTTTTCATTCATATTTTGTTTAGGTGCCCAAATAAGCTGCTTTCACGGATTCATTCACCAACAGCTCCTTACCGGGGCCAGAGAGGGTAATACGGCCCGTCTCCATAACATACCCCATGTGGGCTGTTTTCAAGGCCATGTTGGCGTTCTGCTCAATGAGCAGGATGGTGACCCCCTTCTTGTTGACCTCCTCAATGATGCGGAAAATCTCCCGCACAATCAGAGGGGCCAAACCCAGGGAGGGCTCGTCCATCATCATCACCTTGGGGCGGCTCATAAGGGCCCGGCCTACAGCCAGCATCTGCTGTTCACCGCCGGAGAGGGTACCGCCCTCCTGCCATTCCCGTTCCCGGAGGCGGGGGAAGAGGTTATAGACCCATTCCAAATCCTCTCTCAAATCATCCTTCCGCAGGTAAGCTCCCACGCGAAGGTTTTCTTTCACCGTCAGGTCCGGGAAAATCCGGCGGCCCTCCGGCACCAGGGTGATGCCCCGGGAGACGATTTCTGTGGGGTTCTTTCCTGTGATCTCCTCCCCCTTGAAGAGGATCTTCCCGCTCTTGGGCTTTACCAGGCCAGAAATAGCCCGGAGGGTAGAGCTCTTGCCTGCGCCGTTGGCACCGATCAGCGTGACGATCTCCCCTTCCGGCACATCGAAGGAGATGCCCTTGACGGCCTCAATGCCGCCGTAATTTACTTGTAGGTTCTGAATGCTGAGAATCGGTTCACTCATCTTCTACCACCCCCAGATAGGCGTCAATCACGTGCTGGTTGGACTGAATTTCACTGGGCAGGCCCTGGGCAATCAGGCTGCCGAAGTCCAGGACGTAAATACGGTCGGAAATGTTCATGACCAGGTCCATGTGGTGCTCGATCAGGAAAATGGTCAGCTTGTACTTCTCCCTAACCTGATGGATAAACTCCGCCAGCTCCAAGGTCTCCTGGGGGTTCATACCGGCGGCAGGCTCGTCCAGCAGCAGGAGCTTGGGGGATGTCCCCAGGGCCCGGGCAATCTCCAAGCGGCGTTGGAGGCCGTAGGGCAGGCTGGTCGCCAGGTCGTTCCGATACTGCCACAGGTCCTGTTCCCGGAGGAGGGCCTCCGTCTCCTCCCGCATCCGCAGCTCCTCCTTCCGGTTGGCCCGGAAGGTGGCGGAAAAGACATTTTGCTTGGCCCGCATATGCTTGGCGGTAATGACGTTGTCGTAGACCGTCATACTCTTCCACAGGCGGATATTCTGGAACGTCCGGGCGATGCCCAGCTTGGTGATGTGGTCGGGTGTGGGGGCCAGGGTGTGCTGGTGGAGATACAGTTCCCCATTCTCCCCCTTATAGGATTTCGCCATCTTCCCCCGGGGATGGTTGCAGACCATGGGCTTCCCCATAAAGGATACCCGGCCATTGGTGGGCTGATACACCCCGGTAATGACGTTAAAGGCTGTGGTCTTGCCTGCCCCGTTGGGGCCGATGAGGGCCACAATCTCCCCTTCATTGACTTCCAGGGAGAGGTTGTTGACAGCAACGACGCCGCCAAACTGCATGGTGGCATTCTCCACATGCAGGACATTTTGCCGTTCACTCATTGGGCATCCTCCTCCCCTGTTGTTGTTGCCTTTGCGGCAGCTTTTGCTTCCTTTTTGCTCCGTATCTTACGGATCATCCCGGAGAAGGACAGCTCCTTGTCTCCCATAATCCCTCGGGAGAAGAAGAGGACAATCACCATGATGACCACAGAGAGGACCACCTTCCGGAACCCGTCCCGGAAGAACGCCACGGGGATCTCGCCACCTACGAAGGGGATGGGGAGGGCCCCACTGTCCAAAAAGCGTAGCCACCACTCCGAGCAAGCAATATACAGGAACGCCGCAATACAGCTGCCGGAGATGGAGCCGATGCCGCCAATAACCACAATGAGCAAAATCTCATAGGTCATGGTAGAACGGAAGAAGTTGGCCTGAACGGTGGTTTGGAACATCGCCAGCAGGGCACCGCCCACACCGGCAAAGAAGCTGGAAATCACGAAGGACAGCATTTTGTGCTTGAAGAGGTTGATACCCATAGCCTCTGCCGCCACCTCATCGTCCCGAATGGACTTAAACGCCCGGCCATAGGAGGAGTTCACCAGCAGGACAATCACCAGAATCCCCAACATGGCAATGAGGAAGGGGAAGATGGTATCAAACTTGATTACAGTGCTGCCGAACTTCACGCGCATGTTTGCAAAGCTAGTGTATTTCCGCAACAGGTTGGAGCCATTGGTGATGCTGCCCAGGCCGTTCCACATGAACAGGGCCCGGATGATCTCCGCAAAGCCCAAGGTGGCAATGGCCAGGTAGTCGCTCTTCAGACGCAGGACAGGGATCCCGATGAGGGCGGCAAACAGGGCCGCCACCACACCGCCGATGATCAGGCAGATGATGGCCCCTAGGAATGCGCCGCCGCTCTCT
>CAJUCB010000003.1:59004-73018 GCA_910584805.1 uncultured Oscillospiraceae bacterium
AGCACATTCCCCAACACCTGGGGAATGGAAAACTGGATGGCGCCGCCGTCAAAGTACTGGTACACCGCCTCGTGCTGTTCCGCGGGGATGGCAAAAATGGCATAGGCGTAGGCACCGATGAGCATAAAGCCCGCCTGACCCAGAGAAAACAGCCCCGTAAACCCGTTGAGCAGGTTCATGGACACACACACCAAGGCATAGATGGCCCCCTTTTGCAGAACGGGGATCAGCATGGTGGTGGTGGAGTTCACAGGGAGCACATTGTCCAGCAGGTAAAGCAGCACATACAGGGCCGCGATGAGGACAACGGCAATGAGATTCCCAATTTTCTTTTCGGCTGGGACCGCCGCTTGTAATTTCTTTCCCATACTGTTCACCTCACACCTTGTCCGTGGCCTTCTCGCCAAAGATGCCCGTGGGCTTGGCCAGAAGGATCACGATCAGGAGAACGAAGGTGAAAGCATCGGAGAAAGCCGTCCACCCCATACCTTTGATGATGTTCTCACAGATACCGATAATGAACGCACCGATCACCGCACCGGGTACGGAGCCGATGCCGCCGAACACCGCCGCAACGAAAGCCTTCAGCCCCGGCATGGCGCCGGAGGTGGGGATCACAGAGGCGTAGTTGGAAAAGTAGAGCAGGGAGCCCACAGCGGCCAAGAAGCAGCCGATGACGAAGGTAAGCCTGATGACGTTGTTGATCTTGATACCCATGAGCTCACTGGTCTCGAAGTCCCGGGACACCGCCCGCATGGCCATACCCACCTTGGTATAGCGGATCAGCAGGACCAGGGCCACCACCAGCACGATGGTGAGGATGGGGGTGACCAGAGTGACCATCTTGGTAGAACCGGCACCCACTGCCACTTGCTTTGTCAGGATGGGGATCTCTGGATAGATCTGGGGCAGGCCGCCGGTGAAGTACAGGGCGCAGTTCTGCAGCAGGTAGGACACACCGATAGCAGAGATCATGACCGACATACGGGGCGCAGAACGCAACGGTTTGTAGGCTACTTTTTCAATGATGACGCCCAGCAGCACCGTCACCACCACCACTAGGACAATGGAGACGTAGATGGGCAGGGATGCCGTGGCATAGACCATGACCAAACCAGCCACCATGAACACATCGCCGTGGGCGAAGTTGATCAGGCGGAGGATGCCATAGACCATGGTATAGCCAATGGCAATCAGCGCATACTGCCCGCCGACGGAAATGCCGGCCAGGAGGTATGGCAAATTGTTGGAAATAAATTCTGGCATACGCTTCTCCTTCTCTTTTCATCAGTCGGAAGTGGAAAGCATCCATCCGTTTCACGGGATGCTCTCGTGGAGTGCATGGATGCATTCCCTGCCGTGGTCAAAAAAGGTCGAACGTCTAGGTACCAATCGTGGCGGGAGCACAAGGTACCCCCGCCACGATGGAAAGACAATACAATGGCTTATGTGGCGCGAACGATCAGTCGGCGTTGGCCTCCTGAACCTTAGCCAGGTCCCAAACACCGGTCTCAGAGTTGTTCACCTTGATATAAGCCATGTGACGGTCCGCATCGCCCACTTCGTTGAAGACGATCTCACCGGAAATGCCGGTGTACTTGACGTTGGGCAGAGCAGCCATTACGTCAGCAGGATCCGTAGACTTGGCAGCCTTCAAGGCTTCCAGCGCGGTGAAATAGGCGTCGTAGCCCATGACGGACACAGCAGCGATCATGTCGTTGCCGCCGTTGTTGTTCTTGTTGGTGGCGTCAGAGTTGAGCCACTCTTTGAAGCCAGCCTCGAACTCAGCGTCGCCGCCCTCAGCGTAGAAGGTGGAGACATAGATCTTGATGTTCTTGCCCTGGGCCATGGCAACCACAGTGTTGCTGTCCCAAGTATCGCCAGCCAGGATGGGCTGGGTGATGCCCTGTGCGGCAGCCTGCTCAATGATCAGCTGTGCGTAGCTGATGGAGCAGGGGGCAAAGATTACGTCAGCGCCCTGGTTCTTGGCGTTGGTCAGGTAGGAGTTAAAGTCGGAGTTGCCTTCGGGGAAGGCGTCCACAATGCACTCCATGCCCAGGTTGCCCTCGGCCTCTTCCTTGAAGTAGTTGATCAGGCCCTGGTCATAGTCGTTGCCCAGCTGGCCCAGGCAGTAGACCTTCTTGGCATTCAGCTCATCCTTGGCAAAGTTGGCCAGGACGGGACCCTGGAAGGGCTCAATGAAGCAGATACGGAAATAGTGGTCGTTGCCCTGGGTAACCTGGGGGTTGGTGCAGGACACGCCAACAGCGGGCACGCCAGCGTTGGCGAAGGTGTCGGAAGCGGCGATGGAGACGCCGGAACCATAAGAGCCCAGGACGATGGAGGGCTTCTTTGCGATGAGGGTGTTGGCAGCGGACACGGCCTTGTCGTTGGAGGACTCGTTATCCACAACCTCAAGCTTGACATTGTAGGTCTTGCCGTCGATGTCCACGGTGGGCTCGATGGAGTTGGCATACTGCATGCCAAGGACTTCCTGCTTGCCGCCTGCGCCGTTGTCGCCGGACATGGGCTCGTACACGCCGATGACGATGGTGTCGCCGGATGCATTGGCGTCTGCGTCCGCGTCTGCGTCAGTGCCGGTGTTGCCGCAGGCACACAGGGCGAACGCCATGCAGCCGGCCAGCAGAAGTGCGAGAATCTTCTTCATGGTTTAACCTCCTTAAATCTGCCGAAGCTGTCCGCACGATACGGACATCTGTTTTCCTTCAGCTATGCCTAATAGTTTACTATAAGTTCAACAATTTTGCAACGCTTTTTCTAATTTTTGAAAGGTTTTTTCTAAAGCTCCTATGCAGTTTATCGTAAAAGCCGCCAAACTCTGGCGGCTTTTACAGGTGTTTTTATCCCTTCACTGCAACAGCTTCGATCTCCACCAAAGCCCCCTTCGGCAACTGGGCCACGGCAAAGCAGGAGCGGGCGGGGGTGTGCTCCCCAAAATACTGGGCATAGATCTCGTTGAACAGGGAGAAGTCCTCCATGGTCTTCAAGTAGCAGGTGGTCTTGACCACATGATGTAAGTCCAGGCCCGCCGCCTTCAGGACAGCGATGAGGTTCTCCAAGGCCTGCACCGTCTGGGTGGCGGTGTTGTGGGCTAAGGCCCCGGTGTCCGGGATGATGCCCAGTTGGCCGGAGGTGAACACGAAGTCCCCTGCTGCCACGGCCTGGGCATAGGGCCCAATGGCCTCCGGTGCTTTGTCGGTGTGCAAAATTTCCATGATGGTCTGTATCCTTTCTCTAAAAAAATGATGGCTATTGTCAATGCAGGGCTTCCAGCCCAGCGGCAAGCTGCTCCGCCGCCCGCCGGATGGTCTCTTGAGGTGCGGCCAGGTTCAGGCGGATATGGGTATCCCCCTTCTCCCCTTCCGGGTAAAACCAGTGGCCATAGTCTGGGGCAATGCGGCAGTCCTGCTCCATGAAGCCATGGAGCTGCCCCCGGTCCACCCGTTTCCCCAGGTCAATCCACATGAGATACGTCCCCTCCAATGGGGAGACCGTGATCTCTGGATAGGGGGCCAGGGCTTTCTTGATCTGTTGGTAGTTGGCAGAAACCTCCGCCAGGACAGCATCCAGCCAGGCGTCCCCGCCTTGGAAAGCCGCGGCCACGGCGATATAATCCAGGGTACTGCCCTCCCCTGTCCCCAGGCCCTGTTCAAAACGGTCAAAGCGGGTGCGCTGCTCCGCCTCCGGAAGCACCAGAATGGCATTCTTCATCCCCGCCAGGTTGAAGCTCTTGCTGGCGGAGAATAGGGTGATGGGCTTCCCCTCCCCCTTCCAGAGGCTGGCAGCGGAGACATGGCGGTGCCCCGGCTGGATCAAGTCGTGGTGGATTTCGTCGGCAAAGACCTGGACGCCGTGGCGCTGGCAGCAATCCAGCATCCCCTCCAACTCTGCCTGGGTCCAAACCCGCCCTACAGGGTTGTGGGGAGAACAGAGGATAAACGCTTTCACATCCTCCGCTACGATTTTCCGTTCAAACTCCGCCAGGTCGATGGTATAAACCCCCGCTTCCTCCCGGAGGGGCGCATACACCCCCCGCCGCCCGGTATCCCCGATGATGCGGTAAAAGGGCATATAAACGGGGGTCTGGATGAGCACCGCGTCCCCAGGCTCTGTCAGGGCCTGGATCAGGTGGAACAGCCCTGTCACCACACTGGGCGCGTTGCGGATCCATTCCCGTTGGAGCTTAGTCCCATGGCGGCGCTGTTCCCAGCCCAAGATACTCTCGTAGTATCCGTCCGGGATCACATAGTAGCCAAAGGCCCCGTGGTCCACCGCCCGATGCAGGGCCTCCCGGACACAGGCAGGTACCTTAAAATCCATGTCCGCCACCCAGAGCGGCAACAGGTCCTCCCGGTCAAAGAGGCCAGTCAAACCGTCCCATTTCTCACAGTCGGTGCCCCGGCGGTCCGGCAAGCCGATCTCTTCCCGCAGTTTCTCATCCATATCCTTGTCCACTCCTTTCCGCCCATTCTACCCCACCCGCCCCCCGGTGGCAAGGGGCATTCCTCCTGGAAGCAAAACCTTGGACAGGCAGACAAAAGCCCCCCTGCGCTTCCCGCCCCTTTCCTCGATATTGACGAGAGAAATCTGCCGTTTCTCGCCCGGATTCCTCTTGCCTGCCACCAAGGCCCTATGCTACAATAGAATAAATACAGCAAATCAACCACTTTTACCAATGAAGGAGGGCTTAGCTATGAACTATACCTTCGGGCTCATCGGGTCCGGCAACATGGGCGGTGCCATTGCCCGCGCCGCCAGCCGTTCCGTCCAGGACGGCATCCTCTCCGACCATGACCAGGAGAAAGCCAAGGCCTTGGCCACCCAGTTGGGCTTCACCGCTGGGGACAGCCAGGAAGCGGCCAAGGAGAGCCGTTATCTCTTCCTGGGTGTGAAGCCGCACCTGATGGCCACTGTACTGGAAGGGATCGCCCCCACCCTAGCCCAGCGGGCGGAGCCCCCCATTCTGGTCTCCATGGCTGCGGGCCTCACCATCCCCCAGCTTCAGGCCATGGCCGGGAAAGCCTATCCCGTCATTCGCATTATGCCCAACACGCCGGTCTCTGTAGGCCAGGGGGTGATCCTCTACACCGCCAGCCCAGAGGCCACCCCGGCCATGGTAGAGGGCTTCCTCTCCATCCTCTCCCAGTCCGGCAAGCTCTACCCCATTGAGGAATCCCTCATGGACGTTGGGGCCGCCGTGTCCGGTTGTGGCCCGGCCTATGCCTATCTGGTGATGGACGCCCTGGCCGACGGCGGCGTAGCCTGCGGACTCCCCCGCCCCGATGCCATCCGCTATGCCGCTCAGACCCTTCTGGGGGCAGCCCAAATGGTGCTGGAAACCGGCAAGCATCCAGACCAGTTGAAAAACGAGGTGTGCAGCCCCGGCGGCAGCACCATCCAAGGGGTGCGCACACTGGAACAGCGGGGGGTCCGGGCCGCTATGATGGATGCCGTCATCGCCGCCTGCGAAAAGAACGCTGCCCTGGGCGGCTGAACCTGACATTATAAAATGGTAATGGTAAAGGCAACCGCAACAGGGGGAGGGAATCCCTGTCGCGGTTGCCTTTCGTCCTATATGCCCTCAGGCAAACCGCCCTTGGGCCTACGACTGTTTTCCAATTTCCACCAGAGACGCTTGGCCAGCACCCCGCATAAAACGCCCACGAGGATACCACCCACCACGTCCGTTGGGTAATGGACATAGAGATATAAACGAGAAAACGCAATCAGCGCCGCCAGCACCAGGGCCGCCCATCGCCCCTCCCATCGGTTCAGCAACAGCACTGTGGCCGCCGCGAAGGAGGCCGAGCTGTGCCCCGAGGGGAAGGACGGGTCCAGGGGCGCAGGGATGAGCAGTGCCACCGTCTCCTTCAACTCGAAGGGGCGGATCCGCCCCACAGCGTTTTTCAAAACCAGATTGCAAAGAAGCAAGCTGAGAAGCAATGCCAACAGGACCTGAACCCCCACGCCCCGATCCTTCCGATAAAAGGCCAGGAGCAGGATGCCCAAAAGGATCCAAACCTCTCCCCGATCCGTCAGCCGGGAGAGCCATGGCATGATATAATCCAAAGCTACCGTGTGGAGATGCTGGGCAATCCAATCCAGTACGCCCAGCTCTGCGGTGGAGAGCGCCATCACAGGCCAGCCCCCTTTCCTGCTTTTGTATCCTGTGTATTGTAACACAGCCGGCAGGCGAGGGCAAGTGGTTTTAGCCGGAGATATCCGGCAGGGACAGAACCGCCTCTATGGTCTGTTCCGCCATCTCTTCTGCCCAGGAGAAGTCCACATAAGGCCGGTAAAGGGCTTCCAGCCGGTCATGGAGCTCCTTCGCCTGGGCCAAGTGTTCCATGCCCTCTGCCAAAAGCCCCTCCGCCACCCGGTTGGACAGGCGCAGGAAGCTTTTTCCCTCTTGCCACAGAGTTTTCTCCACCAAGCTTTCCGTGTGGATGGTGCGGAACCCCTCCGCTTTCTCCATCCCGGTCACAAAGCCTAGGGCAAGGTCTGGGACCAGCAGGTGTTCCAGGCGGCTGGGCTGCTCTGGCGAGGGGCAGGCATACACATCATAACCGCTCTCCAAGAAGCGGGCTTCCAGATGGGCCAGGAAGATACCGGCCAGTCCGCAGTCGTCTTGGATCGTGTAGCCATGGTCGCAGAGGAGCTCCACCGTATCCGTGAGCAGCATCCTCCCCTGGCAGGTGACGCCGCTTAAAAACCGGCAGTGGCGGCGGCCCATTCTTCCACGGCTGCTTTTGAGCTCCCGGGCCAATATAGTTTCTCCGCGCTTCACCGTTTTGGTCAGCGTTTCCTCTGAGTGCATGGAATGGCAGCCCCGCCGGCGGCTCTCCTGGGCAGCACGAATGCAGCGGTAGGCAGCGGGATAACAGGCCTGGTAAGCCCGCACCGCCTCCACCACCTGATTCCGCAAGGGAAAGAGTTCCCCGATATCATATCCCCGCCCCAGGTCGATATAGTGCCCGGTGGCGCCAGGATAGGCAGGATCCATCACATGGGGTGAGGTCCCATCCACCATGGCCACTCCCTTGTCTGGAACAAAGATGCCATCCAGGGAGTCCGGGTCCCCGGAACAGCGGATGTACTCCACAGAATATCCTTCTGATTCCATTGTCTCTGCCACCCGTCCCATCAGAGTGGACTTGCCACAGCCTGCACCTCCCTTGATCACATAGAATGCCTGCACGGCTTCCTGGTCAATCCACCGGTCATACAGCGACGAAAAACCGTCTGCACTGTTGGCACCCAGGAAGAATTGGAGGCGGTGTCTCAACTCTATCATACGATCTCCTCCCAACATAAGATGGTTCTTTTTTATCGTATGTAGAAACCCCGCCATCGGTCACCGGCTCAGCTTCAAAGCCAATCCTCAACCACGTCGCGCAGTGTACAGGGCGTGACGCCCCCCTGAAGGAGCATCTGTGCCAGCACTTGGATGCGTTCTGGAAAAATGGTAATGTCCGGCACCTCTTCACTCTCCCCGCTATCCTTGTCCGTGATGCGAATCCCATAACTCTCGCAGCACACCGGAGGGGGAACATCGCGAACCAAAATTTGGTAGAGGCAGGTCATCCGGCCTCCTGAAGGGGTACTTTGCTCTACTTGACCAATGGAAAATTCTCTCATAGGGCTTTCCTCCGATTTGTTGTGTCGTTGTCTATATTCAATTTGTAACTAATTTGTAGCTTTATTTTAACTGCAAACCGCCCATTTGAAAAGGATTTTTGTTTGACAGTTTTCAAGCCTTTTCTACAGTATTCGTAAAATTCCGTCAAAAAAGAACACAATTCCAAGGAGCTCCCTCTCATTTTGTCGAAATTTTCTCTCCATTTCCCGTACATTTCCCGCCCTTATGTATGTTTTATCCCCATACTGAAAAAATTTTTCCCATTTTCCATATTTCGACTTGACAAACCCAGCTTCTCATGTTATTATAATTCCTGCATCTAGCCGGGGCACGCTGATACGGAGAGATGTCCGAGCGGTTTAAGGAGCCGGTCTTGAAAACCGGTGACCCGAAAGGGCCGTGGGTTCGAATCCCACTCTCTCCGCCAATTTCATATTCCACTGATTTGGAGCTTGGAGAAGTACCCAAGTGGCCGAAGGGGCTCCCCTGCTAAGGGAGTAGGGCGTGTTGAGCGTCGCGAGAGTTCAAATCTCTCCTTCTCCGCCAAACACCGCAACCTTGATTTGCAAGGTTGCGGTGTTTTTGTTTTGTCTCGAAAAAACAATGGATATCCACCTTCAGACGGTTACACTTTAACATAGAAAGCGCCCACCAACGGCAATGCGTTTGAACTGCTTCCAGGAAAGGCACTGCCCACACTCACTACAAAACGCCACAGCCTCCCGGCCTAATGTATGCCTACACTGGGGGCACACCGGTAAGCGCACCCGTCCAGACATTGCCGAATATTCCCTCACCTCTACAACTGGCATGGGGAGCCGATACTCTAACTCATCCGTCCCTATGCGCAGCAGGAGGTTGGGCGTTTTCTGGAACCCGTGGCAAATCTGCTCAAAGATCTTCAGGGTGGGATGTGTATTCCTATGGACAATATTCGCAAAGTGTTTGGAACTACATTTGCAGCGCTCAGATGCCCGCTCATAACTGAGGTCCTCAGCATCGCAGAGCCGGATCAAAGATATGGATAAATCGTCTAAAAACATCAAAAAACCACGCTTTCTGTCGTAAGATGCTCTTAGCGTATCTGAAATATTGTTTTCCATCAAGGAAGTATACTTACCTATTTTATAAGATTCTTTCTTTCGTTTTGTTATTGTCGCGTCTTTTCATGGCTCAGTACCAAAAACAGTCATTTCCCCCTCCATCGAAACGCTATCATTGGTCAAAAACCACCGTTCAGTCCAGAATACGCACATCTCATCACAACAAACTTGCCTCTTCCCCAAGACTTTGGTATTCTTATTTTTTAGTGTGGTGATATCTATGATTCAATTTGCTGTCTGCGACGACGATGCCTCTCTGTGTGCCGACCTCTCCGCTCGTCTCTCCAACTATATGGGGGATACCCATCCCCACCACATCACCTGCTTTGCCTCTGGCGAGGCCCTCCTGGCCAGCGCACAACCCTTTGACTTGATCTTTTTGGATATCCAAATGGCACAGCCCGACGGTATGGAGACCGCCCGATTACTGCGGCAGCAGGACAGCCACAGCCTACTGATCTTTGTGAGCATCCTAAAGGAGTATGTATTCGACGCGTTCGCTGTGGAGGCCTTTGATTACCTGGTCAAGCCCCTGGAACAGGACCGCTTTCTGCGCACCATGGACCGCGCCATGCAGGTCCTAGCCCAGCGCTCCCATCAACACCTTACCATTCAAAAAGGGCATACTCTCCAACTCATTCCCCTGTCCCAAATCCTATATTGTGAAGTTCTGGGACGAAAAGTTCACATCCACCAGGAGGACGGCCAGGTTTTCCATTATTACGAAAAGCTGGAAGCCCTCCAACAGCAGTTGGCGGGGCACTTTTTCCGCTGCCACAGGAGCTATCTCGTGAACCTGGACCACGTGCGCGGGTGCAGTGGTGGGCAAGTCCGGCTCTCTGATGGCAGTGCCATCCCTGTTTCCAGGCTGCGGGAACAGGAGCTGATCCAGGCTCTGCTGCATCACATCAAAGAAAGGGCCTTCTGACATGGAGTATTTCAGCCTGTTCCTGGATGGTGCCTGCCTCACCGCCCAGAGTGCGCTACACCTCTTTTTCCTCTGCCGCCTCACCGAAAAACGGCAAACACCCTGGTACTTTGCCAGCTACCTGTTCCTCCTGTGCCTCTGCGCATGGTTCACCAGCAAGGCCCCCTTTCCCCAGGTGTTTGCCATCACTGGACAGCTGTTGCTGTTATCTTTCTTGAGCCGTTTTTGTCTCGGAAACCGGTGGACTGTGTCCTGGGGGGCCGCGCTCTTGGCAGTCTATATCACACAGCTTTCTTTTGGGATCATCAACTCTTTGGAAGCCCTGTTCTTCCCCCATCTGGTTGGAACCATGCTGCTATACCCCTTACTCCTCTTGGCTACCCTGGGGGCTTTTTTGCTGTGCGCCTGCTGCTATCGCGCAATCCTACTGTCCCTATCCCTAGCACAGGACAGGCAAACGCCATACATTGGGCTGCTGGTGTTCCCCTGCCTGTTTTTCCTCACCGCAGAGCTATACATCCTTCACACTGCGTACAGCACCTTACCCACCTCTTTGGAGAAGGTTGAAACCCATGGTGCATTGCTGTTCCTGCAAGCCCTGGGTCTAGGCGCACTGCTCTGTACAGTGTATGCCTACCGGCAAATCTGCCAAAGCTTTCAGGACCAAGCCACCCTGGCCTCCCTCACCCAAGCAGCCCAAGCCCAGAAGCGCTATGTGGCAGAAGCACAGCTGCGGTACAACACAACCCGGGCTTTCCGCCACGATATCAACAACCACCTTTCCGTCTTGAAGGGGTTTTTAGAGCGAGGAAACACAGACGCAGCAAAGGACTATTTGGATAAGCTGAAAACCACCGCTGCCGAACTCTCCCTCCCCTGCCAGACAGGCAACCCGGTGGTGGATATCCTCCTGGGGGAAAAGCTGGCGCTGGCAGAGTCCAACGGAATCAAAACCGATGTATCCCTCCGCTTCCCCCAACCCTCCGCCTTGGATGATTTCGACCTGTGTGTCATCTTTGCCAACGCCATGGACAACGCCATACAAGCCTGCCTCTCCCTAAGCAGCGGAGCCTCCATTCACATCCAAGGGAAACCCCAGGGGGATTTTTATTTCCTAACATTTGAAAATACCTGTACACCCGGCCCCTTGCCGCCAAGAGGGCAAGGGCTGCGCAATGTACACGCCGTAGCAGAGAAATACCACGGGGCAATGACCGTGGAAAAGAGGGGCCAAGCCTTTTCCCTCAGCGTCCTGCTAAACATCTCGATACAGAGAACCCACCGTTCAGAGCAAAGCCCTTGCATTCCGCCGAAAAGCAGCTAAACTGGCAGTAGACAGCCACCCAACCTTGAAAGGAGGACACAACGTATGCTGCATCCCATCTCCGGTGGACAGAACCCGCTTTCCACCGTTACAGCTCCCGTAGACGCGCCCCGAGTACAGCCCTCTCAGCAGGAGGCGCCAAAGCCCCAATCCCAAGCCCCCAGGCAGGACCAGTACATTCCAGAGGAGGCCCACGTCCCCACCGGTCTATACTGGACAGGCAAGGACGAGGACGGACAGCCCACCATCTTCTTCGACGCTCCAGAGGAAGCGACAGCCCCCAGCACCAGGCCAGAGGCACCGGAAGAACTCCAACCAGCGAAACAAGCCCCCGCCAAGCAGGCAGAGAAGCTCACCGGCAACACCGACCAAGTCGACCGGGAGATTCAGAAGCTGCGGGAAGAGAAAGAAACACTTCAGCAACAGATCAACAGGGAACCCGACGAACAAAAGAGAAAAGTATTGGAACAAAAGCTGGCAAAGGTTGAAAGTGAGCTGCAACAGAAGGACAATGACAGCTACCGCCGCCAACACACAGTTTTCACCCCTTCCTAACCCCATCCTTTTCTTCCTATCATAAAAGTAAAGCGGCACAGAGGCCAAAATCTCGCCTCTGTGCCGCTTTTTGCTTATCTTACCGGAGGCAGCCGCCTCCCCTTTATCGTTTAATATCCGAAACACGCCAGGCGCCTGCTCACTGGGCAAACGCATCCCCCATGCCCGCACTCTCTGTCCAGGTCCCATCCTTGGCAATGAACAGGGCTTCCACACCCTCTAGGCTTTCCACCAATGCCATCCCCTTTTCCTGTCCCAGCAACAGGCAGGTGGTGGACAGGGCGTCCCCGTCGGCAGAGGACTGGGAGAGAATGGTCACAGAGGCCAGCTCGTTGTCTGCGGGGAAGCCAGTGGCCGGGTCTAACACATGGTGGTAGCTCTGGCCGTTGTATGTAAACTTCCGCTCGTTGATGCCGGAGGTGACGACGCTCTTGTCCGAGGCCTCTAGGCGGCCCACTAGCTGGCCCTGCTCCTGGTTGGGGTCTTGTACCCCGACCACAAAATCACTGCCGTCGGGCTTGCCGCCAATGAGCAAAACGTTCCGTCCCAGGTCCAGCACCCCGTGCTCTACCCCCTGCTCCACCAGCAGGGCTTTCACCTGGTCGGCAATGTAGCCCTTGGCGTCAACGCCCTTGGCGGCGTAGTCCGCCAGGGCCTTGTCCAGATGCTCCTGGCTGCGGCAGTTGAAGGCGATCTTCGCCCCCGCGTTCGCCAGAGCCTCCGCCATGGCGAAGCCGATGCCATAGGCCCCGCCGGTGACCAGGGCGGTCTTGCCCTCCAGGGAAAACAATTTCTGCATATCCATACCGCTTTTCCTCACTTTCAGCGCAGTTCCGTAATGGGAATGTTGTCCATATCGTCGAAAGCCTGGTTCTCGCCGCCCATGGCCCAGATGAAGGTGTAGCTGCCCGTGCCGCAGCCGCAGTGGATGGACCAGGAGGGGGAGATGACCGCCTCGTAGTTCTGCATGACGATGTGCCGGGTCTCCTGGCCCTGGCCCATCATGTGGAAGACCACGTTGCCCTCGGGGATGTTGAAGTAGGTGTAGACCTCCATCCGGCGCTCATGGGTGTGGGCGGGCATGGTGTTCCACACGCTGCCGGGGGACAGCTGGGTCAGGCCCATGGACAGCTGGCAGGTGGGCAGTACATCCGGATGGATAAACTGGTTGATGACCCGGGCGTTGGCGGTCTCCGCCGCGCCGCAGGGACGCTTGGCGGCGTCCGTCATGGACAGGAAGGTGGTCTTATAGGACTTGTGGGCGGGGGCGGACACCAGATAGAACCGGGCGGGGTTGGAGCCGTCCGCGCTGGAGAAGGTCACTTCCTTGGCGCCCATGGTGATATACAGGCAGTCCTGGAAGCCCAGATCGTACTTCTCCCCATCCACGGTGATGGAGCCGGGGCCGCCCAGGTTGAACACGCCGGCCTCCCGGCGCTCCAGGAAGAAATGGGTGCCGAAGTTGGCCCACACGTCGATGCCCTGGTCGATGGGGACCTCCTTGGTCACGGGCATGATGCCCAGCACCACCATGCGGTCCACGTGGGAGTAGGTGGCCTTCACCTGGTCGGGCTGGTAGAGGTCCTGGATGAGGAACTCCTTCCGGAGCTCCTCGGTGGTGTAGCGCTTGACGTCGTTGGGGTTGGAGGAATAACGGATATCCATTTCATTACCATCCTTTTATCATATTTAAACAGTTTTTCGCCTGGTTTTCACCATTTTGCCTCCCGGTCAGGACAGTGCATGTCGATCCGGGCAGCGCGCATCTCCACGTAGCAGCCGCACTGCATACAGGTGCCGGACTCCAGGCTCCCGCAGGCCTTGCAGGCCTGGAGCCGGGTTTCGTAGACATCGTCGGGGGCGCGCTTTTTGGGCGGCATGGTCTCCCGGTAGAACTTCACGCTCTCATAGTAGCTGTTTTCCCCGGTCATCTCCCGCAGGAGGCACCGGCGGCACCGGTTGGCCCCGCTCACGCGGGCTTCACCTGGAACGCCGCCACGCAGCAGGGGGGCAGGCTGGCCTTGAAGCCGTCCTCCGTCAGCCGGACGTCCTCCACCTGGACAGGCCGGACGGTCTCCGGCGCGTCGAAGGTGTTGTGTGCGCCCGCCGGACCAGCCAGCACCCGGCCCGTGACCCGCTCGATCTTTCCCAGACCGGCCAGCGCGCAGTCCAGCTCCGTTCCCCGGGCGTCGTCCAGGTTGGCGGCGGTGACCAGCACCGTGCCGTCCGGGGCCTGGCTGGCGGAGATATGGAGGCCGGGGACCCGGTCCTCTTCGTCCGCGCCGGTGAGGGAGGTCTCCACGTAGCTCTCCAGTTGGCGGGCGTCCTGATGGTCCTTATACATCTCGAAGACGTGGTAGGTGGGGGTCAGCAGCATCCGGTCCCCTTCGGTGAGGACTATGGCCTGGAGCACGTTCACCAGCTGGGCGATGTTGGCCATGACC
>CAJUCB010000004.1:0-51217 GCA_910584805.1 uncultured Oscillospiraceae bacterium
GGGGGCGGGAGCGAGTTCGAGCCTCGTCACTCGCTCCAAAAAAAGAGGACTGCTGGAAGCAGTCCTCTTTTTTTGGGTTCCGGCGGCCCTTGGCCGCCTCCACCCCAGGGGGATTTAACATGCTCGGTCGGGCAAAGCCCTCCCTGCGCAATTCTCCGCTTCGCTACGAATTTACGGCGCACCTGCGCCGCGGCCCAGAAGGGCCGTTTTTTTATTCTAAACCAACAAAGACGTTCCTTCCCGGCAAGTAGAGGACAATGGAAAGACAAAAGCCAACAAGTCACCAAAACCGAAGCAAGCCCCAACCTATCCTCTCCCCTACCACTTCCTAGATGGGAACGAGCCAATCCGAGAGAAAAAGCGAGAAAATGGGAATCCCAGCCACCTTCCAGCACCGGCACAACGCACCCACCTTGTGGCCGGTGGCTCCGGCCCGGTCGGCCCACGGGCGGTGGACGGAAGCACCAGACAGGTCGGGCGCTAAGTCCCCCGCACGGAACACCTCCCAGTCCCGCCCCCGCAGTTTTTTTCCGTCCTCTTTTTTTCTGAAAAAAAGAGGACACAAGGGCCCGCACTGTGCGGGAATCAAAAACAACGGGGCTTGTCCAATCCAACAAATCGTAGTACAATAAGAACAAAAAAGAACCCTGCCCCCAGGCCCCCAAGGGCCAGAAAGTGAGAACCCCCATGAGTTACGATAAAGACCTGGTGGCCCATAAGCTGATCCGCTGGGAGAACTATTTGAACAACTATAAGCTCCCCGCCTGGAAAGAGCTGCCGGACATCGGCCTGTATATGGACCAGGTGATCGCCCTCCTGGGCCAATACCTGGACTTCATCCCCGTGGAGGACCAAAAGGATAAGCCCGTCACCTCCACCACCATCAACAATTACGTCCGCCTAAAGGTGATGCCCGCCCCGGAGAAACGGAAATACTACCGGATTCACATCGCCTACATGATTATGATCTTCACCCTAAAACAGGGCACCAGCATCAGCAGCCTCCAAAAGCTCCTCCCCGCCGGGGGGGACGAGGAAGAGGTGCGCAACTTCTACACCAGCTATATCCAGCGGGTCCAGCAGGTGGGGAACTTCTACACCGCCCAGACCCGTGCCGCCGCCCAAAGCATCCTCAACGCCCAGGGGGAGGAGGAAGGGGGGGCCGTGGAGGACTTCATCCTCCAAAGCGTGCTCATGTCCGGCTTCTCCCAGATTTTGGGGGAAAAGCTCCTGAACCTCCGGGACGCGGACCCGGAACGGGTGCTGGCTCAGGAGGCCCTCAGCGACAGCCGGGGCCTCCACCCCATCGCCCTGCCCCCCAATAAGGGAAAGGAGAAATGACGCCATGCTCTTTGATACCCACGCCCATTACTACGACCAGGCCTTCGACGGGGACCGGGACGCCGTCCTAGCCGCCCTGCCCGAGAGCGGGGTGGGGCTGGTGCTCTGCCCCGCCTGTGACCTGGAAAGCTGCCGCGCCGCCATCCAGCTGGCGGAGGCCTACCCATACGTGTACGCCGCCGTAGGCATCCACCCCGAGGACGCCCTGGGCCTGCCCCCGGACTGGCTCCAACAGGTGGAGGCCATGAGCCGCCACCCCAAGGTGAAGGCCATCGGGGAAATCGGCCTGGACTACTACTGGAAGGAGGTCCCCCACGACCTGCAAAAGGAGGTGTTCCAGGCCCAGCTCTCCCTGGCCCAGCGCCTGGACCTGCCAGTAATTGTCCACGACCGGGAGGCCCACGGGGACTGCCTGTCCATCGTCCGGGCGTTCCCCGGGGCCCGGGGGGTGTTCCACTGCTACTCCGGCAGCGCCGAGGACGCCAAAACCCTGGTGGCCCTGGGCTGGCACCTGTCCTTTACCGGCACCATTACCTTCAAGAACGCCCGGAAGGGCCCGGAGGTGGTGGCGGCGGTGCCCATGGAGCGGCTCATGGTGGAGACCGACGCCCCCTACATGGCCCCCGTCCCCTTCCGGGGGAAGCGCTGCGACTCCCGCTATGTCTACCGCATGGCGGAGGCCATCGGGGACATCAAGGGCCTGCCGGTGGAGGAGGTGGCCCGGATCACCACAGAGAACGGGAAACGCCTCTTTGGCATTGACTGAACCTGGGGAACAGGAGAAAAAGGAGGAAGTACCATGCAAGGGGATATCATCACCTACGATTACTTCGGCAGCCTCTATATCAACATGACCAACCGCTGTGACTGCCACTGTGTCTTTTGCATCCGGGACGAGGACAGCTCCGCCCTGGGTGGCCTCTGGCTCCAGGAGGAGCCCAGCCGGGAGGCGGTGCTAGAGGACATCTTGTCCAAGGACCTGTCCCAGTACAGTGAGATCGTCTTTTGCGGCTATGGGGAGCCCACCTGCCGGGCGGACGACATGCTGTGGCTGTGCGACCAGCTCCACGCCGCGAAGCGTGCCGACCTGCCCCCCATCCGCCTGAACACCAACGGCCACGGCAGCCTCATCAACCACCGGAACATCGCCCCGGAGCTGAAGGGGCGGCTGGACGCGGTGTCTGTGTCCTTAAACGGTTCCAACCAGGAGGAATACCTCCGCCTCACCCGGCCGGGGTCCGGGGAAAAGGGCTGGGACGCCATGCTGGACTTCGTCCGGGAGGCGGTAAAGTATGTCCCCCGGGTGATGGTGACCATCGTGGACTACGACAAGACCCCGGCGGAGATTGCCGCCTGCCGGGCCTTGGCGGAGGGTTTGGGGGCCCAGTTCCGGGTCCGGCCCTACGGCTGAGGGGGCGGGCGATGTACCGCATCCTTGTGGTGGAGGACGACTTCTCCATGGCCCAGGTGCTCCAACAGGAGCTGACCCGCTGGGGGTACGGGGTGCGCCTGGTGGAGGATTTCCAAGCCGTCATCCCCAGCTTTGTGGACTACGACCCCCACCTGGTCCTCCTGGACATCATGCTCCCCTTTTACAACGGCTACCACTGGTGCAGTGAGATCCGCAAGCTCTCCAACGTCCCGGTGGTGTTCCTCTCCTCCGCCTCGGACAACATGAACATCGTCATGGCCATGAACATGGGGGGCGACGACTTCCTCCCCAAGCCTGTGGACCTGGCGGTGCTCACCGCCAAGCTCCAAGCCATCCTCCGGCGCAGCTATGACCTCAGCGGCCAGGTGCCGGTGATGGAGCACCGGGGGGTGGTGCTGAACTTGAACGACGCCTCCCTGCGCTACCAGGACCAGCGCTTGGAGCTGAGCAAGAACGAGTTCCGCATTTTACAGACCTTGCTGGAACACAAGGGCAAGGTGGTCAGCCGGGACACCCTCATGACCAAGCTCTGGCAGATGGACTGCTATGTGGAGGAGAACACCCTCACCGTCAACGTGGCCCGCCTGCGCAAGAAGCTGGAAGGGGTGGGCCTGCGGGATTTTATCCGTACCCGGGTGGGTGCGGGGTATATCGTGGAGTGATACCATGAGAGAGAACCATGTTCTGGGCTGGTACGGGCGGGAGCGGGGGCCGCTCTGGCTGGTGTTCGCCCTGTTCGCCGGCATTTCGCCCTGGTGTTTGGCCTGTACGGGCTTAGCCTCAAGGTGGTGGCCTACCCGGCCCTGCTGTGCCTGTTCCTGGGTCTGGTGCTGCTGGCGCTGGACTTCTGGCACTACCGCTCCCGTCACCGGCAGCGGCAGGCCTTACGGGAGGACATTGAGCTGAATCTGGACCGCCTCCCTCTGCCGGAGACCCTGGCGGAAGCGGAGCTGGGGGAGATGCTGCAGGCCCTGGGGGCCCTGCGCAGCGCCCAGATATCCGCCAGCCGGGCCCAGGAGCAGGAGAGCTTGGACTATTACGCCGCCTGGGTCCACCAGATCAAGACTCCCATTGCCGCCATGGGGATGCTCCTGCAAGGGGAGGACAGCGAGGAGCACCGGGCCCTGCAAGGGGAGCTCTTCCGCATTGAGCAGTATGTGGAGATGGTGCTATCTTACCTGCGCCTGCGGGGGGAGGGCACGGACTTCGTGTTCCGGGAGGTGGCGTTGGACGGGGTGATCCGCCAGGCGGTGCGCAAGTTTGCCCCCCAGTTTGTGCGCAAGCGCATCCGCCTGCGCTATGAGGAGACCCAGGAGCGGGTGCTCACCGACGAGAAGTGGCTCCATTTCATTCTGGAACAGCTTCTGTCCAACGCCATCAAGTACACCCCCAGCGGGGAGATTGCCATTACCGTCCAGGACAAGGTCCTCACCGTGGCGGACAGCGGCATAGGCATTGCTCCGGAGGACCTGCCCCGGATTTTTGAACGGGGCTTCACCGGCTACAACGGCCACGCGGACAAAAAGGCCACAGGCCTGGGGCTGTACCTGTGCCAGCAGGCGGCCCGGCGGCTGGGGATTGCCATCACCGTGGAGTCCGTGGTGGGGCAGGGCAGTGCCTTCCACCTGGACTTGCATACAGAACAGCTAGAGGTAGAATAAAAGCCGCCGCTGATGAAACAGCGGCGGCTTTCAGGACGCCCCAAAGGGCTTTGCCTTATGACCACAAAGGCGTGCTGACTGCCCGGTGGGACGAGCAGTCAGCATAATTCGTTTGCTGCATGTTTGAGCTGACCGTCGTAACAGCGCCCTTCTGCGTCTAGTATACCCATCCGCAGTCACTTTGTCAAGGCCGAAACGGCGGTGGGAGGTTTTAGAGTAAACCCTCCCGGCCCAGCACGGCAATGACTTCATCCCGTTTCATGGGCCGCTCCGGGGCGGTGTTGTCCACCACGCCGGCCTCCACCGCCCGCTTCCAGTGGCCCTCCTGGCGGCTCCACTCCGGTTCCGCCAGGGTGGCGGCGTGGGCGTTGGCCTTTTCCAGGAGCTGGTAGGCCTGCTGGTTGGTCATCTTCCCAATCATCTCGTCGATGGTCATGTCAAGGTCGTCCTCCTTTTCCAGTTCCGCCGCCACGTCGGCGCGGAAATCGTCCATGCTCTTGCCGTGCTTGGGGAACCAGTGCAGCACGTCGCCGTGGTTGGAGGCAATGCCCCGCTGGTGGCCCTCGGCGTGGCAGAGCACCACCCCGTCTTTCCGGGGGTCCAGGCCGTAGGCCTTGCAGAGATAGGCCGTCAGCTCCACGGCCTCCCGGTAGACCGCCTGGAAATATTGCCGGTCCACCAAGCCGTCCTCGCAGATTTCAAAGCCCAGATACCCCATGTCGTTGGCAGAGCCCTTGGCCCCCTTGCCGGAGTGCCAGCCCCGGTAGGTCCAGGGCAGGGTCTGGTAGGTGGCGATGGTGCCGTCGGCCAGCTGCCCAATGAACGCGTGGACGCAGACCTTCTTGCCGTCGGGGTAGAGCTGGTTCCAGTGGTTCCCGTTGGGGTTCTCCCCCAGGTGGCCGTCGTCCGGCTGGACATAGCGCCGCAGGGTGGGGTTGTTGGCCCCGGTGGAGTGGACCATAACCCCCCGGGGCTGAATCTCCACCGCCGCCTCGTAACAGGCGTTCTTCGTCAAAAACCAGGGTTTCAGTTTCATGCTGTTTCCTCCGTTCCCTCCATTGTATTCCAAATACCGCCAGGGCGTGCCCCCAGGGGAACAGTTTAGAAAGCCTTAAGAGCTGTGACAAAACTGTCACAGCCAGCCCCCCAACTGTCACCGGATTCGATGTCGAAGCCGGTGGCGTTTCTTGTATACTAGGCTTGCAATGAGGGGGCGGGACGGCTCCCGGGAAAACGGAACCACACGTCAAAGGAGGTCATTTCTATGGCTATGTTAGAAGTTTCCTGTTTGAAAAAGATCTACACCACCCGTTTTGGCGGGAACCGTGTCCAGGCCCTGCGCAGCGTGTCCTTTTCTGTGGAGAAGGGGGAGTATGTGGCCATCATGGGGGAGTCCGGCTCCGGCAAGACCACGTTGTTGAACATCCTGGCGGCCCTGGACCAGCCCACGGAGGGCAAGGTATTCCTGGAAGGGCGGGACCTTTCCAGCGTGAAGGAGCGGGACCTGGCCGCCTTCCGCCGGGACAACCTGGGCTTTGTGTTCCAGGACTTCAACCTCTTGGACACCTTCAGCTTAGAGGACAACATCTACCTCCCCCTGGTCCTGGCGGGGGTGGAGGTCCGGGAGATGCAGGAGCGTTTGTCCCCCATCGCCAAGACCCTGGGCATCACCAGCCTATTGAAGAAGTACCCCTATGAGGTCTCTGGGGGCCAGAAGCAGCGGGCCGCCGTGGCCCGGGCCCTGATTACCCGGCCGAAGCTCCTCCTGGCCGACGAACCCACCGGGGCCCTGGACTCCAAGGCCACCGACGAGCTTTTAGGCCTCTTCGCCCAGGTGAACCGCCTGGGGCAGACCCAGCTGATGGTCACCCACTCCGTAAAGGCCGCCAGCCACGCGGGACGGGTGCTGTTCATCAAGGACGGCGAGGTGTTCCACCAGCTCTACCGGGGGGAGAGCAGCAACCAGCAGTTCTATCAAAAAATTGCCGACACCCTCACGGTGCTCTCCACAGGAGGTGAGCAGGCATGAAGCTCTATCCCAAGCTGGCCCTGAGCAGCTTTCGCAAGAATGGCCGCTTCTACCTCCCCTATATCCTCACCTGCGCCGGGATGGTGCTGATGTGCTACATCGTCCGCTACCTGGGGGGCCTGCCCCAGCTGGATACCGTCCGGGGCGGGGCCATGGTGAAGAGCTGCCTGGGGATGGGCGTGTCCATCATCGGCCTGTTTTCCGTGATTTTCCTCTTTTACACCAACGCGTTCCTCATGCGCCGCAGGAAGATGGAGTTTGGTCTGTACAATATCCTGGGCCTGAGCAAGGGCAACCTGAGTATGCTCCTGCTGGTGGAGACGGTTATGATTGCCGTCCTCTCCCTGGTGCTGGGGCTGGCGGGGGGCATTGCCCTGAGCAAGCTCACGGAGCTGCTCCTTCTGCGCCTGGTGGGCGGGGAGAGCGGCTACGGCCTGCTGGTGGACCTAAACGCCCTGGGCAGCTGCCTGGCTCTCTTCGGGGTCATTTTCGTCCTGCTGTACCTGAACAGCCTGTGGCAGCTGCGCCGGGCCAATGCCATTGCCCTGCTGCACAGTGAGACGGTGGGGGAGAAGCCGCCCAAAGCCAACTATCTCCTGGCCCTAGGGGGCCTGGTGCTGCTGGGCGGGGCCTATTACGTCTCTGTCACCATTGAGGACCCCATCTCGGCCCTGGGGCTGTTCTTCTTTGCTGTGGGGGTGGTGATTGTGGCCACCTACCTGCTGTTCATCTCCGGGTCCGTGACCCTGTGCCGGGCCTTGCAAAAGAACAAGCGGTATTATTATAAGAAACAGCACTTCATCTCCGTGTCCTCCATGGCCTACCGGATGAAGCGCAACGGTGCGGGCCTGGCGTCCGTGTGCATCCTCAGCACCATGGTGCTGGTGATGATGGCGGGGAGCTGCTGCCTGTACTTCGGCACCGAGGGCAGCCTGATGAACCGCTACCCCAGGGAGCTGAACTTGCGCCTGGACTTTGAGACCACGGCGGACCTGTCCCTGCGGGAGGGGGTCCGGGGAAAGATTGACGGCTTCCTGGACCAGCAGGGCGTTACCCCGGAGAATCCCAGGGAACTCATCATGGCCAACTGTTCCGGCATCCTGGAGGGGAACAAGGTTGTCACCAATTCCGAGGGCTATGGGGTGGTCAGCCTAACTACAGCGGACTTGCGCACCATCTATTTCATCCCTTTGGAGGAGTACAACCGTGGCCTGGGCCTCCAGGAGACCTTGGAGCCGGGGCAAGCCCTGGTGTACGGCCTCTCTGCCCAGGAATATCCCAGCCTGGACATCGGGGGGGCGGTCACCCTGGAACTGGTGAAAACCGTACCGGAGATGCTCACCGTAGGGGGTTCCACTGTGGATGTGGCCCCCAGCCTCTTCCTGGTGGTGCCGGAGCTGGGGCCGGTGCTGGACCAGTTGAACACTCTGCCGGAGTTCTCCCAGCGCTTTACCATCCATCCCATCTGGGAGTACGCCTTTGACGCCGGGTTGGAGCCGGAGGCGGAGTTGACCCTGGCCCAGGACCTGAAGGACCTGCTCTGGGATGGGGCGGAAGCGGGGCAGTATAGCGTTGGCGTGGATTCCCGGGAGGCCAACCGGGGGGATTTTGTGGCCACCTACGGGGCCGTCCTCTTCCTGGGCGTCCTGCTGACGGTGGTGTTCCTCTTTGCCACCGTGCTCATCCTCTACTACAAGCAGATCACCGAGGGCTATGAGGATCAATCCCGCTTCGGGATTATGCAGAAGGTGGGCATGAGCAAGGGGGATATCCGGAAAAGCGTCAATTCCCAACTGCTGACGGTGTTTTTCCTGCCCCTGGCGGTGGCCCTGACCCACCTGGCCTTTTCCTTCCCCATGGTGCGGAGAATCCTAATGCTCTTCAACCTCTGGGACCTGTCTCTGCTGCTGACCATCACCGGAATCACCGTGGTGGTGTTCGCCCTGCTGTACTTCCTGGTGTACACCATCACCGCCCGGATGTATTACCGCATTGTGGCAGACGGACGGTAACCGCAGCTGGAAATGCCCACCAGGGTGTGGTCGCTTTGGGGCAGCTGTGGTACAATGATAAGAAAAAACGCTGTGGACGGGGTTTCCGTCCACAGCGTTTTTCTGTCTGTCCTAGGCCTGGGGAAACGGCCGCAGCGGTCTCCCGGGGTGCCGTTCACAGCATCCACAGAGAGTCCGCCACCTGGTCGATCTCCCCTTTCAGCCGGTGGAACTCCCCTTGGAGGCGGGCACGCCTTGGGGGGGTACACTCCGGCCGGGAGGCCAGCTGGGCCAAATTCTCCATGCGTTGGAGCAGCTCTTGGATCTGGGCCAGCTTGGCGTCCAGGGCTTGGAGCTTCTCTTGCCGCTGGGCCTCGTCCAGTTCTCGGGTATCCAATGCCTGCTCATCCATGGCCGCCGCCTCCCTTCTGGGCCTGTTCCTGGGCCTGGTGTAAATCCGTCAGCACAATCCCCGCCAGCTTCAGCACGTCGTCGCCCTTCTTCAGCCGCAGGGCCAGGTGGGGCTTCTCCCCGGCGGCGAAGAGCAGCCGCTGCTTGTATTTCTCCATAGAGCACAGCAGGGCCACCACCTGGAAGTCCGGCTTGGGCAGGGAGAAGCGCAGCAGGGATTCCTTCTGGACCAGCTCTGTCACCCCGCACAGCGCCGCCTTGGCCCGGAGCAGGGCAATGGTGATGAGGTTGGCCACCGCCTTGGGCGGGTCGCCGTAGCGGTCGATGAGCTCGTCCAGGATATCCTCCCCTTCCGCCTCCTCCTGGACCCGGGCCATACGGCGGTAGAGGTCCATGCGCTGTTCCGGGGCGGGAATATACTTCTCCGGGATGGAGGCGGGCACAGACAGCTCTGCCGTGCAGGCGGCGGGACGGGGGGCCACAGGCTTCCCCTGCTCCTCCAGCACCGCCTCTTCCAGCAGGCGCAAATAGAGGTCATAGCCCACGCTCATGAGAAAGCCAGACTGCTCCGGCCCCAGCAGGTTCCCCGCCCCCCGGATCTCCAAATCCCGCATGGCGATTTTGAAGCCGGAGCCAAAGGCGGCGTACTCCCGGATGGCGCTGAGGCGCTTGGACTGGTCCTCGGTGAGCACCCGGTTGGGGCGGTAGGACAGATAGGCAAAGGCCCGCCGGGCACTGCGCCCCACCCGTCCCCGGAGCTGGTGGAGCTGGCTCAGGCCGAAGCGCTCTGCGTCCTCCACGATAAGGGTGTTCACATTGGGCAGGTCCACCCCCGTCTCAATGATGGTGGTACACACCAGGATGTCCACTTCCCCGTCGGTCATGCGCCCCATGATGTCGCTGATCTCCTCCTGGTCCAGCTTCCCGTGGGCCACCGCCACCCGGACCTCCTCCCCCAACAGCTCCTTGAGCTTGTTGGCGGTGCGGGCGATGCTCTCGGTGTGGTTGTGGAGGTAATACACCTGGCCTCCCCGTTCCAGCTCCCGGCGCATGGCGTCAGCCAGGATGCCCCAGTCGTGCTCCAACACGTAGGTCTGCACCGGCTGGCGGTTGGCGGGGGCCTGCTCCAAGGTGGACATATCCCGCAGCCCCGACAGGGCCATGTTTAAGGTCCGGGGGATGGGGGTGGCGGAGAGGGTCAAGACATCCACCTGCCGGGCCAGCTTTTTGAGCTTCTCCTTGTGGCCCACCCCGAAGCGCTGCTCCTCGTCCACCACCAGCAGCCCCAGGTCCTGGAAGTGGATGTCCTTCCCCAAAAGCTTGTGGGTGCCCACCAGCAAGTCCACGGAGCCCTCCGCCGTGCGCCGCAGGATGTCCCGGGCCTGGGCGGCGGTGCGGTAACGGGAGATCATTTCAATCTCCACAGGGAACTGGGCAAAGCGTTTCAGGGCGGTCATATAGTGCTGCTGGGCCAGGACGGTGGTGGGAACCAAAATCGCCGCCTGTTTCCCCTCCAACACGCATTTCATCACCGCCCGGAAGGCCACCTCTGTTTTACCATAGCCCACATCCCCACAGAGCAGGCGGTCCATGGGGGTGGGTTTTTCCATGTCTGCCTTGATCTCTCGGACGCAGCGCAGCTGGTCGTCGGTCTCCGCGTAGGGGAACTGGGCCTCAAAGTCCTGCTGCCAGGGGCTGTCGGGGGCGAAGGCGTAGCCCTCCAAGCGCTGGCGCTGGGCGTAGAGCTGGATAAGCCCCTTGGCCATATCCTTGGCGGCCTTTTTGGCCCGGGCTTTGTCCCGCTCCCAGGCGGTGCCCCCCAGGCGGGAGAGGCGTTTTTTGTCCGGGTCGTCCCCGCTGCCGATGTACTTGGACACCAGATCCAGCTGCAGGGCGGGGACATACAGCACATCCGAGGCGGCAAATTGCAGCTTGATATAATCCCGGGGGGTGCCGTCCACAGACATCTTCACCATCCCCAAGAAACGGCCGATGCCGTGGGACTCGTGGACCACCAGGTCCCCCGGGGCCAGGTCCGTGAAGGATTCCAAGCGCTGGCGGTTGGAGGTGGGGGTGCTGCTGCGCCGCCGCTGCCGGGGCTGGGGGGGCGGGGCCCCCTCTGCCAGCACGGCGAAATGGCCGTCGGGATAGTCGAAGCCTGCGGAGAGGTCCCCCACGGCAAGGGTGATCCGCCCTGGTTCCGGGAGGTCGTGGAGGTGTTCGTCCACAGCGCTGTGGATGTTCTTCTCCCGGAGCATCCCCTGTAAGGCGTCGGCCTTCCGGCGGCTGGCGGTGAGGACCACCACGGCGAAGTCCTGGCGCTGGTAGGCCTGCAAGTCCTCCACCATGGCCTCGAAGTGCATGGCGCTGCCGGGGAGCTGCCGGGCGGTGAGGGAGAGGAGGAACCGGGGGGGCACCGGCAGGCCCCCGGTGGTAAACGCATCTAGGTAGAGGAGGGTCCGGGGGGCCTGCCCTGCCTGGCACAAATCCTCAAAATCCTTGGCAAAGCTGCCATCCTTGCCGGAGAGCAGCCCCTGCTCCAACAGGGCCTTTACGTCCTCCCCCAGCTGCCACAGGTAGCTCTTGGCCCGGTCGGCCAGGCGGCTGGTGTCGCTGAAGGCCAGGAGGGCATGCTCGGGCAGGTAGTCCAGCCCGGCTGCCAGGGTTTTGTATACCTGGGGCAGGGCCAGGTCCGCCGGCTCTGCCGGGGCCCCCAGCACTTCCCGGGCGGGGAGGATGGCATACCGGCTCTGTTGTCCGCTGCGCCGCTGGGTGGCGGGGTCGAAATAACCCATGGAGTCGATGGTATCCCCCCAGAATTCCAGGCGCATAGGCAGGTCGGACCCGGGGGAGTACACGTCCAGAATGCCCCCCCGCAGGGCAAACTGCCCGACCCCCTCCACCTGGTCACAGCGGGCATAGCCCCCCTGGGCCAGGAAGTCCGCCAGGGCCTCCAAGTCATGGGCCTGGTCCACCGCCAGGGTTGTGCTGTGGCGGTCAAACTCCTCCGGGGGCAGGGTCCGTTGGAGCAAGCCCTCCACCGTGGCCACCAGCACCGGGCAGCGCCCTTGGCGCAGGGCGGCCAAGGTCTCCAACCGCTGGTGCTCCCACTGGCGGGAGGCGGAGGAGGGGTGGAAGCAGAACGCCCGGGCGGTGAGCAGCCGGGGTTCCACCCCGGTGAATGCCGCCAGGTCCCCGGCGGCGCGTTTGGCCTCCCCCTCGTCGGCGCACACCAGCACCAGGGGACGCTGGGTGGCCAGGTGCAGCCCGGCGGCCAAATGGGCACGGTGAACCGCCCCCAAGCCGGAGAGGGCCAGGGGGGCCCTGCCCTGGTTCAGGGCGTCCAGGATGCGGGGGTAGTCGGTCAGGCGGGAGAGTAGCTGCGGCAGCAAGGCCGTGGATCGCTGTGGCACAGGTGGTCGCTCCTTTCGGTGGGGTGGGGGTTTCTGATCGTTAATTGTATGCGGCGGGGGAGGGGTTCATGCTCAGGTGTTATCCATTAAACCCCGCCATCGCCGCGTCCACGCCCTTTTCCAGCAGCAGGGTGACGGCGTCCGCCGCCCGGTGGATGGCGGCTTCCATTACCTTGCGGTCCTCGCCGCTGGGCTTGCCCAGCACCC
Organism: uncultured Oscillospiraceae bacterium; assembly: GCA_910584805.1. Classification (GTDB taxonomy): domain Bacteria; phylum Bacillota; class Clostridia; order Oscillospirales; family Oscillospiraceae; genus Evtepia. The sequence goes on from CAJUCB010000004.1 coordinate 12,486, forward strand.
AGCCGGCCATGTCGCTGTCGGGATGGGGCTTGTCCCCCACCCCCACCTTCACCCGGGGGAACTGGTCTGTACCCAGGTGGGCAATGATGCTTTTCAGCCCGTTGTGCCCCCCGGCGGAGCCAGCGCGGCGGATGCGCAGCTTCCCCTGGGGCAGGGCCACGTCGTCGGAGACCACCAGCACCCGCTCCGGGGGGATTTTATAGAACTGGGCCGCTTGGCCCACGGACTCCCCGGAGAGGTTCATATAGGTGGTGGGCTTCATCAGCAGCACCGCTTGCCCGCCGATGAGGGCGGTGTTGGTGAGGGCCTTGTGCTTTAGCCGCTGCACCGGGATGTCCGCCCGTTCCGCCAGCTCATCCACCACCAGAAAGCCCATGTTGTGCCGGGTCCACGCATACTTGGGGCCGGGGTTCCCCAGGCCCACAACCAGCCAGCCCACCGGGCCGGGCCGTTGCCTAAAAAACATAGCTGCCACCTCAAAGATCGTGTCGAACGCAGAGAGAAAGCGGAGCAAAGCTCCGCTTTCTCTTGTGCCTCGCAGAGTCCACGCCCCAAGGGCGTGAAAAGTGTTTTTGTGCCTTAGACGAATAGGCGGGAGACAGAGTCCTCGTGGTAAATAAAGCTGATGGCGTCCGCCAGCACCGGGGCGGCGGAGACGTACTTGATCTTATCGCACTTGGCCTCTGTGTCGGCGGGGATGGTGTCCAGGAAGAGCACCTCCTTGATGGCGCTGTCCTGAAGCCGCTGGATGGCCGGGCCGGAGAGCACCCCGTGGGAGGCGCAGGCGAACACCTCCGTGGCCCCGCCCAGCTCCACCAGGGCCTGGGCGGCCCCGCAGAGGGAGCCGGCGGTATCCACCATGTCGTCCAGGAGGATCACCCGCTTGCCCTGGACATCCCCGATGATGTTCATCACCTCGGAGGAATTGGCCTTCTGGCGGCGCTTGTCCACGATGGCCATGTTCATGCCCAGCTTCTGGGCAAAGGCCCGGGCCCGGGCCACGGAGCCCACGTCAGGGGAGACCACCATGGTCCCCTCGGTGTCGTCGCCGAAGCGGCTCTTGAAATGCTCCACGAACAGGGGGCTGCCCAGGAGGTTGTCCACGGGAATGTCGAAGAAGCCCTGGATCTGGGCGGCGTGGAGGTCCATGGTCAGCACCCGGTTGGCCCCGGCGGTGGTGAGCATGTTGGCCACCAGCTTGGCGGAGATGGGGTCACGGGGCTTGGCCTTGCGGTCCTGGCGGGCGTAGCCGAAATAGGGGATCACCGCGGTGATGCGCCCGGCGGAAGCCCGCTTGAAGGCGTCGATCATCACCAGCAGCTCCATGAGGCTGTCGTTCACCGGGGAGCAGGTGGATTGGATGACGAACACATCCGAGCCCCGCACGGACTCATAGATGGAAACGAAGCACTCCCCGTCAGAGAAGGAGCCACATTCCATATTCCCCAGAGGTAGGCGCAGCTCCTTGCAAATGGCCTGCGCCAGCGGCCGGTTGGAATTGCCGGCGAAAATTTTCAGATCCTTACCATGTGAGATCATCGTAACATCCCTCTCGATTCTGTATTTCTTCCGCAGCCCTGCGGAGATCCTCTCTTGTGCCCCCATTATATCAAACAAACGCGGCTTTTGCACGTCCATTCCAAAGATTTTTGTATAAATTTTTCTCCCCCTCTTTGGTCTCTTTGACGGGGCAGCCCGGGGCGCCTCGTCAAAAAACGGTTGTCAGCCAAGGGAAAGCGTGCTATAATACGGTTTCATATTAAACATGATACAATCCCTGCCCCGGCGGGGAGCCCACCGGCCCTGCCGCCCCAGGCACGCACCGGGGGCACAGGAAAAAGGAGAACAAAGCATGAAGAACATTCGCAACAGAGCCCTGGCCCTGGTGCTGGCCCTGGTGCTGCTCACCGGCCTGCTCAGCGGCTGCGGCCAGGAGGAGGACCCCATCCAGGAGGCCTTTGGCTTCCCTGGCGACACGGTGATGCTCACCGTGGACGGCAACGATGTCACCGCCTCGGACCTGATGTACTGGATGGCCTACAACGCCGACTACATCGCCCAGTATTACCAGACCATAGGCCAGGAGATCGACTGGTCCGCCACCCTGGGGGGCAGCCAGCCTGTGGGGGAATATGTGAAGGAGCAGTCCCGCCAGACCGCCATCCTCTACAGCACCGTCACCGCCCACACCGCCGCCGCCGGCTACAGCTTCGACCCCGACGACGCCGACTATAAGGTCCAGTTCGAGGAGGCCAAGGAGAACATGGGGGGCCAGGAGGAGTTCCAGCGCTTCCTGAAGGAGATGTGCCTCACCGAGGACAGCTTCCACGCGGTAAACTCCGTGGCCCTGGTGTACCAGCATATGCAGGAGGGCATCTGCCGCAAGGGCGGCGAGTATGAGCCCAGCCAGGAGGAGCTGAAGCAGTATGTGGCAGACAAGGACCTGCTCTCCGCCCGCCACATCCTCCTGATGACCAAGGACCCCCAGACCAACGAAGCCCTGAGCCAGGAGCAGGCCGCCGAGAAGAAAACCAAGGCCGAGGGCTTTGTCTCCCAGCTTCAGGCCATCGAGGACCCCAAGCAGCGCAGCGACAAGTTCAATGAGCTGATGAAGGCCAACAGCGAGGACAGCGGCTTAGCCAGCTATCCCAACGGCTACCTCTTCGGGGCCGGGGAGATGGTGGAGGAATTCGAGGAGGCCACCCGCGGCCTGGAAATCGGCCAGGTCAGCGGCATTGTGGAGAGCAATTACGGCTACCACATCATCCTCCGGGACGACCCCACCCAGTCTGAAGAGCTGCTGAACAGCTGGGCAGAGACAAAGATGCAGGACCTGTCCAACGAGTGGGTGACCGAGGCGGTGGTGGAGGACAAGGAAGCCTTCACCAACCTGGACGTGGCTGATTTCTATGCCAAGCTCACCGCCTACCGGGACTCCCTCCAAGCAGAGGACGAGGGCCAGGAGGATACCAACAGCGGCGAGGATGCCAACAGCGGCAAAGAGGACGGCGGCCAGGCCGGGGACAGCCAGGAATCCGACCCCCAAGCCCCTGCCCAGGAGGGCGGCAAGCCCGAGGATGGCGGCACCCCAGACAGCAAGCCCGACGGGGACAGCCAGTAAGCCTCCCGCCCCGCCAAACAGACAAAACCACGGACGCCTCTCCCGATCCCGGGGAAAGGCGTCCGTTTTCTTAAAAATATTTCACGGGAATGTCATGAAATCTTCATAATTCTATTCTATACTGTGGCCAGCATACAAGAAAGGGGACAAGTTCGCCCCCCTTCCGCCGGGAAACGGCACATGTTCACAGCCCGGCGGAAATAAGATAGAAAGGACTTCCCTGACTGACAAGGAGGCAATGGAAATGGAAAACAGAAACAACGGTTGGAGCGGCGGCCAGCAAGACTACAACCACAGCTACAATTTTGGTGGTGGCTACCCCGTCCCCACCGGCGACGACTTCCCGCCCCCCAGCGGCGGGGAAACGCCCCCCGGCCAAACGCCCCCCTGGCGCCGCAAGCCCAAGAAGAACTGGGGCGCGGCAAAGCTGGTGGCCCTGTGCCTGCTGTGCGCCCTCATCGGGGGCAGTGTGTACCCCATCTACCGGACGGTGGCAGGGAGCTCCACGGCCATCCACGTGGGCCAGCGCACCGCCACAGAGCTGACCACCAAAACCGTGGACACCGAGAAGGAGCTGACCCCCGCCGAGCTCTACAACAGCTATGTGGGCTCCACCGTGGGCATCACCGTGGACCTGGTGGGCACCAACATCTTCGGCCAGCGGGTCACCGCCGCCGCCGCAGGCTCCGGCTTCGTGATTACGGAGAACGGCTACATCCTCACCAACTACCACGTAGTAGAGAACGCCAACGAGATCACCGTCACCTTCGTGGACGGCAAGACCTACCCCGCCACCTACGTGGGGGGCGAGAAGGCCAACGACATCGCCGTCATTAAAATCGAGGCGGAGGGCCTCACCCCGGTGGTCCTGGGCTCTTCGGACAACATGCGGGTGGGGGAGCAGGTGATTACCATCGGCAACCCCCTGGGTGAGCTGACCTTCACCGAAACCGCCGGCATCATCTCCGCCGTGAACCGCACCATCACCATGTCCGACGGGCGGAAAATCAACATGATCCAGACCGATTGCGCCATCAACTCCGGCAACTCTGGCGGGCCCCTGTTCAACCTCCACGGGGAAGTCATCGGGGTGGTTTCCGCCAAATACTCTGGCAGCGGCAGCAGCGATTCCGCCAGCGTGGAGGGCTTAGGCTTTGCCATCCCCATTGACGACGTGGCAGACATCGTCTCGGAGCTGGTGACCAACGGCTACGTCTCCGGCAAGCCCTTCATGGGCGTCGGCCTGGGGGACGTGGATGAACAGGCCCAGGCCTACGGCGTCCCCGCCGGGGCCGTGGTCAGCCTGGCGCCCGATGGCCTGCCGGCGGCCAAGGCCGGCATCCAGGTGGGGGACATCATCACCGCCCTGGACGGCAAGGCCGTGAAGGGCCGCGATGAGCTCACCGCAGCGGTGAAGGAGCACGCCGTGGGGGACAGCGTGACCCTCTCCGTGTTCCGGAGCGGGGAAAAGCTAGAGGTGAAGGTCACCCTGGCGGAGTCCACCCCAGAGCTCCAGGAGATTTACGAAAAGGCCCAGACTGCCTATGAGGAGGAGCAGGCCCAGAAGCGGCAGCAGCAGTCCCAGCAGGGGGGCTACAGCTACGGCTGGCCGTTCACCTGGTAAGCATCCGCTAAGATATAGAAAGGAGTTTTCCCTATGACGTATGATTATCATGGCAAAGTCGTGATCATCACCGGCGGCGGCCGGGGCATGGGCGCGGGCGTTACCGCTGCCGTGGCCAAAAGCGGCGCCACCACCATCATCACCGGGCGCACCGAAGCGCCCTTGCAGGAGCTGTGCCAGCAGCTCCGCCAGGACCACCAGGCAGACATCCACTACCAGGTGGCGGACGGCAGCGACGAGGCACGGGTCAAGGAGGTGGTGGCCTGGGTGGCCAAAACCTTTGGCCGCATCGACGCCATCATCAACAACGCCCAGGCGGAGGTCCACGGCGTCCCCCTGGAAGAGCAGAGCAAGGAGACCTTTGACCTGGCCTTCCAGACCGGCGTGTACGCAAGCTTCTACTATATGAAAGCCTGCTTCCCCTACCTGAAGGAGAGCAAGGGCACCATCATCAATATGGGGTCCGGCGCAGGCATTGCCGGGTTGAACGGCTTCGCCTCCTACGCCGCCGGCAAGGAGGCCATCCGGGGCTTGACGCGGGTGGCTGCCACGGAGTGGAGCCAGTACGGCATCAACAGCAACACCATCTGCCCCTCGGTGGCCTCTGCGGCCCTGCTGGAATGGAAGGAGCTCCACCCAGAGGAAGCCGCCGCTGTCATGGCAGGCACCCCCATGCGGGACTTCGCCGACGGGGAGCTCCATGTGGGCGGCACCTGCCTCTTCCTCATGAGCCCGGAGGCAAAGTTTATCACCGGGCGCAACTTAGACGTAGACGGCGGGCAATATCTCCGGCCCTGAGACGGCGGTTGCCCAGAAAACGCGGCGGCACAACACACTGTGCCGCCGCGTTTCCCTCTGTCCAAAAGGGCTTCGCCTTGTCGCACAGCCGGCTGGCAACCCCCAACACGGACGCGGCACGGCCCATTACCCATAGATATTATATGTTTTCAACAACCCCGCCCCCCTCACAGTTTCCCCACTTCGTCAGATTTCTCCTTGACATTTGCGCCGATTTGTCGTAAATTATTGGGGTACAATGGAACAACACAAAGACGATGAAGAGAAGAGTACCCTGGGAGCTACGGCACAGAGAGCCCTGCATTGGTGGGAGGGGGCGCGGAATGCCTGGGGGAACATGGCCTCGGAGTCTCGCACCGACCGGGAATCCTCCCGCAGGCTGCGACGGGTGCGCCCGTCATTGCGCAAGGGTGTGTCAGCACCCAGAAAGGCCGCGCCTCGCGAGGGGCCCGGCAAACCAAGGTGGTACCACGGCTATGCAGTCGTCCTTGACAGCGGGTCAAGGGCGGCTTTTTTGTGTTCACACCAGACAGAAAGAAGGGAACGCTGTGCGCGACGATTCCATACAAGTGCAAGAGAACAAGGGCTATGGCGGGGCGTCCATCCAAATCCAGCACCTGAACAAGACCTTCGGCGCCGGGCCCGACCAGGTCCAGGCCCTGGGGGATATCAACCTGGACATCCGCCCCGGGGAGATTTTCGGCATCATCGGCCTGTCCGGGGCGGGGAAATCCACCCTGGTGCGGTGCATGAACCTCCTGGAACGCCCCACCTCCGGGCGAGTCCTGGTGGAGGGGAAGGACATCACCCAGCTCTCCATCCGGGAGCTGCGCCGGGCCCGGCAGTCCATCAGCATGATTTTCCAGAGCTTCAACCTGCTCATGCAGCGCACCGCCCTGGAAAACATCTGCTTCCCCCTGGAACTGGCGGGGATGAAGGGGAGCCAGGCCCGGGAAAAGGCCCGCGGCCTGCTGAAGCTGGTAGGCCTGGCGGAGCGGGAGAACGCCTACCCCGCCCAGCTCTCCGGGGGCCAGAAGCAGCGGGTGGCCATCGCCCGGGCCCTGGCCACGGACCCCAAGGTGCTCCTGTGCGACGAGGCCACCTCCGCCCTGGACCCCTCCACCACCCAGTCCATCCTGGAACTGCTCAAGGAGCTGAACCAAAAGCTGGGGGTGACCATGGTGGTCATTACCCACCAGATGAACGTCATTGAGGCCATCTGCCACCGGGTGGCCATCCTGGACGGGGGCGTGGTGGCGGAGGAAGGGAACGTCACCGAGATTTTTGCCAACCCCAGGAGCGCCATCGGCCGCCAGTTCGTCTACCCCGACGGGGTGCAGATCCCAAAGCTCACCAGCAGCAAGGTGGTGCGGGTGGTGTTCAACGGCGGCTCCTCTTACGAGCCCCTCATCGCCTCCCTGGCCATCGACTGCGGGGTGAAGGTGAACATCCTGGGAGCCGACACCCGGAACATCGACGGCAAGGCCTTCGGCTCCATGCTCTTAGGCCTGCCCAAGGACCTAGGGGAGGCCAACAAGGCCCTGCGCTATCTCCGCGGCCAGGCGGATATCACTGTAGAGGAGGTGCCCGCAGATGCTTGAAGCTCTCAGCGCCTTTTGGGCGGAATACGGGACCATCCTGCTCCAAGGGACCCGTGACACCTTGATTATGACCTTTGTAGCCACCATCCTTGCCTATATCTTAGGGGTACCCATCGGGGTGTTTGTGGTCATTACCCAGCCCCACGGTATCTGGCCGAACCGCTTCATCAACCGGGTCCTGGGGTGGATCGTCAACATCGGCCGCTCCATACCCTTCATCATCCTGATGATCTTGGTGATGGGCTTCACCAAATTCCTGGTGGGCACCAAGCTGGGGATCCGGGGGGCCACGCCGCCCCTGGTGATCTCCGCCGCCCCCTTCATCGCCCGGATGGTGGAGACCTCCCTCATGGAAGTGGACGCCGGGGTGGTGGAGGCCGCCCAGTCCATGGGGGCCAGCGTGCCCCAGATTGTGCGGAAGGTCTACCTCCCCGAGGCGAAGCCCTCCCTGATCCTGGGGGCCTCCATCTCCACCATCACCATCCTGGCCTACACCGCCATGGCCGGTGCCATCGGCGCCGGGGGCCTGGGGGACCTGGCCATCCGCTACGGCTACCATCGGGGCGTGGACTCCATGCTCTGGGCCACCGTGATCCTCATCATCATCCTGGTGCAGATCATACAATCCGTGTTCAGTTGGCTGTCCACCAAAATGGACAAGCGCCTGAGATAAACGAGCCTCCGGGCTCCACCCACACATTTTCTTGAAGGAGGAAACAACCAACATGAAAAAGATCCTTGCACTGCTCCTGGCCCTGACCATGGCTCTGGGCCTGGCCGCCTGCGGCACCACCCCCGCCCCCGCTGAGGAAGAGGGCAAGACCGACGAACCCACCAACAACGGCGAGGCCGTCACCCTGCGGGTGGGCGCTTCCCCCACCCCCCACGCCGAAATCCTCCAGCAGGTGGTCGAACCCCTGAAGGAACAGGGCATTACCTTGGAAATCGTGGAATATGGCGACTATGTGGTCCCCAACACCGCTGTGGAAGAGGGGGAGGACGACGCCAACTACTTCCAGCACACCCCCTACATGGAGAGCCACAACGCCAAGCATGGCACCCATCTGGTGGCTGTGGCGGAGCTGCACAATGAGCCCATGGGCATTTACGCCGGCAAGTGCACCAGCCTGGACGAGCTGGCTGACGGCGCTACCATCGCCATCCCCAACGACCCCACCAACGAGGGCCGCGCCCTGCTGCTGCTGGAAGCCCAGGGCCTCATCACCCTGAAGGAAGAAGCCGGCCTGGAATGCACCCCCAACGACATCGCCGAGAACCCCAAGAACCTGAAGTTCTCCGAGATGGAGGCCGCCATGCTGCCCCAGACGGTGGAAGAAGTGGACCTGTCCGTGATCAACTCCAACTACGCCCTGGAAGGCGGCTTTGACCCCACCAAGGACGCCCTGGCCACTGAGACTGCCGACACCACCCCCTACCCCAACATCCTGTGCGTGAAGGAGGGCAACGAGAACAACGAGGCCATCAAGGCCCTTGTTGCGGCCCTCAAGACCGACGAGGTGCGCAGCTTCATCGAAGAGACCTACAAGGGCGCTGTGGTGCCCCTGTTCTAAGGGAACCACACCCCCCAAAAACCGACCCCAAAGCGGCACATGGAACCCCCATGTGCCGCTTTTTCCTGCCCGCCCCACCGGTCTTTGGTGCTAAGGGGCCCCGCCCCCACATAGGCTTGTACCACCACACAAAGGAGGCGCAGGCGATGACATTGGATCAGGCAAAGCTGGGGCAGACGGTGACGGTGCTGCGGGTCCGGGGGGAAGGGGCCTTACGGCGGCGGCTGTTGGACATGGGGGTGCTCCGGGGCACGGAAATCACCGTGGAGGGCACCGCCCCCCTGGGGGACCCTATGGAGCTGTCCTTGCGCAGCTATACCCTCACCCTGCGCCGGGCAGACGCGGCCCTGGTGGAGGTGGCCCCCGCCTGCCCCAGGGCCCCTCATCCCCGGCACACCGCCACCCGGACCCTGGACAAGCTCCTGCTCCACCCGGTTTTGGCCCTGCCCCTCTTCGCCTCGGTGATGCTGGGGATGTTCTGGTTCTCCATCAGCCTGGTGGGGCACTGGACCCAGGCCCTGGGGGAGGCCTTGGGGGGTACTTCCCTCCTGGGGGGGCCTGGGGGGAAGGCGCTGCTGGACTGGTGGCTGGCGGGGCAGGGCTGCCCCCTGTGGTTCCGGGACTTCCTCCTGGACGGCCTGCTGGCAGGGGTGGGGACGGTGCTGGGCTTCCTGCCCCAGCTCACCGCCCTCTTCTTCTGCCTGAGCTTCTTGGAGGGCTGCGGCTATCTCTCCCGGGGGGCCTACCTGCTGGACCGGGCGGTGCGGCGCTTTGGGCTGTCGGGGAGCAGCGTGGTGCCCTACATCCTGGCCTGCGGCTGTGCGGTGCCGGGGGCCCTGGCCTGCCGGACCATCCAGCGCCACGGCTGCCGCTGCCTGACGGTATTCACCGCCGCCTTCCTCCCCTGCGCCGCCAAGCTGCCGGTGATCGCCCTGGTGGCCCAGCTGGCCTTCCCCGGGGGCTGGTGGCTGGCCCCGGCGGCCTACGGGGTGGGTTTAACCGCGGCCCTCTTCTCTAGCTGGCTCCTCTCCGGGAGCAAACGCTTCCCCAAGGAGGACATCCCCTTCCTGCTGGAACTGCCCGACTACCGCCTCCCCCCTTCCAGCGCCCTATGGGGGCGGACCTGGGAACGGCTGGGGGAGTTTTTGAAAAAGGCCGGGACCCTGCTGGTGCTCTCCTCGGCGGCGGTGTGGTGGGCGTCCTCCTTTGGCTGGACGGGGACGGGCTTTGCCTACCTGTCCTCCGGGGCCCTGGACCACAGCCTGTTGGCGGCGCTGGGGTCGGCCCTGGCCCCCCTGTTCTCCCTAGCGGGCTGGGGGGACTGGCGGGCGGTGGTGGCCTGCCTCACGGGGCTGCTGGCCAAGGAGAGCATTGTGGGCACTTTGGCGATTTTGGGCTGTCCGGCGGCGCTGTATACCCCGGCGGCGGCCCTGTCCTTCCTGCTGTTCAACCTCCTGTGCCCCCCCTGCCTGGCGGCGTTGGCAGCCCGGTTCCAGGAGCTGGGCCAGGGGCGGCTGTTCCTCTTCACCCTGGTGTACCAGACGGCCTTTGCCCTCCTGGTCTCCATCGGGCTCTACCAAGGGGCCTGCCTGCTGGGTCTGCCCTAAGCACACCCTCACCATTTATACAAAAAAGCCAGGGGCGAAACACGGAAAATCAGCAGGGAAATCATGGAAAATCACATGACTTTCCCCCCGTTCTGTGGTACACTGTTGAGGAATACTCAAAAAATGACCCTGGCGGAGGGGCCCCCAGCCGCCAGGCAGGAAGAAAGGACCGCATTCATGAAGGAATTCAAAGGAAGCAGCAGCTACGTGGTCTCCTCGGACCTGCTGCGCATTGTCAACGTATCCATCGCCCTGCAAAAGCCCCTGCTCATCAAGGGGGAACCCGGCACCGGCAAGACCATGCTGGCCCAGGCCATCAGCGAAGCCCTGGGGAAAAAACTCATTATCTGGAACATCAAGTCCACCACCAAGGCCCAGGACGGCCTGTATGTCTATGATACCGTCCAGCGCCTTTACGACAGCCAGTTCGGCGGCGAAGGGGTGGACGACATCGGCAAGTATATCAAGCTGGGCAAGCTGGGGGAGGCCTTCTCCTCCGACGAGCAGGTGATCCTCCTCATCGACGAGATCGACAAGGCCGACCTAGAGTTCCCCAACGACCTGCTGTGGGAGCTGGACAAGATGGAATTCTATATCCCCGAGACCAAGCAGACCATCACCGCCAAGGAGCGGCCCATTGTGATCATCACCTCCAACGCCGAGAAGGAGCTCCCCGACGCCTTCCTGCGCCGCTGCATCTTCCACTATATCGCCTTCCCCGACCAGGACATGATGCGGGATATCGTCCACGCCCACTACCCCGACATTGAGGACCACCTCCTGGACCTGGCCATGCGGGGCTTCTATCAGGTCCGGGACCTGCCCACCGTGGCCAAAAAGCCCTCCACCTCCGAGCTGCTGGACTGGCTGCAAGCCCTGCGCCTGGGTGGGGTGGACCCCAAGAAGATCGAAAGCGAGCTGCCCTATGCAGGCATCCTATTGAAAAAGACCGAGGACCTCACCGCCGTCAAGAACGCCAAGAACCGGCCTAAGAACGGCTACCGCTGGTAAAGGGAGAGGAGGCGCAGCCTTGTTTACCGATTTTTTCTACCTCCTCCGGGCCCACGGCCTGGACGTCTCCATGAACGAGTGGCTCTCCCTGATGGAAGCCCTGAAGCTGGGCCTGTGCCGGAACAGCCTGTTGGAGTTCTACTATGTGGCCCGGGGCATTTTGGTCAAGACCGAGGCGGACTTTGACAAGTTCGACGAGACCTTCCTGCGCTACTTTGAACACGTCCAGCACATGGAGGACATCCCCCAGGAGCTGATGGACTGGCTCCACGACCCCAAGAACATGAAGAAGTACGACAAGGACGAGGTGGACGCCCGCACCACCTTCGACCTGGGCAAGCTGCGGGACATGCTGGAAGAGCGCTTGAAGGAACAGCACGAGCGCCACGACGGCGGCCAATACTGGGTGGGCACCGGCGGCACCTCCGCCCTGGGCCACTCTGGCTACGCCGCTACGGGCATCCGGGTGGGGGGCGAGAGCCAGCACCGCCACGCCCTGCAGGTGGCCGGGGAGCGCAACTTCCGGGACTTCCGGGAGGACAGCACCTTGGACCAGCGCTCCTTCCAACTGGCGTTCCGCCGCCTGCGGCAGCTCACCACCCGCCAGGAGGGGCCCATGGATGTGCTGAACCTGGACCGGACCATCGACGAGACCTGCAACAACGCCGGCTATCTCCAACTGGAATTCGACCGGCCCCGGACCAACGACGTGAAGGTGATGCTGCTCTTCGACTCCGGGGGCTCCATGTCCCCCTACGCCAGCCTGTGCAGCCAGCTCTTCCAGGCGGTGAACCGGGCCAACAACTTCAAGGACCTGCGGATCTACTACTTCCACAACTGCTGGTACTCCGACCTCTACACCGACCCCCGGTGCATGTACGGCGAGAGCGTGGAAACCCAGTGGGTCATCAACAACCTGAGCCGGGAGTATAAGGTCATTGTGGTGGGGGACGCCTCCATGGCCCCCTCGGAGCTCACCTGGATCGGCGGCAGCAGCTATTATAACCGCTACAACAACGAGACCGGCCTCACCTGGCTGGAACGGATGCACAGCCGTTTTCAAAAAATGGTGTGGTTCAACCCCATCCCGGAGGCCATGTGGCAGTATGACTACGGCTACCAGACCATCGAGATGATCGGCAACGTGGTGGACATGTACCAGCTCACGGTGGAGGGGCTGGCACGGGGCTTGAAAAAGCTGGTGTCCGCACGATAACCCAACAACAGGACAACAGGCCGGGGCGCACAGGACTGCGCCCCGGCCTGTTTTGCCCCCTGCGCAACCACAGGTTGCTTGCCCCCAGAGGGGCCTGGGTGTATACTAAAGAAAAAACAGGAGGCCATATTGATGGAAACGAAAGATGCGATTTTAACCCTGCGCAAGGACCTGGGCCTCTCCCAGGACGCCTTTGCCCAAAAGCTCTTTGTCACCCGCCAGGCGGTGTCCCGCTGGGAGACGGGGGAGACCGTACCCAGCACCGATATCCTAAAACAGATTGCCAAGACCTTCCAGGTCTCCGCCGACCAGCTTTTGGGCTATCCCGCCGGGGTCTGCCAGAGCTGTGGGATGCCCCTGGACCAGGAGGAGCTCCACGGCACCGAGGCAGACGGCAGCAAGTCAGACTCCTTCTGCACCTATTGTTACCAACACGGGGCCTACACCTACCCCACCACCCTAGAGGGTATGGTGGAAAACAACCTGAAATACTTGCAGGAATGGAACGAAAACGCCGGCCTCCAACTCAGCAAGGAGGAGGCCAAGGAAGCCCTGTTGCAATTCCTCCCCACCCTAAAGCGCTGGCGGGAGGCGGCCAACTGAGTGCGCCGCAAAAAATCATCCTATTGTAACATCACCAGGGGGCCACAACGCCGCAGTTGTAGCCCCCTGGTGACGTTGTAGAACCCCCTTGGGGAACGGAGGTTTTGGGGGGGACTGGCAGGCCGTTTTCTCCTTTTGATTAGATTTTTGGGTGTACAAATTTTCAAAAGTGTATTGCGTTTTGGGGAGCATTCGGTATAATGAAGAAAAAGGAACCGGGAGGTGAGGACTTGAGAAATGCCAAATATGGAATGAGCATTGCACTGATTTTTGTGGCATTGGTTCTTGTGGGAGAAATTTATGTATGGTATGTTAGCTCCTTTTTCTCCATGTTTCCATCCACAACACTGTATTTACAGGAGGGACAACAGACGCAGGATTTGCTGGAAGATGTGACAGAAGCAGCGGCTCAAACCGGAATCGACGTCTTTTTCGTTGATACAAAGTCCAACAACAACTTTTCATATACTCTGGATGTATACGGAACAGACCATGCAAAGGATAAGCTAAAAGAAAAAATGATTCGGGAGGGGGAATTTAAAAGTATTTTTATCGGAAACGTGACCGTTCATTATTTTCCACTGGGGCAGATTCCGGAAGAAGTCACCCCTACTTATTTTTATTTGCTGGGAACCTATGAAGAAAATGTCCTTTTCAAGCAAAAACTGGTTGATACCTATGCGGGAAACTTTCCCCAGGACATCAGCGGAGTGAATGGGGACCGCTTGGAAATCATAGGATTGTGGGCCATCGTCTATACCTTCCTGTTGTTGCTATCCATGTATGATGCTGCGATGATTCGGAAAGAGGGCGTGGTGCGAATGGTTTCCGGGGAACCCCTTACCGCCTTTGTCTGGTCGAACATCAAGAAAGATGTGGTCGCTTTTACGTCAATTTTCCTTGCTCTGCTCTGCGTCACAAGCCTGTTTTCGGAAATCAAATATCATATTGAGATTACGATCATCCTATACCTTGTGTTTATTGGGCTTAACTCGTTGCTGTATTTACAGATGCTAAAGCTCGACTTTAGAAGGGATGTTTCCTCCAATCAAAGCGCAAAGAACGTGCTAAAAATAAGCTATATCTATAAATTTATTGCCATGATGCTTACCGTCCTAATGCTGAATGGAACGCTAAGTCTCATCCAAGACGGCACGGACTGTTACCAGCAGGGAGACTTTTTCCAAAGCCATCGCGAGTATTATTACTTCAACCCAGCATCCTCCGAACTCTATGCGGTCCAGGGGAAGGAGTGGGAGATCAACCTGAGTGAAGAGCTGTTTCAGGAAAGAAACCGCTTTGTCTCCGTCGTTGTGGATTATTTCACAGATGAGAATACCTACATTTATACCGATGACAGCGCAAAAGCATATTTAGAGGAACAGATTCCGGAATTAAAGACCATGCAGTTAGAGCAAAAATTCTATATTATTCTTCCGGAAAAATATAAAAACGACGAATCCATTCTTGAGATTGCGTTGGAAAATTGGGAGGGATATTATACAGGCCCTTATGACTATGAAGTAATTGGATGCAAGCGAACCAATACCATTGCAATGGAAGATAGTAAGACAACGGTTACAAGTTCCATCAAAAAAGATCCCATCATCCTTTATAACAATCTTGGAGTTTCAAGCTACGAATCTTTTTTCAGCCTTGGGTATATTCTGCAAAATACGTTGTTGGAGGTCAGCCCCCAGGAGCGGGAGGACTTGGAGGCCAGAGGGATCGTTAACTTCTTTACCAATGCTCAGGAAAACTATTTCTTCCAGTTGGAAGGGGCCAAACGGAATATGACTGCGGGAATTGTGTTTTCTGCCTTAATCTTAGCCATCAACCTGGTCATTCTCAAGAGTATGGTATTTTATGACTATAAGATCAACGCCGTGGAACTTACACTGAAAAAGCTGTTTGGATATGGGGCGCTTGGGCGGAACTGGCGGCCGGTGCTGCTCTCCGTGATTTCCGCGGTGTCTGCTATTCTTATCAGTTCTCTGGTACTGCATTTCCTAGGACGGGATGGGATATTTTACAATGTGGTTGGCGGCGGGGTGATCTTGCTTGTGGATTTGGCCTGTTTGCTTTCCTATATGCGCAAAATGAACCGGGTCAGCATGAACCGGATTTTGAAGGGAGGGAGCCTATGATTGCCATCACGGGATTGAACAAAGCCTACGGGGAACATCAGATTTTTCAAGATTTCTCCTTGACCATCCCCACAGGGGAGATGATTGTCCTGTCTGGGGAGAGCGGGTCGGGGAAAACCATCATCGGGGCCCTGGAAACCTTTGACGGCGGACAAGTTATCGTGGATGGGATCGACGTCAACGACCCCAAGACCCACCGGGACTATTTCGCCAATAAAGTGGGATTTTTATTTCAGAATTTTGTCCTCATTGAGGACATGACCGTTCGGAAGAACCTGAACCTCATTCGGAAAACCAACGCTTCGGGGATTTCCATAGCGGAAGCCCTGGACTATGTGGGCCTTGGGGATAAGATAGACCAAAAGGTGTATGAATTATCCGGCGGAGAACAACAGCGGGTGGCCTTGGCGCGGCTGATGATTAAAAAATGTGACATCATATTGGCGGATGAGCCTACCGGGTCACTGGACCGGAAAAATGCTGAGCGTGTCCTTTCCATTTTGGAGGATTTCCACCAGAAGGGAAAAACCGTTGTAATTGTAACCCACGATGAAGGGATCAAAAATCGTGGGTGGAGGGTGGTGGAATTATGAAAAAACATGGAAAGATAAAGATTGTTTTGCTAGCCATTGTGGGGCTGTTTGCTATCTATAACTTAGTTTGGGTTTTGACCGTTTGGAATACGTATCGTGGCTTCACTGAAGGTATGGAGGAACTCACTCCCTATCGACGCTATGTCATTGATGAGCGGGATGGCTATACCTATAATGTAAAAATCCCGGATTACTTGAGCTTTACGGGAAACCTGGGGCTCCAACCCTATGAAGGCGGCGATTGTGCATTGATTATTTGGCCGGGAATTTTCGAAGAAACCACCTATGGTGCGTTTGTCTCTGACGCGAATGGCATGGGTCAAGGGGTGATGCTCACAGCAGACGGGATGCCAGAGGAAGACGCACCGGAGCAAATCAAGCAGCTGGTGGCGGAAAACCGGGAATCCTTAGACATGCTGTTTGAAAAAGCCCGGGAACAGTGGGACTACTAGGCCTTGCACATAGCAGACTGCCCCAGGTTGTGCTCTCCGCACAGCCTGGGGCAGTCTTATTTTTATTTACAGCAAGCCCGTCAAATGCCGCCGCACCAGGTCCAGCCCCCGCTGGGCGCTCATCCGCCGCACCCGCTCCCGGGCCACGTTCCCGGCGCGGAACTCCCGCACGATGCACTGGTCCTCCCAGGCCAGACCCAGGTACACCAGGCCCACCGGGTTCCCCCGGCTGTCGGGGTCCGGGCCTGCCACGCCGGTGGCGGACACCGCCAAGTCGCAGCCCAGCAGCTTTTTGGCCCCCCGGGCCATGGCCTCGGCCACCTGGGGGGACACCGCGCCATACTCTGCCAGCATTTCATCCGGCACCCCCAGCACCTGGGCCTTCACTTCCTCATGGTAGCTCACCACGCCCCCCCGGAACACCTGGGACGCCCCAGGCAGGTCTGTCATCAGGCTGGCCATCATCCCGCCGGTGCAGGACTCGGCAGTGCCCAAGGTGAGGCCCCGCTCCCGGAGCAGGGCAAGGCAGACCTCTTGGATGGAGCTCACATCCACCCCAATCACCTTGTCCCCCAGGATGGCTTTTACCTCCTCCTCCACCGGGGCAATCATGGCCATGGCCTCCGCCTGGGTGGCCGCCCGGGCGGTGATGCGCAGCTCTGTCCCTGTGGGCTTGGCATAGGGGGCCAGGGTGGGGTTTTCCAGGCGGTTCATCAGGGGCCGCAAAAGGGCCTCCGCCGCGGACTCCCCAATGCCAAAGGTCTTGACCGTCCGGGAGGCGATCACCCCCTGGGACAGGGCTTCCAGGTAGGGCAAGGCCCGGTGGCGGAACATGTTCTCGCACTCCATGGGGGGCCCGGGCAGGAGGATTACGTGGGTGCCCTCCGCAAAAAAGGCCGCCCCGGGGGCGGTGCCCCAGTCGTTGTCCAGGACAGTACAGCCCTCCGGCAGCATGGCCTGCTGTAGGTTGTTCTCTGTCATCTCGTGGCCCATGGCGGCGAAACGGGCCCGGATGCGCTCCGCCGAGGGGGCGTGGTGGAGCAGCTCCTTGCCGAAGCACTCCGCCAGCACCAGCTTGGTGAGGTCGTCATAGGTGGGCCCCAGGCCGCCGGTGGTGATGAGGATATCCGCCCGGCCCTTGGCGATTTCCACCGCCTGGCGCAGGCGGCGGGGGTTATCCCCCACCACGGTGTGGTAATAGACGTTGATCCCCAGCTGGGACAGCCCCTGGGAGAGCATCTGGGCGTTGGTGTTGGCGATGTCCCCCAACAGCAGCTCCGTCCCTACGGCGATCAGCTCAGCGGTATGGCTCATGGTTCCATCACGATCCTTTCGATTCCGTCCACAGCCTGTTTCATCAGGGCGGGGATATCCAAGGCCGCCTCCGCCGCCTGGATTTCCTCCAAGGAGGGGCGGGTCTTGGGATGGCGGGGGGTAAAGACGGTACAGCAGTCCTCGTAGGGGAGGATGGAGGTGTCAAAGGTGCCGATGCGCCGGGACAGGCGCACAATCTCCTCCTTGTCCATCCCCACCAGGGGCCGGAACACCGGCAGGGTGGTGGCCGCCCCCGTGACGGCCATCGCCTCCATGGTCTGGCTGGCCACCTGCCCCAGGGATTCCCCGGTGATGAGGCCCTTGGCCCCGATACGCTCCGCCACCTCCTGGGAAATGCGCATCATGAAGCGGCGCATCAGCAGGGTGAATAGCTCCTCCGGGCAGCTCCGGCGCAGGGTCTCCTGGATTTCCGTAAAGGGCACCACATGGACCGTCAGCCGCCCACACCAGGGGGTCAGCAGTTTTGCCAGGGTGAGCACCTTCTCCTTGGCCTCCGGGGAGGTATAGGGGTAGCTGAAAAAATGGACCATTTCCAGGGACACCCCCCGTTTGGCCATCATCCAGGAGGCCACAGGGCTGTCGATGCCCCCGGAGAGCAGGGACACCCCCCGGCCTCCCATGCCCACTGGCAGCCCACCCGCCCCGGGGATGGGGTCGGCGTGGACGTAAGCGGCATAGTCCCGAACCTCCACATGGACCGTCACCTCCGGGTGGTGCATGTGGGCGGTGAGGTTGGGGAAGGCGTCGTCCAGCTCCCCCCCCACGTACTGGCTCAGCTGGATGGAGGACATGGGAAAGCTCTTATCCGAGCGCTTGGACTCCACCTTGAAGGTCTTGGCGGCGCTGAGCTCCTCCTTCAAATAGGTCTTGGCGGTCTCCACAATGGCCCCGGCGTCCTTCTCGCAGGCCTTGGCCCGGGAGAGGCCCACCACCCCGAAGAGGCGGCTCATGGCCTCAAAGGCCCCGTCCATGTCGCAGTCCGCCGTTTTCGGCTCCACATAGGTGATGGACTGGCGGGAGTAAATGCGGAACTGGCCATAGGCTTGGAGCCGGCGGCGGGCGTTGCCCATCATCCGCTCCTCAAACCCCCGGCGGTTCAGGCCCTTGAGGACCATTTCCCCCATCTTCAAAAGTATGATTTCCTCCCCAGCGGGAGGCCCCTGATGCTTGTTTGTGGACACAGTTATGCTCTTCCTTTCTATTCTACCAGCGATCACCGCTGGAAATACTATCAAAAAAGCCTCGCAGAGTTCGTGCCCGCAGGCACGAACTTAGAGCAATTCGTTTTTTCTGGTGGCGTGTACGCCAGAAAAAACACCGCTCGGTCTGCAAGTGTGGGCTTTGTCCGCCCCAGGCGGACAAAGCCTGCGCGCAGTCAGACCGCATCCCTTCGTGGAAAAAGGCGAAGCCTTTTTCCACGCACTGAGCGATTACCGCTGGAAATACTCTGATTCCCGATATTGGATGGCCTCCGCCAGGTGGGCGGCCTGGATGGCCTGGGCCCCGTCCAGGTCGGCGATGGTCCGGGCCACCCGGAGGATGCGGTCATAGCTCCGGGCGGTGAGGCCCATGTGGGTATAGGCCCCCTTCATCACAGCCTGCCCCGCCTGGTCCAGGGCGCAGAACTGCCGGAGCGCCTCCTGGCCCATCTCCGCGTTGCAGGCGGGGCCGTCGGGGCCGAAGCGGGCGGCCTGCCGTCCCCTGGCCGCCGCCACCCGGGCCCCCACAGCGGCGGAGGACTCCCCAGGGCTGCGGTCGGCCAGGTTGGCGAACTCCAAGGGGGGCACCTGCGCAAAGAGGTCGATGCGGTCCAGCAGGGGGCCGGAGAGCTTGCCCAGGTATTTTTTAACCTCCCCCGGCGAGCAGCGGCAGCGTCCCGAGGGATGGCCATACCAGCCGCACTTACAGGGGTTCATGGCGCACACCAGCATGAAGCGGCTGGGGTAGCGCTCCGTCCCGGCGGAACGGACCACGGAGATGGCCCCCTCCTCCATGGGCTGGCGGAGCACCTCCAGCACGTCCTTGTGGAACTCCGGCAGCTCGTCCAAAAAGAGAACCCCGTGATGGGCCAGGGAGATTTCCCCCGGCTTGGGGTAGGGGTTCCCACCCCCGGCCATCCCCGCGGAGGAAATGGTGTGGTGGGGGGCACGGAAGGGCCGGGCGGTAAGTAAGGGCCGCTCCTGGGAGGTCAGGCCCATGACAGAGTGG
The DNA here is from genome assembly GCA_910584805.1 of uncultured Oscillospiraceae bacterium. Classification (GTDB taxonomy): domain Bacteria; phylum Bacillota; class Clostridia; order Oscillospirales; family Oscillospiraceae; genus Evtepia. The sequence continues at coordinate 32,373 of CAJUCB010000004.1, forward strand.
ACCTGGGTGGCCTCCAACGCCTCCCGCCGGTTCAAGGGCGGCAGGATGGAGGGCAAACGCCGGGCCAACATGCTTTTCCCAGAGCCCGGCGGGCCAATCATGGCCACGTTATGCCCCCCGGCGGCGGCGATTTCCAGGGCCCGCTTCACCTGCTCCTGGCCCCGGACCTCGGAAAAGTCCGGCAGGGGCTGCTCCGCCGCTGTCCCCTGCCAGGGGGGCGCGGGGGAAATGGGGGCCTCCCCAGCCAGATGGGCGGCCAGCTGCGCCACGGTTTCCACCGGGTAGACCGCTAGCTCTCCGGCGATGGTGGCCTCCGCCGCGCTGCTCTGGGGCACGTATAGCCGCTTCACCCCCGCCGCCTTGGCCGCCAGGGCCATGGGCAGCATCCCCACCACCGGGCGCAGGGCGCCCCCCAGGGAGAGTTCCCCCACAAAGGCACAGTCCGGGTCCTCCCAACACAGCTGCCCACTGGCAGAGAGGATGCCCACCAGGATGGGCAGGTCATACACCGTGCCGGATTTGCGCAGGTTGGCCGGGGCCAGGTTTACCGTAATCCGCCCCACGGGGAAGCTGAAGCCGCTGTTCTTGATGGCCGAGCGCACCCGTTCCCTGGCCTCCTTCACCGCCGCGTCCGGCAGGCCTACAATGTCGAAGTTGGGCAGGCCCCCGGCCAGGTCGCATTCGGCGGTGACCTCGTAGCCATAGATGCCCTGGAGGCCCAGGGAGCGAATCTTGTGGAGCATGGTACGCCCTCCCCCTCTTGTGGTTTGTTCTATCATGCCACAAATCGGGCTGCGTGGCAAGGCAAAGGGGAAAGTTTTCCCGCCCCCAGGCAGAAAAAGGGCCGGCTCCATGGCGAGCCAGCCCTTTCATCTCCTTATTGCACCCAATATTGCTTCACTTTTTCCTCTGCCACCTGGGGCAGCAGGTCAAACTTCGCCGCCAGGGTTCGGACCACCACGTCCTGTTCGATGGACAGCCCCTGCAAGGCAGAGACCATGGCACCGATGCCTGTTTCCAGGCCCTGCTGGCGGCCTGCCTGCATCCCCTCTTGCTTTGCCTCCAAAGCAATATTATAGTCATGAATTTCTCGGATGGTGGCATCGTCAAACAACAGTCCCATAATGTCACGAACCTCCTTTTGTCGCGCTGCCAGGAACGGCACTAAGATGTTTTCCTCCCTACACTGCCGGAGTATCCAGCGAATGGCTTCTGGGCCACTGCCGTACTGCCGCCGGGCCTCGTCTGCGATCTGGCAGAAGCGGACATACTGGGACAGGATGTCCCCCTCCCTGCCGCCTCGCAGCACTTTGACACAGAGCTCCGCGTCCCCCTGTCCCTGGTAGAGGTCAGAGAGCCGCACGGTCTCCGGCACCTGGTTCTTGCTGCCGGTGTAAACCACGTACAACTCCGGACGGGGAATGACCACAGGCTTGCTGCCATACAAGTCCAACTTGTGCTCCTCCACATAGCGCTTGTAGGTGTCCGCCAGGTACAGCAGCACCCGCAGGGCGATGTTGATGGAAAAGGTGCTCTGGGCCTCCATCAGCAGGAGCAGCTTATCCCGCACTTGAATCCCCAGGTCGTTGTAGATCCCGGTGGAGAGTACGTTCTCTAAGGTAACGATCTTGAAATCCGCCTCGGTCACATCCTGGTCCTCCGGATGAAGGCACAGGTAGAGCTGCCGGGTATACTCCGGCTGTTTGAAGAGATAGGTAAAGATACTGTCCTTCACGCTGTACTTCATCTCCGCCACTGGCACCCCTCCTCTGCCCCTATTATACCCGATCTCTCCGCCCTTCCGCAAGCCCCGCTTTTCTCAGCTTTACAAATTGCCCATGAGGTGGTAGGATAGTACAAAAATCCCACAGAGGAGGGACTGGCAATGAAGCGTGGTCTGGTGTTAGAAGGCGGCGCCATGCGGGGGATGTTCTCCGCCGGGGCGATGGATGTGATGATGGAGCGGGGCATCTCCTTTGACGGGATCATGGGGGTCTCTGCCGGGGCGGTGTTTGGCTGCAACTACAAATCCAACCAGCCGGGGCGGGTGCTGCGGTATAACCTGCGCTTCTGCCAGGACCCCCGCTATTGCAGCTTCCGTTCCTTCCTGAAAACCGGGGACCTCTACGGGGGGGAATTTTGCTACCGGGAGATCCCCAACAAGCTGGACCCCTTCGACCGGGCGGCCTACCGGGCCTCCCCCATGGATTTTTACGTGGTGGCCGCCGACGTGGAAACCGGGCAGGCGGTGTACCGCAACTGCCTAGAGGGCGGGGAGGAGGACTTGCAGTGGTTCCGGGCCTCCGCCTCCATGCCCCTGGCTGCCCAGGTGGTGGAGGTGGGGGGCCTGCGCCTGCTGGACGGGGGCATGGCGGACTCCATCCCCATCCAGAAGATGGAGTCCTTGGGCTATGACCGGAATGTGGTCATCCTCACCCAGCCCCTGGGCTTCGTGAAGGAGAAAAATTCCGCCCTGCCCCTGATGCGCCTGGCCCTGCGCAAGTACCCCAAGCTGCTGGACACCATGGCCCGCCGCCACCAGCGCTACAACGAGACCACCGCCTACATCCGGGAGAAAGAGCGCCGGGGTGAGCTGTTCGTCCTCCGGCCGGAGGCCCCCTTGGACATCGGCAAGGTGGAGCATAACCGGGAGAAAATCCAGGCGGTGTACGACATGGGGCGGCGGGTGATGGAAAAGCGGCTGGACGCGCTGCGGGCCTATTTGGAACAGTAAAAGGAGCTAGTTTATGTCGACACAATACAACGATCTCATCGGCCTGTCCACCGGCTGGCGGACCATGGCCTACACCTGGCGGGATGCCGTCCTCTACGCCCTGGCGGTGGGGGCAGGCTGGGAGGAACCCCAGTACACCTACGAAAAGGACTTGCAGTGCATCCCCACCTTCGGGGTTACCCCCTATTGGAGCACCCTCAACGTCAGCCCCAAGCCCCCGCGCCCCTGGTCCATCCCCGCCATCCTCACGGACAAGCTTCAGCCGGAGCGGCCCTTTGTGAACTACGACTATGAATTCCTCTACCACCGCCCCATCCCGCCGATGAAGGGCAGCTTCCTCTCCCGGGACGTGCTCACCCACCTCTTCGACCGGGGGGAAGGCCGGGGTATGGTGGCCCGCTCCCAGGTGGAGGTCTTTGACGAGGGGGGCAACCTGCTGTGTACCAACCGCTGCGCCACCCTCTTCCCCTCCCTGGGGGGCTGCGGCGGGGAACCCCTGCCCCGGCGGGAGAGCCGCATCCCTGACCGGGCCCCGGACTTCACCGCCGACGGCCAGATCGCCGGCAACCAGCACCTGCTCTACCGCCTCACCGGGGACACCAACCTGGTCCACATCGACCGGGACACCATCCAGCGCCAGGGCTTAGCGGGGCCGGTGGTCCATGACCTGTGCGCCTTTGGTTTCGCCTGCCGCCTGGCGGTGGAAACCCTCTTCCCCGGTCAGCCGGAGCGCCTCACGCGGATGTACGCCGCCATGAAAACCGTCCTCTACCCCGACACCCCCATCCAGCTGCAGCTTTGGACGCTGGACGCGGGAAAAGCCGCCTTCCGGCTCGTCAACCGGGACAGCGGCAAGGCCATCCTGGACCGGGGGGAGCTGGACTGGCGGGTCTGAGCCCATGAAAAAAGCTGGGGGCCTGTTGTCAGGTTCCCAGCTTTATACTATCTGTCCCCAGCGGGACACAAAAGGCGCCCATTCAATACCGCCGTACCAACCCCACCACCTTCCCGATGATCTGGGCCATCCGGCCGTCGATGGGCTCGTAGTCTGGGTTCTCCGGCAGCAGCCAGAGGCCGCCGTCCCGGTAGGACAGGGTCTTGACTGTGGCCTCGTCCTCGAAGAGGGCCACCACGATCTCCCCCCGGCGAGCCTCCTGTTGGCTGTGAACCACCACCAGGTCCCCGGGTAAAATCCCTGCCCCCAGCATGGACTCCCCCCGCACCCGCAGGGCAAAATACTCCTCTGGGCGGCCCCCGGTGTCAAAGGGGATGTATTCCTCAATGCACTCCTCCGCCAGGATGGGGGACCCGGCGGCCACGTTGCCCAGCAGGGGGATCTGCCCCTCTGGGGGCAAGGCCTCCTCCACCAGGGTGATGGAGCGGGTCTTTCCCGGCTCCATGTAGACAATGCCCGCGTCCAGGAGCTTTTTCAGGTGGAAGTGGACGCTGGAAGTGGAACGCAAGCCCAGGTGCTCCCCGATCTCCCGGACAGTGGGGGGATAGCCCCGCTCCTGGGTGAACTGGCGCAGGAAGTCACACAGGGCCTGCTGTTTGGGGGTCAGTCTGTCCATGCTCTCACCCTCCTTGGGGAACGGCGTTTGCTTTGCCCGTAGTATACCACACTTTTCCTAGGAAATCAAACAGATGTTCGTCAAACAACCCCCGGTCTTTGGGACCAGGGGCTGTTTTTGGGCCTGGATTTTTCTTTGTGTTACTGGGATTCTGGAAAAAACGCCGTCCTCCATCCTGCCCTTCAATACTGCGTCACCCAGAGGGAGAGGAACAGCAGCGGCACGAACCACAGCAGCAGGTACATAGACAGGGTCCAGGCGGTGAGGGCTACGGTGGCCCCGCCGCTGGACAGGGTGGCGGTGAGGAACACCCCCACGCAGGCGCTGGCACACACCAGGATGGTGTTCAGCCAGTGGGCCCTCCGGATGCGGCGGGCGCTGATGAGGGCATCGGAGAAGGGCGGCAAGCCCTCCCGGCACAGCACCGCCACCAAGGTGTTGTCGTGCTTCTGGTTGGGGCCAGAGAGCAGGAAGCGCTTTTGCAGGTCCGGGAAGTTGATTTTATTGGCCGGGAGCTGCCCACTCAGCCGCAGCCGGTGGGGGCTGAGGTTGAAGTCCCGGGTCACCAGCAGGGGGTTGAGCCGATGGGCAAACATGGCCCGCAGGGCGGGGAGGATGGTGGGATGGAGGGTATAGCGCAGGGTAAAGGCCCCGGCTAAGTCCCCGTCCACGGCACAGAAAATGGCGTCCTTGGCCTTGATCTCCGGGGGGATGGTGTGGCCCAGGCGGCTCATAAAGCCGCTGTTGCCCACGTGGACCTGCAGCCCGCCGATCTGCCCCGCCAGGCCCCCGGGCTGCATCAGCAGCCGTTCCACGGCGGAGTAGTTGCCGTGGTATTCCTGAAGGAGGCGGTCGAAGGGGTAGGCCAGCCCGGAGGCGGACACCCGAACCACCGAGGCCGCCAGGGCCACCACCCGGTCCACAGAGAAGGCCCCCAGGGGGGTGGCTTTGGTGATGACCACGGAGCCGGGGGGGTAGAGGTCGTAGTCCCCCAGGGCGGCGGTGCGGCAGCCCCGGCTGTTGTCGACCCCAGGCCAGCCTGCCAGGGCCACCCCCAGGCGGGAGAGCTTCTTGCTCAGGAGCTTCGCCGGCAGGCTCAGCATCATGGGCGCCCCCAGGGTGGCGGCGGCGGTGAACAGGGCCGACAGGGACCAGAACACCAGCTTGGGCTGGTGGTGGGCTACGGTGGTCAGCAGGCCTAAGCCCAGGCAGGCCGCCAGCAGCACAATGGTCAGCCGCTGGAAGCGCAGGGCCCCCTGGCTGGTGCTGCGGATTTGGCTGCCGAAGCCAGCGGGGGTGCCAATCCACTTGCGAAACGCGCTCTGGCTGCCGTAGATTTCCGGGTCCTTGGTGACCACGTAGGGTTGGGCCACGGTGGCGGCTGTCTTGCAGGCCTCCCAGCGGGTGGAGATGGTGAAATAATGCCCCAACAGGTGGAAGGCCAGCACCAGGGCGCAGGGGGCCAAAAACGGCACCGTAAAGGGCCGGAACTCCATGGTCATCATGGTGGCGGTGTCCACCACGGTAAAGAGGGTGGCAAACAGCGCCAGGCTGTCCTCATTGGGCCGCAGGTGGATCAGGTGCATCACACCCTCCTCCAACACCTCTAAGGCCAGCACAGCGCACACCCCAAAGAGCACCAGCCCCACCGGCAAGAGCAGCTTGTCCGGGATCAGGCCGTTTAACATGGGGAACAGGCCGCTGACCTTGGTGTAGGTGATGGCCAGCAGCACCACCGCTACCACCATGGAGAAGATGCAGCGGGGCTGCAAGCCCCCCAACACCTCCTCATACTCCTTGGCCAACTGCCCTGGGGGGGCGTCTGGCGGCGGCTCCACGGGGGCCTTGGCCTGGCGCTCCCAGGGGAAGTGGAATTTACGTCCGGCCTCCGCCCCCTCGGCCTGGGCGGTTTCGCCCCCCTCTGGCGGCGGGGACGCCTTAGGCGGTGGCGGGCCCTGGACCTGCCCGGCCTCCCCCGGCTCCTTCTCGCCAAAGACCAACAAGTCCGGCCCGTCAGAGGTGGGGACTTCTTGGGGTTCCCCTTCCTCCTCCTCATCCTCCTCGTCGCTGTCCTGGGGGGCGGGGGATTCCGCCCCCTCTGGGGCGTTGGATGCCGGGGCTGCCTGCCCCTCCTCCTGCTGGGGGGCGGCCCCCTCCGCTGCCCCCTCCGCCGGGGCCTCTGCCTCTGGCGGGGCAGGGGAGGTATCCCCCTCCTCTGGGCCGCTTTCCGGGGCAGCCTGGGACGGCCCCGGGGCAGCGCTGGGCTGGCCCCCCCCTTGGGGGGCCGCAGGGGCCTGCTGCTGCGCCGCCTGGACTGTCTTGGCAATCTCCTCCACCACGGGCCCCCCTTGGGCCGGTACGGTGGCCTGGGAGGCGGCCCCCGCCTGGGAGGCGGCCCCCGCCTGGGGGGCAGCCCCTGCCTGGGAGGCAGCCCCTGCCTGGGGGGCAACCCCTGCCTGGGGGGTGGTCTGAGGCGGCGCGGGGGGTGGGGCCTGGACTGGTGGGGGGCTCCCCGCCGGGGGCTTGGAGCCAGGGGTAAAGCGCCGGGTGGCCTCCATGGCCTGCCCCTCGGGCTGGGAGGCCTCCCCCTTTGGAGGCTGGGCCGCCGGGGCCTTCTCCGCCGGGGGCTTGGCCACCGACAGCTCCGGCGCCTGGGGCGCCAGGGGGGCAGGGCCTTTGCCTGGGGGGGGGAAGTCGGAATACTCCCACAGTATGTCCTTTAAGCTGTAGTTATCATCTGCCATAGGATAGCCTCATCAATCAAAGTCACAGCCGCTGCCGCACGGCTTCGTAAAGCAGCACCGCCGCCGCCGCGCTGGCATTGAGGGAGTTCAGCTTCCCCCGCAGGGGAATGCTCACCAGCACGTCGCAGCGCTCCGCCACCAGGCGGCTCATGCCGCTGCCCTCGGAGCCAATGACAATGGCGGCAGGGCCTTTCAAGTCCGCGTCATACAGGGGGGTGGCAGCCTCGGCGGCGGCGCCGAAAATCCACAGCCCCTCCTTCTTCAAGCGCTCCAACAGGGAGGCCAGGTTGGCCACCCGGGCCACCGGCAGGTGGCTCACCGCCCCGGCGGAGGTCTTGGCCACCACCGCGGTGAGCCCCGCGGAGCGGCGCTTGGGAATGACCACCCCGTGGGCCCCGGCACACTCGGCGGTGCGGATCACCGCCCCCAGGTTGTGGGGGTCGGTGAGCTCGTCGCAGATCACCACCAGGGGGGCCTCCCCCTTGGCCTTGGCGGCGGCCAGGATGTCCTCCACACTGGCGTATTCCCGCACCGCCGCCACGGCAATGACCCCCTGGTGGGCATGGGTGCGGCTCATGGCGTCCAGCTTGCGCCGGTCGGCGTGGGACACCACAATCCCCCGCTCCCGGGCGGCGGAGGCAATGTGGCCCAGGGCGCTGTCCCCCTCGCCTTTGAGCAGGTATATCTTATCTATGGCCGTCCCCGCCCGCAGGGCCTCGGTGACGGCGTTGCGGCCCTCGATGATCCCATCGGGGGCGGACGCTGGAAGGTTCTCTTTCATCACAATGCTTCGTTCCTATATCTATAAATTTTGAAAGTACATTATACCATAAAGCCACGGGAAGAAAAAGTACTTTTTGTTACCGTTTTCACTCTCTCAAACCCAGAGCTTGATTCCCCCACCCGCTTGTGGTAAGATAGAGAAAATGGAAAAAAGGACGTTATTTGCATGGAAATCAACGGCACCACAGTGGAACTCGATTTACGATACAGCGAAATGAACCTCTCCCCTGGCCTGCTGCGGGCCCTGGATGAAAAGGGCTTTACCCTGGCCACCCCGGTGCAGGCCGGGGCCATCCCCTGCTTCAAGGACTGGAAGGACGTCATTGCCAAGGCCCCCACCGGCTCCGGCAAGACCTTTGCCTTTGGCATCCCCATGGTGGAGCACACCAACCCCCAGGGCCTGGACGTCACCGGCCTGATCCTAGCCCCCACCCGGGAGCTGGCCATGCAGATTCAGGACGAGCTGCGCCAGCTGTGCGCCTTCCTCCCCGGCATCCGGGTGGCCTGCCTCTACGGCGGGCAGCCCATTGAACGGCAGATCAACCTCTTGAAAAAACGCCCGCAAATCGTGGTGGCCACCCCGGGGCGGCTGATGGACCACATGAAGCGCCGCACCGTGCGCCTGCATAAGGTGGAAACCGTGGTGCTGGACGAGGCCGACCGGATGCTGGACATGGGCTTCATCAAGGATGTCACCCACATCCTCAAGCAAATCCCCAACCGCCGGAACCTGGGGATGTTCTCCGCCACCATCTCCCGGGAGGTCATGGATATCTCCTGGGTCTACCAGCGCGACCCTGTGGAAATCGTGGTGCGCCCCCTCCAAGAGAACCGCCCCAAAATCAGCCAGTACCGCCTAAAAGTGGACCTGGGGGGCAAGGTGGACCTGCTCACCACCATCCTGGAAACCCAAAAGCTGGACCGGGTGATTGTGTTCTGCAACACCAAGAACAACACCGACCGCATCACCGGCCTGCTGCGCATGCGGCAGATCTCCGCCCAGTGCATTCACGGGGACCTGGGGCAGAAGGTCCGGGAGCAGGTGCTCACCGCCTTCCGCAAGGGGGAGCTGCGGGTGCTGGTGGCCACCGACGTGGCCGCCCGGGGCCTGGACATCGACGATGTGGACGCAGTGATCAACTATGATATCCCCGAAGAGGGGGAATACTATGTCCACCGCATCGGCCGCACCGGCCGGGCCAAGCACCAGGGGGCGGCTTACAACCTCCTCTCCTCCATCACCGAGGAAATCCGCCTGGACGAAATCGCCCGGAACAACAAGTACGAAATCAAACCCATTACACTATAAGAGGAACCGGTTGCAACGATTATGATACGCTTTCAAGCACCCACCCCCGCCCAGCGCGGTTGGGCCCAGCCCCTGCTGATGGCGGAGGGGCTGCCCCTGTGCGACTACAGCTTCCCCCTGCTGTGCTGCTGGCGGGACGCCTATTCCACCGAGATTGCCCCCCTGGAACAGCGCCTGCTGGTGCGCCTGCACAACAGCCAGGGGACGGTCTATCTCTGGCCTGCCGGCCGGGGGGACCCCCGCCCCGCCCTGGACGCCATCCTCCAAGACGCCCACCGTCTGGACGAACCCCTGCGTTTGGCCTCCCTGACGGCGGAGCACCAGGCCTGCCTGGAAGAACACTACCCCGGCCGCTTCTCCTTCCAGCCCCTGCGGGACGGCTTTGACTACCTCTATGAGGTCCAGCGCCTGGCGCAGCTGCCGGGGAAGAAGCTCCACGCCAAGCGCAACCACATCCACCGCCTGGATGAGAACTGCCCCGGCTGGACCTGGGCCCCCATGACCGACGCGGACCTCCCCCTGTGCCAGGCGCTGGACCGGAACTGGCTGAAGGCCGCCAAGGAGCGGGAGACCGCCCAGGGCCTGCGCTCCTTAGACCGGGAGCACCGGGCCCTGCAGCGGGCCCTCCAAGACCGGGCCCTGCTGGGCATCCACGGCTTGGTCCTGCGCTGGCAGGACCAGCTCTTGGGCTTCACCCTGGGGGCGCCCCTGAGCCCCACGGTGTTCGACGTGAGCTTTGAACGGGCCCGGGAGGATATCCAGGGGGCCTACCCCGCCGTCACCCGCTCCTTCGCCCGCTGGGTCCGGGAACACTACCCCGACATCCGCTACCTCAACCGGGAGGAGGACATGGGCCTGCCCGGCCTGCGCAAAGCAAAACAGTCCTACTACCCAGACTTGATGGGGGAAAAAATTTACGCGGTGGAACAATAAGCACAGCGGGAAACCCGCTGTATCTCATGGATTCTCCACTATGATTGTATATTTTGTATATCTATAGGAGGTATGCTCTATGATAACCATTCGCAGCTCCACCCAGGCAGACGTCCCCCTGCAAAAAGAGCTCTGGAAAAAGTGCTTCGGGGACGCCAGCGCCTATATCGACGTATTCTACCAAAAATTCTGCACCCCGGATCAAGTCCTGGTGGTGGACGAGGACGGGGAAATCAACTCCATGGCCGCCATGCTCCCCAGCACCCTGGCCTTCCCCGACGGCACAGAAGTCCCCGTGGGCTACGTCTACGCCCTGGCCACCAACCCCTACGTCCAGGGGAAGGGCCACGCCCGGCAGCTCCTCAGCTACGGCGACCAATACCTAAAGGAAAAGGGCATGAAGGCCATGGTCCTGGTGCCCGCCTCCCCCTCCCTCCACCGCTTCTTCGAGGCCATCGGGATGCAGGAGTGCTTCGCCACCCGGAAGGTGGAGGTACTCACCTCCAACCTCACCGGGAACACCGGCGGCGGCACCATGGCCCCCATCTCCCCCAAGGAGTACAATGAGATTCGGGAGACTTATTTGAAAGGCACCTTCCACATGACCTACACCGACCACATGGTCCAGTTCCAGCAGATTGGCAGCCACCTCTTCGGCGGCGACCTGTTCAAGCTGGAGTTTGGGGACACGGTGGGCTGTGCGGCCATTGAGTATGTCCAGCAGCGCCGCCTTTTGGTGAAGGAGCTGATGCTCCCCCAGGAGAAGATGCTCCAGGCGGTGGAGGTCATCAGCCAGGAGCTGGACGCCATCCGCTACCACATCCGCACCCCAGCCTTCTGGGACGGCATCAACGGCAGCTATGTCCAGCCCTTCGGCATGATTACCTGGTATGACCAGGAGCTGAAAGCCAAGTACCACAAGCAGGAGGGGTACTTGGGTCTGGCCTTTGATTGATTTGTAAGCCTATGAAAAACGACACGGGACCGCCACCAGCTTACGCTGGGGCGGTCCCGTGCCTTTTCTCTCTCTATATATGGGGCGGCGGCTCAGTCCATAGGCGGCTTTCGCCGTCCGCCGCCCCGGCGGCGCCAATGGGAACGGCCTTTCTTGCCGTCCCGGCGCTCTGGTGGCTTGTCTCCCTTGCCGCCGCGGCTGCGGCTGCTGCGGTGGTGGCGGCGGCGGTTGCCCTCGCCCCCACGCTCGTGGGTGCCAGCAGGCTGGGCAGGGCTGCCTGCCTCCTCAAGTGCCTGGTAGGTAGACATATACTGGTCCAAGGCAGAGGCCAACTGGCTGGTGCTGGGCTCTGTCCCCGGGTCGGGGGGCCGGCGGAGCTTTTCCAGCTCTGCCTTGGGGGGCTCCACGTAGCCCTCGGGGCGCTTGCCCTTGCCGTTGCGGACAACCCGCAGCTCACTGTTGTGATAGGTGCTCAGGCTGTCCGGGGCGCTGTCCAGGCGGACCCGGCAGGTCTCCCGGAGGGTGTTGACGCTGATGATGGTCCCCGCCCCGTCGGGGGTCTCCACGAAGGAATCCGCCCGGGGACAGGTTTTGGCCAAATCCTCATAGGCATGCTGCTCATAGTTCAGGCAGCACATCAAACGGCCACAGGTGCCGGAAATTTTGGTGGGATTCAGGGACAGGTTCTGGGTTTTCGCCATCTTGATGGACACCGGCTGGAAGTCCTTCAAAAAGGAGGCGCAGCAGAAGGGGCGGCCGCACACACCCAGCCCCCCCAGGAGCTTGGCCTCGTCCCGGATGCCAATCTGCCGCAGCTCAATGCGGGTGTGGAACACGGCGGCCAGGCTCTTCACCAGGCTCCGGAAGTCCACCCGCCCCTCGGAGGTGAAGAAGAAGAGGATTTTCGTGCCCTCAAAGGCGCACTCCACCCCCACCAGCTTCATTTCCAGCTTGTGTTCCAAAATCTTTTCCTGGCAGACCCGGAAGGCGTACTTCTCCTTCTCCCGGTTGCGCTCCACGATGAGCAGGTCCGCCTGGTTGGCCAGGCGCAGCACCGGGCGCAGGGGGTTGACCAGGGTTTCCGTGGGGTGCTCAAAGTTCCCCCGGACGCAGGTGGCATACTCCATGCCGGCGGCAGTTTCCACCATCACCCCGTCCCCTGGCCGGTAGGTGGCACCCTGGGGGTCAAAATAGTATTGCTTCCCTTCACTGCGGAAGCGAACGCTGATGATTTCCATAAAATTTAGTTACTCCTTAGGTTGAAAAGACCCGATGGCTTCTTTTCAACTGCGGCGGCTATAACACCGCCATGATCCACCCCGCCAGATGGCCGGGGCTGATGTTGAAGGCACTGGCGGCCCGGATGGGTTCCAGGCGGTCCACCGCTTCCAGCAGCTTGGGCTGGCGGCTGGCCTCCTCCACCAGGCGGTTGTGGGCCTCCTCCAGGAGCAGGGCCAGCTCTTCCCGGCTCTTCTTCTCCAAGGAGACCAGGAAGGGCAGGGCTTCCAGGGTGGAGGCCGCCCCCATAAAGCAGGAGGCCAACACGGCCCCCTGGGCGCTGGCCTCCGCCTCCGCCTCCCCCCCGGCCCGGAGGGTCTCGCAGCGGGAGCGGATGGTGGGCAGCAGCAGGTCCGGGTTGGGGGTCAGGAAGAGGAAGCGGGCGTAGGCCGGCCCCTCCTCCACCAGCTTTAGGAGGATATTCTGCCCTGTGGGGTTGAGCAAATGGGCGTGGGGGAGGACATACACCTTGGCGGGGGCCTCGTTGGGGCGGATATAGGCGTCGGACCGCAGGGCCCGGACCTGCTCCGCCTTGAGCCCCTCCCCTTCCGGGTCCGCCAGGATGATATCCGGGTGGATGCCCTGGGCGGCTTTCCGGCAGCCGGAACAGCCCCCGCAGGGGGGCGTGGCCCCGGTACAGACCCAGGCGGCGGCCAACTGCCCCGCCAGGGCCTCCCGTGCCTCCCCGGTGACCAGGTAGGCATGGCTCAGCCTCCGCCGGGCCATGCGCTGTTCCAGGGGGGTCATGGCTGGGCCCCGAAGGCCCGCCGCAGGGCGGCGCAGCTCAGAGCATAGGCCACTTGGCTGGGGTCCGCGTCGGGGACGCTGAGCTCAAAGCAGTGGTAGCAGCCAGGGAATACGTGGTACTCCACCGGGACCCCCGCCGCCATCAGGCGGCTCCAATACTGGATGTTCTCGTCCCGGCCTGGGTCCAACTGGCCGATATAGGAGAAGAGGGGGGGCAGGCCTGTCAGGTCCTTGGCCAAGGCGGGGGAGACATACTGGCTGGGCAGCCCCCCCGGCCCCAGGAGCTTCTCCCAGGAGGCTTGGCAGTTGTCCAGGCACCAGACCTTTTTGTCGGTGATCTCCTGGGCGGAGGGGGTATCCAAACGGTAATCCAGCTCCGCGTACAGGGGCATTTGCAGGCAGAGGGCGGGGCCCTTCTTATCCCGGGCGTACAGGGCCACCGCCGCCGCCAGGTTCCCCCCGGCGGAGAGGCCGGCCACCGCCAGGCGTTCCGGGTCCACCCCCAGCGCCTGACCGTGGGCGTGGACCCACAGCAGGGCTTCGTAGCAGTCCAGCAGGGCGGCGGGGGCGGTCCACTTGGGGGAGAGGCGGTACTCCACAGAGATCACCACGCAGCCCACGTTTTTCACATAGCGCTGGCACAAAGCCTCCTGGCGGTAGACGCTGCCAAAGAGGAAGCCACCCCCGTGGAAGAACAGCAGGCCGGGGAGGGTGTCACCGGGGCGCTGCTTAGGCTCGTAGATGCGCAATTTCACCTCCGGGGCCCCTTCCGGGCCGGGGATCCTCTGGTCCCGGACGCTGACGGCGGGGTCCTCCTTGAGGTTTTCCAGCTCTTGGGCGTTGCAGCGGGCCACGAAGTCCTCCAAGTGGTCGAAGTCGAAGCCAGGGGAGGCGTCGTACCAGGCTTGCAGCTGGGGGTGGATGCGCGGGCGCAGATCAGACATGTGGGTCATCTCCTTCGTTCAAACGACGGTTAGGTTGGGCTCCGCCCAAACCCGGCAGGGGCGCTGCCCCTGCACCCTGCCACCTTTTGGTGTCACGCTACGCCTATTCGCGACGCGGTTCTAAGCCCCTCCGACTCCGGCGAACCCATCCGGGGCCTATGGCCCCTCCTTGGGCTTCGCCTGCGCTCCGGGGCTTAGCCCGCTGCTCATGACGGCTTCGCGCTTCGACTGAAAAAGGTGGACGAAAACTTTAATCTACTTCTACTTTAATAGGCATGTTTTCCACGGGAGAATGCGATAACTGTGCGGCGGTTGGGTTCCGCGCCGGTGGAATAGGTGACGATGTCGGGGTAGTCCTGCAAGGTCTCGTGGATTACGTGGCGCTCGTAGGCGTTCATGGGCTCTAAGGTGATGTTGCGGCGGTATTTGACCACCTTCCCGGCCACCTTGGTGGCCAGGCGTTGGAGGGATTCCTCCCGCCGGGCCCGGTAGTTCTCCGCGTCCACGTGGATGCGCACCCGGTGGCTGCGGCCCCGGTTCACGGCGTAGTTGGTCAGCTGCTGGATGGCGTCCAGGGTCTCCCCCCGGTGGCCGATGAGGGAGCCCAGCTTTTCCCCTTCCAGGGTAACCTGCACCCCCCGCTCTCCCTGGGGCTGGACCTTCACCTGGGCGCTGACGCCCATGTGTTCCAGCAAGCCCAGAAGGAAGCCCTGGACCCGCTGTTCCAGCTCTGCCCCCTCCAACGGGGGGTCCTGGATGGCAGCGGCGGGTTGGGCGGCCTCTGGGGCAGCTTCCTCAGCGGGGTGGGGTGCCGGGGGGGCTTCCGGGACGGGTTTTTCGGCGGGGGGCGCTGTCTGGGCCCCTTGCTCCGGCTGGCGGCTGCCCTTGGGGGCCCGCCGTTTGGGGGCGGCGGGTGTCTCCGGCTGGGGGGCGGCAGGGGCAGGCTGGGGGACGGGTTCCTGGGCCGGGGGGGCTTCGTCGGGGGCCTCGTAGGTCACTTTCACCTTAGCGGGGTTGCCGCCAAGGCCAAAAAAGCCGCTCTTGGCCCGCTCCAAGACCTCCACGGAAACACTGTCCCGGTCCAGCCCCAGCTGTTCCAGGGCGTTTTGGATGGCGGCATCTTCGTTCTTGCCGGTGGCTTCTATCCATTTCAACATAAGGCCATCTCTCCTTATTCTTCTTCCTGTTCAGCCTGGATATTCTCCAAGGCCTGGGCCTCCAGCTCCTGGGTGGTCAGGGGGGCCGGGATGGCCTCCTCCTCCGCCGGGGCGGTGTCCACGGGGGCGGGATCGGCGGGGGCGGCAGGCGGGGGCGGCATGGCGGCGTCCTTCTTGCCCTTCCCGGCGGCCTTTTCCGCCATCATACGCTCCCGCTGCGCCTCCTGCTCCTGGACGATCTCGGCGATCTCCCGATAGGGGTAGCTGGGGTAGCGGTCGGGGTCATAGCTGCGGCCGCGGGCATAGGTGCGCATGCCCACCCGGCTGGCGGCGGCAAGGCTCTTGTTGACCTTGCGCTCCATCTGGATGCGGCGCATCTCCTCGGCGGCCTTTTTCTTGGCCTCGGCCTGGGCCTTCTTCTCCTGCTTGACCCGTTCCTTTTCCTCTTCCCTCCGCTTGACCTTGTCCTCTTCCAGCTTCTTCTGGTGCTTGCGCAGGAAGGGGATGTTCATGTACTCCTGGAGGATAGCAAAGACGCTGTTGGCAATCCAGTAGATGCCCAGGGCGGCGGGGAGGGTGAAGCAGATCCACAGGGAGAACAGGGGCATCATGAACATGGTCATTTTGGTGTTCTGGTCCATGGTGCGGCTGGCCCCGGTGATCTTGGCGTTGACGCTGGTGGACACCCGGGTGGTGACGATGTTCAGCACCGCGGAGACCACGGGGATCATGAACAGCACAAAGGCTGGCAGCAGGTCCTCCTGTTTCCAGAACATGAAATGAGGGGTGCTGCTGAGGTTTGCGCCCAGGAAGGAGAAGTCGATCATGGGCATATCCGACAGCTCCGGCACGGCGGAGGTGATGCGGTCGTGGTTCAAGAACACATCCTGGGCCATTTGCAGCTGCTGGTTCTTGTAGTCCAGCACCTCGCCATAGAGCAGGTTGGACACGGAGTTGAACATATCCTCCGACATCCCCATCAGGTAGGTCAGGGGGCGGCGGATGACCAGGTAGAGCAGCATGAGGAAGGGCATGGGCAGGAACGACCACAGGCAGCCCCCGGAGGGCTTGACCCCCTCCTCCTCGTAGAGCTTTTGCAGCTCGATGCTGTAGCGCTGTCTATCGCGCATGTACTTTTGTTGCAGGACCTTTTGCTTTTCCGCCAGGCCGCTCATGGCCAGCATACTCTTGCGCCCTTTCAGGAAGACGGGGAAGAGGATCATACGCACCACCAGGCCGAAGAGGACCAGGGCGATGGCGTAGCTGCCGGTGATCTCGTAGAACCACAGGATCAGCTTGGCGAATGGGGTGAGAATCATGGTCATGGAATCATTGCCTCCAAGTTTCTTGGGTCCCGGCGAACCGGGCAGGCGCGCCGCCCCCTCAGGGCACAGGGTCGTAGGCGATGCTGTCCTGTTTGTGGAAGGGGTGGCAGCGCAGGATGCGCCGCAAAGCTAACCACCCGCCTTTTAAGGCCCCGTATTTTTCAATGGCCTCCAGGGCGTAGGCGGAGCAGGTGGGGATGAAGCGGCAGCAAGGGGGGCGCAGAGGGGAGATGCCGCGCTGGTAGAAGCGGATCAGGGCCAGGAGCAGGGCTTTCATGGGGCGCCCTCCTTTTTGGGGGCCTTGTCCCCCGCCTCCTCCCGGGTCAGGCGCAGCTTTTTGGCCAGGCGCAGGAACTGTTCCTCCATCTGGGCATAGGGCCGCTGCACCGCCTGCATCCGGGCCACAATGACGATGTCGAAGCCCGGGCGCAGCAGGGCCTCGTGGGTGCGGTAGATGGCCCGCAGGCGGCGGCGGACCTTGTTGCGCACCACGGCATTGCCCAGCTTGGTGCCGGTGGTGAGCCCCAGGCGGTTTTCCCCCCTGCCGTTGGGACGGCAATAGAGGACCATGGTGGGGGCCACGGCGCTGCGGCCACGGGCGTAGAGCCGGCGGAAGAGCCTGTTTTCTTTTAAGGAGACGGTATACTTCACGGTGTTTCTCCCCTGGGAGTACGGCGGGCAAGGGCATACCGGCGGCGGGTTTCCCGCCAAGCCAATAAGGGCGGTGGAAGCTGTTTCCCCGCCCTTTCTGGTGATCTGTCGATATGCGATTGCCCTGGCATCAGTGGGTCAGGCGGGCACGGCCTTTGGCGCGGCGACGGGCCAGGACCTTGCGGCCATTGGCAGTGTGCATCCGCTTGCGGAAGCCGTGCTCCTTGGAGCGCTGACGCTTTTTGGGCTGATAGGTACGAACCATTCCGATACACCTCCTGTATCTATTTCCAGCGGGACAGGCCCGCCCACCACAACGGCCGAGGGCAGCCCGGCCGCGGTTGTCAAAAGAAATGCGCAATTACATGAACGCTATTATAAGGGAAGGGGGGGCGCTATGTCAAGAGAAAATTTGCGATGGGGGCGGGTGCCCCAAGACAACCCCGCCAAATACCTTGCTATACCGCGAAAAATCTGGTATACTGAACTACTCAATAGAATTGTGGCAGAAAAAAGAGGCCCAGGGGCCAAAGGAGAGCAAATATATGAATCCCGCCATCGGAGTATGGGAAAAAATCCTGGATATGTTACGCAACCACCTCACGGAGACCGCCGTGAACACCTGGTTTTCCGAAGTGGAGCCTGTGGCTCTGGAAGAGACCCGCTTCGTGCTGTACATCCCCTCCCCTATCATCCAAAACATCGTGCAAAACCGCTATGTGCCCGACATCCAAAAGGCGCTCTATGAGCTCTTCGCCTCGGAGATGGACGTGCTGATCCTGGGGGAAGGGCAGCGGGAGAAGTACACCCACAAGGACTCCTCCTCCCGCTTCCTCCCCGGCACGGAGGACTACACCTTCGAGCGCTTCGTGGTGGGCAGCTCCAACAAGTTTGCCCACGCCGCCGCCCTGGCGGTGTCCCAAAAGCCCGGGGAGAGCTACAACCCCCTGTTCATCCACGGGGAGTCCGGCTTGGGCAAAACCCACCTGCTCTACGCCATCGCCCACGCCATCCACAACGCCCACCCCGACTACCGCATCGTCTACATCCGGGGGGACGCCTTCACCAACGAGCTCATCCGGGCCATCCAGAAGGGCAAGAACCAGGAGTTCCGGAACAAGTACCGCTCGGCGGACGTGTTCCTCATGGACGACGTGCAGTTCATCGCCGGCCGGGACTCCACCCAGGAGGAGATGTTCCACACCTTCAACACCCTCTTTGAGGAAAAAAAGCAGATCGTCTTTACCGCCGACCGTCCCCCCAAGGAGATGCTGCGCCTAGAGGACCGCTTGAAAACCCGCTTTGAATGGGGCCTGCTGGCGGACATCCAGCCCCCGGACTACGAAACCCGTATGGCCATCATCAAGAACAAGTCCATCCGCATGGGGGTGGAGCTGCCGGAAGAGGTTTTGCAATATGTGGCGGAGAACATCACCGCCAACGTGCGGCAGATCGAGGGCACCGTGAACAAAATCCTGGCCTACCGGGACCTGCTGGACAGCAAGGTGGACGCCACCTCCGTCACCCGGGCGGTGCGGGACATGCTCAAGGACACCACGGACATCCTCCCCACCCCCGACGTAATCATCGACGAGGTGAGCAAGTTCTTCAACATGACCGAGACGGCCCTCCGGGGCCAGGCCCGGGCCAAGGACACCACCTTCCCCCGGCACATCGCCATGTACCTGATCCGGGAGATGACCAAGCTCTCCCT
>CAJUCB010000004.1:51227-58646 GCA_910584805.1 uncultured Oscillospiraceae bacterium
CGGACATCGGCAAGGAGTTCCAAGGCCGGGACCACTCCACCGTCATCAACTCCATCCGCCGGGTGGAGAAAAAATGCAAGGAAGACCCCGCCACGGCGGAGATCATCAAGGACATCCGAACCAACATCAACGACCGTTACGGCTAACAGATCGGAGGCACGCCCATGGCAGACATCCAGGTATTAGACCCCCATGTGGCGGACCTCATCGCCGCCGGGGAAGTGGTAGAGCGCCCCGCCTCGGTGGTGAAGGAGCTGTGTGAAAACGCCATCGACGCCGGGGCTACCAGCCTCACCGTGGAAATCCAGCGGGGGGGCATGGCCCTGATCCGGGTGACGGACAACGGCTGCGGCATCCCCGAGGGCCAATGCCAAACCGCCTTCCTGCGCCACGCCACCAGTAAGCTGCGCGCCGCCCAGGACTTGGAGGCCATCGGCACCTTGGGCTTCCGGGGGGAAGCCCTGGCGGCCATCGCCGCCGTGGCCCGGGTGGAGCTGTTCACCTGCCCCCAAGGGGCCACCCTGGGCACCAGCCTGGTCTTGGAGGGGGGGCAAGTCCTCTCCCAGGAGCAGGCTGGCTGTCCCCCCGGCACCACCCTGGTGGTGCGGGACCTGTTTTTCAACACCCCCGCCCGGCTGAAATTCATGAAGCGGGACGCCTCCGAAGGGGCCGCGGTACACACCCTGGTCCAGCGCTTGGCCCTGTCCCACCCGGAGGTCACGGTCAAATTCCTCCGGGAGGGAAAGCAGGAGTTCATCACCCCCGGGGACGGGCAAATCCGCTCCGCCCTCTATGCCGTCCTGGGCCGGGACCTGGCCCTGGGCTTCCTCCCTGTGAAGGGGGAGGGGGAAGGGGTCACTGTGGAGGGCTTCGTCTCCCTCCCCGCCTGCTGCCGGGGGAACCGGAACTATCAACACTTCTTCGTCAACGGCCGCCAGGTGAAGTCCAAGCCCCTGATGGCCGCCCTGGAACGGGCCTATGAAAACCAGAAGATGGTGGGGAAATTCCCCGGCTGCGTCCTCCACCTGACGGTAAAGCCCAACGAGGTGGATGTGAACGTCCACCCCGCCAAGACGGAGGTGAAATTCCTCTTTGAGAACAAGGTCTTTCAGGGCCTTTACTATGCCGTCCTCTCCGCCCTCAGCGGCGACACCCCCCACCCCACCGCCAGCTTTTCCGCCCCCAAGGCCGCCAAGCCCGCAGGCACTTCCCGCCCGGCGCAGGCCGTCCAAACCCTGACCCCTACCCCGGCCCCCCTGGTTCGGACGCCCACCGTCGATCTCCTGCGGCCGGAGGCCAAGGCAGACCTGCCCCCCGCCCCGCCGGAACCGGCACAAGGGCGGGAACCCGCCGGGGAAGCCCCGGCTCCCAAGGCATCCCCGGCGCAGGGGGCACAGCCCAAGCCGGAGCATTCCAGCCCCCAATCCCCACCGCCCCCCAAACAGGCGGAACCGGCGGAAGAGGCAGGCCCCCCCATCCAGGAACGCCTTCCCGTCCCCCCGCCGGAGCCGGTGGTGGAACCCCTGCCGGAGGCCCCCCCTGGGGACCAAAGCGCCCAGCCCCCCCCCACCCCAGAGCCCGCCCCCTGGCGGCTGGCTGGGGAGGTCCTGCAAACCTACCTCATTGTGGAGCTGGACGGCGAGGTCCTCTTCATCGACAAGCACGCCGCCCATGAACGGCTGAACTTCGACCGCATGAAGGCCCAGGGCTACACCCCCATGTCCCAGGCCCTGCTGGAACCCCTGGTCCTCACCCCGCCCCCCCAGGAGGCGGCGGTGCTGCTGGAACAGCAGGATTTGCTGTCCAGCTTCGGCTTTGCCTGCGCCCCCTTTGGGGGGGATTCCCTGGTCATCCGGGAAATCCCGGACTATCTCAGCCCCGGCCAGGTGGAGGGCACCCTGGGGGAGCTGGCGGAGCAGCTTCTCAGCGGCGCCGGGGCGGACCCCGCCGCCGCCCGGGACGCCGTCCTCCACACCATGGCCTGCAAGGCCGCCATCAAGGGCGGCCAGCGCAACAGCCCGGAAGAGCTCCGGGTGGTGGCCCAGGCGGTGGTCAGCGGCCAGGTGAAATACTGCCCCCACGGCAGGCCCGTGGCCATCCGGCTGGGCAAGGGGGAGTTGGAGCGGCAATTCAAGCGGACATAACGCCGTTCACAATTTATTCTTTTTTTCGTCATGTCTCATCTGCATTTTTCTGCTACATTTTCTGGAATAGAAAGGAGCTCTGCCATGGCCCCCCCAATTATCGTGGTCTGCGGCCCCACCGCCACAGGGAAAACCAAGCTGGGGGTGGCCCTGGCCCAGCGCTTCCACGGGGAAGTGGTCTCCGCCGACTCCATGCAGCTCTACCGGGGCATGGCCATCGGCACGGCGCAGCCCACCCCGGAGGAGATGGGGGGCATCCCCCACCACATGCTGGCGGTGGCCGACCCCAGGGAGCCCTACAGCGTGGGGCGCTATGTGGAGGAGGCCGGGCGCTGCCTGGAGGACATCCTCCGCCGGGGGAAGCAGCCCATCCTGGTGGGGGGCACAGGGCTGTATATTGACAGCCTCCTCTCCGGCCGGGACTTCTCCCCCAAGCCCCCGGGAAACAGCCGGGCCCGGCTACAGGCCCGGGCCGCCCAGGAGGGCTTGCAGGCCCTTTGGGCTGAGCTCCAAGGCATCGACCCGGCGGCGGCAGCCCGGGTCCACCCCAACGACGAAAAGCGCATCCTCCGGGCCCTGGAAGTCTGGTACGACACCGGAGAGACCATCTCCCAGCACAACCAGCGCACCCAGGCCGTGCCCCCCCGCTACCAGGCGGTGACCCTCATCCTCAACTACCGGGAGCGCCAAGACCTCTATGCCCGCATCGACCAGCGGGTGGACGAGATGATGGCCCGGGGGCTGCTGGACGAGGCCAAGGCCCTCCTGGCCAACCGGGTCCCCCAGGACGCCACCGCCATGCAGGCCATCGGCTACAAGGAGCTCCTCCCCGCCCTGGCGGGGCAGTGCCCCCTAGAGGACGCGGTGGCCCTGGTGAAGCTGCGCTCCCGGCAATACGCCAAGCGCCAGCTGAGCTGGTTTCGCCGGAATCAGGGTGGCAAGTGGTTTTATTTGGAAAAAATACCCAATTTTCCCGCCCTCCTCCAAGATTCGACCGATTTCGTCAGGGAAAAAGGGGTAGGATAGACGCATCCCAAAGAAAAAGGAGTGCGTCACCATGCAGACAGCAACACAAATCAAGAAACGGAACCTACAGGACAACCTTCTCGCCAAGCTCCGCCGCAGCCGGATGGGGGTGACCATGTTTTTGGTCAACGGCTTCCAAATCCGGGGGGAAATCCGGGGCTACGACGCCTTTGTGGTCATCATCGACAGCGACGGCAAGCAGCAGATGGTGTACAAGCACGCCATCTCCACCATCATCCCAGAGCGGCCCCTGAGCTGGGACAGCGAGGAGGGCGACGCCGAGTAAGGGGCCTGTATCCAGAAGAGGAAACTTACATCTATGGAAGAAAAAAAGCCGGGCGAACTGTATACCCGCATCCTCATCCCCGCGGTAATCGTGGCTTTCGTGCTCTACCTGATCTTCTCCGTGTGGATTGGCCTGCGCAACCCCTATACCTTCACCGCCGCCTATACCGACACCATGGAGAGCAGCGCCCTGGCCCAGGGCTGGGTGGTGCGCTCGGAAATCCCGGTGGCCTCTGGGGAGGGCTTGGTGCAGCGCAACCGGGAGGAGAACGAACGGGTGGCCAAGGACGCCACCATCGCCGTGGTCTACCAGGACGAGGAGTACGAAAAGCACCAGGCGGAGCTGCTGGAAACCGGCAAAAAGCTCACCGCCCTGCAATATGCCATCCACAATGAGTCCCCCTCCGGCGTGGCCCTGGAAAACCAGATGCGCGGGGCCATGGTGGCCCTGCGCACCTCCGCGTCCAGCGGCAACTACACCGACCTGGCCCAGCAGACGGAGACCTACCGCAAGCTGGTGCTGCGCCGGGAATACCTGGTGTCCAGCGAAGGGGCCGGGGCCATGAACCAGGCGGCGGGGGAGCTGGGGGCCCAGTACCGCGCCCTGCAAAGCAGCAACAGCGGCGTCACCACCATCACCGCCGCCGCCGCCGGGGTGTTCTCCACCCAGCTGGACGGCTATGAAAGCCTGCTCAACCCCGACAGCCTGGACGGCATCAGCGTCCAGGGCCTGGCGGAGCTGGCAAACCTGACGCCCCTGGACAACAGCGGCTACCTGGGCAAAATCATCACCAACACCACCTGGTATTACGCCGTGGCCATGGACGGCACCTCCGCCCAGAACTTCTACGCCGGCAAGCAGGTGCAGGTCTACTTCGACGCCCTGGCCACCACCCTCACCATGACCGTGGCCTCCGTGGGCGAAACCGTGGACGACCAGGCCCTGGTGCTGCTGCGCTCCTCCCAAAACGCGGAGGAGGCCGCCGGGCTGCGCCAGGAGAGCTGCCGGGTGGTCTTTCGTACCAACGAAGGGATCCGGGTCTCCAAAAAGGCCCTGTATATCAACGAAGAGGGGGAGACGGGGGTCTATGTGGCCGTGGGCTACACCGCCCGCTTCCGGCCGGTGCGCATCCTCGCCGAGGACGACGACTTCTACCTGGTCCGGGCCGCCCCCAAGGACGTGGACGACAAACGGGTCCTGAAAACCGGGGACGATGTGATCGTCTCCTCGGTGGAACTCTATAACGGAAAGGTGGTACGTTAGCTATGCCAGAAACCAAGAGCTATGAGAGCATTGCCGCCAACGTGGCAGCGGTGCGGGAAACCATGCAGCAGGCCGCCCAGCGCGCCGGACGGGACGTCTCCGAAATCACCCTGGTGGCCGCCACCAAGGTCCAGACCTCCGACACCATCCGCAACGCCATCCAGGCGGGGATCACCGTGTGCGGGGAGAACCGGGTCCAGGAGCTGGTGGCCCATTTGGAGGACAACGCCTATGAGGGGGCCCGGGTCCACTTCATCGGCCATCTCCAAACCAACAAGGTGAAGTTCGTGGTGGGTAAGGTGGACATGATTGAGTCCATCGACTCCACCCGCCTGATGGACGCCGTGGAAAAACAGGCCGCCAAGCTGGACATCGTCCAGGACATCCTCCTAGAGGTGAACATCGGCGACGAGGAGAGCAAGGGCGGCGCGGGCATCGATGAGGTGCTCCCCCTGGCCCAGCACGCCCTCTCCTGCCCCCACCTGCGCCTGCGGGGATTGATGTGTATTCCCCCCGCCACGGCGTCAGAGGAGGAAAATCGCGGCTTTTTCCAAGAAACTTATCAGCTTTTTGTTGACATGAAGGACAAATTAGAGGATAATAACTCTACGATTGACTGCCTCTCCATGGGTATGAGTGGAGATTATCCGCTGGCAATTGAGGGCGGCTCCACCATGGTGCGTGTGGGCACGGCCCTCTTCGGCGCCCGTCCCCCCTGGCATCCCCAGGGCTGAGGCCGCGGCCCCGCGGGCGCCGCCAGGAGAGTATAGGGGGTTACCAGATACCATGGGATTTTTTGACGAGATCAAACGCCTGGCCCATCCGTATGACGACGAGATGGAGGACGACGAGGAATATGAAGACGACGAATATGACGACCGGGAGGAGGACGTGGAAGAGGACGAGCCCGCCCCTCCGCCTCCCCCCCGAGATGAGCCGCCCCGGCGGCAGAATTACGCCACCAACGACTTCCCCGGCGCTGCCCAGCCCCGGGGCAACGGCAAGGTGGTGAACATCCACACCACCGCCCAGCTCCAAGTGGTCCTGGTGAAGCCCGAGCGCTTTGAAAACGCCTCGGACATCGCCGACCACCTGCGGGACAAGCGCACGGTGGTGCTCAACCTGGAAAAAGCCGACCCGGCCATCGCCCGGCGGCTGCTGGACTTCCTCTCCGGCGTGGCCTACGCCCAGGAGGGGCAGATCAAAAAGGTGGCCATGCAGACATACATCGTCACCCCCTATAATGTGGACATCATGGGGGATCTGATCGACGAATTGGAAAACAACGGGCTGTATTTCTAAGCTAAGGCCCGTTGGGCTGGTGGGTGTTCCCATATTGCAGGTTAGGCCCACAAAGACAGACAGGGATAGGAGTGACCCAAGATATGATGACACCCCAGGAAGCGGAAGGCCATGTCTTCCCGAAAGCCTCCTTTGGCGGCTATAACATGCCCCAGGTGGATGCCTTTCTGGATAACCTCATTGCCAACTACCGGGAGCTTTTCCAGGAGAACGCATCCTTAAAGGGGAAGCTGAAGGTGCTGGTGGATAAGGTGGAGGAATACCGCGCCACGGAGGAAGCCATGCGCCGGGCGCTGCACTCCGCCCAGAAAATGGCCGAGGAGCTCATCCGGGAGGGTGAGGCCCGGAAACAGGCCACCATCAACGAAGCCGTGGTGGAGCTCCAGCGGCGCAGCCAGGAGACCCGCAGCGCCCTGGCCCAGGAGGAAGCGGCCATCCGCGCCCGGATTGAGGACGCCAAGGCCGCCCTGGCCAACGAGGAGCTGCGCCTGGAAACCGCCCGCAGCTCAACCACCACCTTTGTGGACCGGCTCAAAGAGCTCTACGCCAAGGAGCTGACCTTCATCGGCAACCTCTCCGAGCTCCAAGCCCAGGTGGCCCCGCCCCCCACACCGGCCGCCCCGGCCGCCCCAGCCACCGCCGGGGGCGAACAGCGCATGGCCCAGGACATCCAGGCCAACATGGCCAAAATTTTGGACGAACCCGCCCCGGTTCCCGACGCTGCCCCAGACGGCCCAGGGGACACCCGGGTGTTCGACCAGATTGAATTTGGCAAGGACTATGAAATAGAGTGACGCAAAAAATGCAAGCATTTTTTGCCGGACTGGGTGTCCCCTCCAGGGGGCGCCCTCAGCGAGGCTGAAAATAAACGATGTTCATGCTTCTTACATTCGGCGGCGGGATGACCGCCGCCGAATGTCTTTCCAGCGGGAGAGGAAGCAGAGAGGAAGGATACACAGTTATGGCACAGGATTACAACGCCACCATCAACCTGCCAAAAACCGACTTCCCCATGCGGGCAGGCCTGCCCCAGCGGGAGCCGGACATGCTGGCACATTGGAAGAAGATCGACGTCTATGGGGAGCTGCTGAAGAAGAACAAGGGCAAGCCCCTCTACTCCCTCCACGACGGCCCCCCCTTCTCCAACGGGGCCCTGCACATGGGCCACGCCCTGAACAAGTCCATCAAGGACTTCATCACCCGCGCCGCCGCCATGCGGGGGTACTACACCCCCTACATCCCCGGCTGGGACAACCACGGCATGCCCATTGAGTCCGCCATCATCAAGCAGAACAAGCTCAACCGCAAGGCCATGAGCGTGCCGGAGTTCCGCACCGCCTGCCGCGACTTCGCCCAGCACTACATCGACGTGCAGATGGAGGGCTTCCAGCGCATGGG